>CAYOHX010000193.1:0-8648 GCA_964403875.1 uncultured Anaerolinea sp. | reverse complement strand
AACCGCCGACCCCTGCGTCCCAAACGCAGTGCGCTGCCAACTGCGCTACACCCCGGCCAATAGAGTATATCTGAGGGGAGAGGAACCGTCAAGGAGAAAATGCGGGGTTCACCACGCCAATTCCCAATGACGCGAAATTATCAAGCTTCCTGTGGGGGTATAATCGCAGGCATGTATCGGATACTGTCGGGATTGATTGCCGTGGTTTTGCTGTTGGGGGCTTGTTCCGCGCCGGCGCCCACACCCCAAATCGCCCTGCCCACCGCTTTGGTGACCACCATCCCTACGCAAACGAACCTGTTCCCGGTCACCCCCTTGCCACCCACCGGCACGCCCGTGCCCCCTACGCCTTCGCCTACACGCTGCGCTGAGTCCAGTGGGCAAGCGGAGGATGTTGCGGTCAGCGCGCCGCTGCTTAAATCTCCGTTGAAGGTGCGTGTGATCACCCCGCCTTGTTTTGATTCCAGTGGTCAAACCCGCTATCCGGTGCTGTACTTGCTGCATGGGCAGAGCTACTCTAACCTGCATTGGGATGACCTGGGAGCCGACGAAGCCGCCGACCGCTTGATTGCCTCAGCCGAAGCGCGCCCATTCTTGATCGTGATGCCTGAAGAAGAATTGGATTTGGTCGATGTCCGCGAGAGCGCATACGGGCAGACCCTGGTGGAGGCGTTGATTCCTTGGGTGGACGGGGCCTACCCAACATGCGCTGAGGCGCGCTGCCGGGCCATCGGCGGAATCTCTCGCGGGGCCGGTTGGGCGGTGCACCTGGCCCTGCGCCACGCCGATTTGTTTGGGGCCGTGGGCGCGCACAGCCTGGCTGTATTTACTGGAGAGGCCTCGCGATTACCTGCCACTCTGGCTGCCATTCCAGATGGGAAGTCGCCGCATTTTTATCTGGACAGTGGCCGCTATGACCGTTACCTGGACAGCGCGGTGGAGTTTGAACAGGCGCTCAATCAGGCAGGGGTAGCCCACGACTGGTATCTGTTTGAAGGCATCCATGATGATTCCTACTGGGCAGCGCACATCGACGGTTACATCCGCTGGTATGCGGATTTTTTCAATCAGCGATAGCCATCCAGAAGGCGCGGTGAGCGACCTAAAGGGAGGCAAAGGTGAGTCCGGGCGCTCGGGGTAGGCTCGCCACGCCAATTCACAATGAACCATACTCTGGTTGAGTAGATACTATTAATTTATAATCAAACTCATGAGTCTTACCCAGGCAGAAGTTGAACACATTGCTCATTTGGCCCGGCTGGAATTGAGCGTCGAAGAACTGGCGCGGTATCGCCAACAATTGTCCGCCATCCTGGATTACGCCGCCCGGCTGCAATCCGTGGACACCAGCCGCATTGCGCCCACCGCCGGAGCCGCCCTCGATGCAGCGCCTTTACGCGCCGATGAACCCAGAGAAGGACTCTCCGTTGACAGTGTACTGCGGAATGCTCCTCTAAGCGAAGACAACCAATTTCGCGTTCCCCCGGTGCTGGAGTAACCCATGAGCCTGGCGCCGGAAACTATGACCATCCAGGAAATGCTGGCCGGGCTGCGTCGCGGTGATTTCACCAGCCGCGAACTGACTTTGGCTTGCCTGGCGCGCATCGAGCGTCTCGAGCCGCGCTTGCACACACTCATCACCTACACCCCCGAATTGGCCTTGCGCCAGGCCGATGAGGCTGACCAGCGCTATCAATCTATGCGGCAGGATGACCCTTCGGCGGCATTTGCTCTGCCGGCGTTGTTGGGGCTGCCGGTGATGATCAAAGACGTGCTCTGTCTGGCCGATGTCCGCTGCACCTGCGGCTCGAAGATACTTGAAAATTTCGTTCCCCCCTACACGGCCACCGCCGTCCAGCGCTTATTAGATGCGGGCGTGGTGGTGGTGGGTAAGAGCAACACGGACGAATACGCGATGGGTTCCTCCACCGAGAATTCGGCGTACGGCCCCACGCACAACCCCTGGGATGTGGAGCGGGTACCGGGAGGCTCCAGCGGCGGCAGCGCCGCGGCTGTGGCGGCGCGCCTGGTACCAGCAGCCACTGGCTCCGATACCGGCGGCAGCATCCGCCAACCGGCTTCTTACTGTGGAATCACGGGTTTAAAGCCCACTTACGGGCGAGTCTCGCGGTATGGTCTGGTGGCTTACGGGTCTTCGTTGGATTCGGTGGGCGCGTTTGCCTCCAGTGCCGCAGAGGTGGCCTTGTTGTTCAACCAAATGGCTGGC
Organism: uncultured Anaerolinea sp.; assembly: GCA_964403875.1. GTDB lineage: Bacteria > Chloroflexota > Anaerolineae > Anaerolineales > Anaerolineaceae > Anaerolinea. The sequence goes on along the minus strand of CAYOHX010000193.1, from coordinate 6,421 downwards.
TTTGACCCGCGCGATTCGACCAGCCGCAACCTGCCCGCTCCCAATGTTCAATTGGGTCGCTCAACAGACTTGAAAGGGCTGCGCGTGGGCGTTCCAGAAGAGTATTTCATCGCGGGAATGCAGCCCGAGGTAGATTCAGCAGTCAGGGCGGCAATTACCCACCTGGAAGCGCTGGGCGCGATAGCCCAGCCCGTGAACCTGCCGCACACTGAGTACGCATTACCGGTTTACTATCTGATCGCGCCAGCCGAGGCTTCGGCCAATCTGGCGCGTTATGATGGGGTGCGCTTTGGCCTGCGCGAGCCATCTCAATCGCTTTGGGACGTGTTCAATAAATCGCGTGGGGCTGCATTGGGCGCGGAGGTCAAGCGTCGTATCATGCTCGGCTCCTATGCGCTCTCTGCCGGGTATTATGACGCCTATTACGGCCAGGCCCAAAAGGTACGTACTCTTATCCGCCAAGATTTTTTGAAAGCCTTCCAGGAGGTAGACGTGATTGCCTGTCCAGTGGCCCCCAGCACGGCTTTCCGTCTGGGCGAACACACGGACGACCCATTAGCCATGTACCTGGAAGATGTATTTACCCTACCGGCCAACCTGGCGGGTGTTCCGGGATTGTCCTTCCCGGTAGGATTCGATTCGCGCGGTTTGCCCATTGGTATGCAGTTGATGGGGCCGCATTTTAAAGAAGAGGCGTTGCTGAAAACAGCCCACGCCTACCAGTTAACCACCGGCTGGCACAAACGCGCGCCGGAGATTTCATGAGTTAGAGGGGTAAGGAAAAGAATGTCTCGGAAAACACTTAAAATTGCTGTCCCGATGGCCGGTTTGGGTACCCGTATGCGCCCGCACACCTGGAGTAAACCCAAGCCGCTGATTTCTCTGGCTGGGCGGACGGTATTAGATTACGTTCTGGATCAATTCAACACGGTGCCTGCGGATTTCGATGTGGAATTCGTCTTTATCGTCGGTCCTGTCGGCGAACAGCAAACCCGTGAGTACATGGAAGAATTTCACCCTGATAAGAAAGTGCATTTTGTCCTTCAACACGAGATGCGCGGACAGTCCGATGCGCTTTATCTGGCTCGTGAACACCTGACCGGACCCATGTTGATGGCTTTCTCGGATACCTTGGTAGAGACAGATTTTTCTTTCTTGCAGAATGAAACGGCGGACGCCGTGGCCTGGGTGAAAGCTGTCCCCGACCCGCGTCGCTTTGGCGTGGCCGAGATCAATGCTAATGGACTGGTGAAACGTCTGATCGAAAAACCCGAGGATACCCGCAACAATCTTGTGGTGGTGGGCTTCTATTACTTCCGCAGCGCCGAAGCGCTGTTGGGGGCCATTGAAGCGCAAATGAATCGGAAGGTGACCCTCAAAAACGAGTTCTTCCTGGCGGATGCGGTCAATATCATGCTCGAGCAAGGCGCTCGGATGCGCACCGAGATGGTGGAAGTGTGGCTGGATGCTGGCACGGTCGAGTCGACCCTGGATACCAATCGGTACTTATTGGAGCATGGGCACGATAATACTGCCCAGGCGGCGCGCCCAGGTGTCACCATCGTTCCGCCGGTGTTCATCCATGAGTCCGCCCAGGTTGAATCATCCGTCATTGGCCCTTACGTGTCCATTGATGCTGACTGCGTGCTAACCCGCGCCATTGTGGCCAACTCCATCGTTGGCGAAGGCACGCACATTCAGGACATCGCCCTGGCGGATTCATTGTTGGGGCGGAATGTGAGCCTGTCGGGACAGGCCCTGCGTTTGAACCTCGGAGATCAATCTTGGGCGGTGCGGTAGTCGAGTGTTATTCAGGCAGTGAATATGCCGAGCGCCCAACGGTGGTGTTATGGGAGGGACGGCGACTGGAAGTTGAGCAGGTTGACCGCCAGGCCCGCACCCCGCGCGGAAAAGTATTTTGGGTGCGTTGTGTGGGGGCAGTGCATTTCAAATTGGAGTATGATTTAATCAACGACCAGTGGAATATCGAAAAAGAATAACGAAGCCGATTCACAGCCGCCGGATTTGAAGGAGAAGCCGTCATGACCAAAACATATTTATCGCAGCGCGCCGCCAGCCTGAAGCCGTCGGCCATCCGTAAATTCTTTGATATTGCCGCTACCATGAAAGATATCATCTCCCTGGGCATTGGTGAGCCGGATTTTGATACCCCCAAGCCGATCGTAGATGCTGGCGTGCGCTCATTGCTGGCTGGCGAGACGCACTACACCTCGAACGTGGGTGTGTTGGAACTGCGCAAGACGCTTTCGGCTCACCTGGAGCGGCTTTACAATGTGCATTATGAGCCGGATCAGATTGTGATCACGGTGGGCGGCTCTGAGGCGCTCTACCTGGCTTCCACGGCGATCCTCAACCCTGGCGATGAAGTGATCATCCTCACTCCTTGTTTCGTTTCTTATCAGGCCGAGGTGTTTTTGGCGGGCGGCGTGCCCGTGGAAGTGGCCTGCCGCATGGAAAATAATTTTGAGGTCGACCCGCGGGATGTCGAGGCTGCCATCACCCCTCGCACCAAGGCCATTTTGATGGGCTTTCCCAGCAACCCGACTGGGGCAGTGGCATCGCGCGAGACCCTGCTGGAGATAGCCCGCCTGGCGGAAGAGCACGATTTGCTGGTTTTATCAGACGAAATTTACGACCGGCTGGTCTATGGCACAGAGCACATTTGCTTCCCGGCCCTGCCTGGAATGCTGAAGCGCACCATTTTGATGGGGGGCTTCTCGAAAGATTATGCGATGACCGGCTGGCGCATCGGTTACGCGGCTGCCCCAGCGGAATTGATTACGGGCTTGCTGCGGGTGCACCAGTACACGGTAATGTGTGCTTCCACCACCGCGCAAATGGCGGCCATTACCGCGCTGAAAGAAGGTGAGGAGCATGTGGCGAAAATGGCGGCAGAATATGACCGCCGCCGCCGCTTGATTGTAGACGGATTAAACCAGATTGGTTTGCCGACCTTCGAGCCACGCGGCGCGTTTTACGCCTTCCCCAAGGTGTCGGTGACCGGGTTGGATGACAGCGCCTTTTCGACCCGCTTGCTGGAAGAAGAGCATGTGGCCGCCGTACCTGGCTCGGGGTTTGGCAAGGGCGGCGAAGGGTTTATCCGCTGTTCGTACGCCACCGCCTACGACAAAATCGAAGAAGCCTTGCGCCGGATGGAACGTTTTGTGAACCGGTTGTAACCGAAAAATTCTCTGAGGATGGAAGAAGACTCTTCCATGTCAGATTGAGTAGTTGAAAAAAGATTATTCCAACGTGAAGTAAAACGCGGCCCCGGCTCCTTCCTGTCCGCGCGCCCACACACGGCCTCCATGACGCTGGACGATTCGCTGAACAGTAGCCAGTCCTATGCCGGTGCCTTCAAACTGTCCGGGCGCGTGCAGCCGTTGAAATGGCCCGAACAACTTGTCCGCATAGGCCATGTTGAATCCCGCGCCATTGTCTGAGACAAAATAGACAAACTCGTTTTCTTCCACCGTTCGGCCAAACTCAATGCGGGCCTGAGGAGAGTGGGCGGTAAACTTCCAGGCATTGTTGAGCAGGTTATCTAGAATGATCCGTACCAGATTTGCGTCCGCTGCTGTGTGCATATCGGGGTGGATGTGAATTTCGATATTCCGGTCTGGATAGGATCGACGCAAATTTTCGACGATCTCCAGGGCTATTTCGCTCAGGTTGACCTGCACCCGTTTCAGCTCACTGCGGGTTACCCTGGAGAGGTTGAGCAAATCATCGATCAATTCGCCCATGCGCAGGGTAGCGGCCCGGATGCGTTCGAGATGCCCTCGACCAGCTTCGTCCAACGAATTCCCGTACTCATCGGCGAGAATCTGGCTGAAGCCGTTGATGGCGCGCAGCGGCGCGCGCAGGTCGTGAGAGACGGAATAGGCGAAGGACTCGAGTTCATGGTTGGCGGCTTCGTATTCTGCCGTACGAATGCGTACGCGTTGCTCCAATTCAGCATTCAACCGTGAAATTTCTTCCTCGGCTTTCTTGCGCTCTTCAATGTCGGTAACCACCAGAACCACATGAGGGTTGCCGTCGTCCTTGACTACCGCCAGGCGCGAAGCGAACCAGCGAACGGTTCCGTCTGCGGTTCTGGCCGGAGCTTCCAGGTTTATGGTCTCGCCGGTGGCGAGCGCCTGGGCAATGGCTGCCTCGAGATCTTCCTGGTGCATGTCTGGAATGAAAGCGGATAGCGGAGCGCCAAACACCCTTTTACGCTGTGCTTCATCGATCGTATTCGCAAACAAAATTTTCCCATCCATGTCCAATTCCAGGATATAACCGGGAACTTGCACCAGCAGCGAATACCAGTGTTTCTCGGCCTGGCGAATTTGGGCGGCTTGTTCCTCTAGCTGGTGGTTCAGGAGAGCAAGTTTTTGCTCGTTCTCCCGGGCTTTTTGCAGGCTTTTATACAGGTTGCTGGACAACAACCGGGCGATGAATGCGGTTAAGCCAATGATGAGAGAGAGGTAGGCGAAATCGATCCAATCGGTGTACGCGCTGAGATTAGATGTCCACAGCCCATTGACTTCACTATAGATGACAAAACCCAATGATAACCAACTGGATATGACGATCGCGGCGAAGGCTCGATTGCCCAGGATCAAGCTGGCAACCATCAGGACCACCGTGTAGGCCAACATGCTGATATCATGGATGCCCTGTCCATGGATGAGCAGGTCGGTTTGAACCAGGATCATGGCAAGCAGGAACACAAAACTGGCCTGACGCGGGTATCCGGCGCGGGAGAGGAGCATGGTCAAGACGATCACTCCTGCCGCTGCGATCAGCACGGGGTAACTGTCGGTCTCATTGTTGAGGAAAGAAAAACCCGCGCCGAGGATGAGCGCGGAAAAGAGAGCCGTTTGGATCCAAAGTAAAATCCGCGTCAGGCGGAGAAGATCTTCATCTCCAGCCTGAGGTGGAAATATCTTCGAGAAGACGTTTTTGACGTCCATATTTGTATTATTTTAACTGCAATTGCTCTGTAAGACTCTCCAAATTGACCCGCGAAGTTAAGTCGATACTGAGAGGAGTTATCGAGATATGCTGATCAAAGAACAGGGTGTGCACGTCGGTACCGGGCACAGATTCTTCGCGGTCCACTTGCACATTAACGCCGATATGTGCCGGCTCATCCAGTCCGCCTGTGCGGACGGGATAAGGGATGTAGTAGCGTAGACGCGATTGGCGGGTCATTTGCCAGGGCGTATCGGGGGTGGCATTGGCAGGCACTTCAATTTTGAGAATGTCAACATCCGGTGGAAGCGGATGGCTTAAAACCTGGGCGGCTACTTTTATGGTGAATTGAGCAGCGGTAGAAAAATCGAGGTCGTGATATTTATAGTATTCGGGGGTCAGTAACTGCAACGACACCGCCAGAGCGGGGATGTTGAGCGCAGCGGCTTCAATGGCTGCTCCGACCGTGCCGGAGTGGGTGATGCCTGTGCCGACGTTCTCACCGTAATTGATGCCCGAGATTACCAAATCGGGGCGGCGGGGAAGGATTTCCAGCACGGCATGGAGTACGGCCTGGGCAGGGGTTCCGCCCAATGCGTAAGCGGGATGCTGGCTGCCGTTGACCGGCAATTGGATCAGGTCGATGCGCCCATCAGAAGAAGCGGGCACGCTGCGGCTTGCTCCGGTAGCCTGCTCGCGCGGCGCGACAATGACAATTTCGCCCAACCCGGCTGCCGCTTCGGCCACGGCCCGCAGGCCAGGCGAATGCACGCCGTCATCATTGGTCAATAGAATTAAGGGGGGGTGAGACATGGCTAAGGTAATTCCTCGCAGGCAATACCATCATGATTAGGATCCAGAGCGGCGTTCCGATAATCTCCGCAGGCATTGTAACAGGCTTGAGCCGCTTCCTGGCGGGTAAAATCACCGCAGGTGAAATTGGTGTCGCACGGGCAGGGTGGCGCCGCAGCCGTCACCCGGGCAGCGGGGTCGTAGCTGGGCGCGGGCAATGCCCAAAAACCCAGCTTGGCGGTTTGAGCCTCGCGCTCTGCCGCTAAAAAGGCCGCATCGCAGGCGATGCCAGGCGGGCTGAGAGCGGTGATGGCCATGCCGTCGCGGATGAGCACATAATTGACCAGAGTCTCACCCACCAGCACATAACGCAGCAGGTTTCCCTGTGAATCGCGATCGTAAGAGTCGCGGACCAGGGTCACGACTTGGCCTTCAACAAGAATCTGGTTGGCGGCCAGGGCTGGCTCCGGCGCGCCAGCTGATTCCACGCCCAAATAAACCACTTCCTGTTCCCGGCCTTCCAACTCGACCACAATTCGGTTGACGCTCAGGACCTGAAGGACGCGTGCTTCTCCACGTGCTTCGAAGGAGGGTAAGCAGGCGGTAGGTGAAGAATCGGTGAGTTGGACCAGGGGGGGGATGGTGG
>CAYOHX010000192.1:0-8651 GCA_964403875.1 uncultured Anaerolinea sp. | reverse complement strand
ATTCATGAATTGCCCCCTATGGCATTGCGGGCCGTCCACGAATAGGACACGAATGGCGGAATTCGTTACTTCGTGGGCGGTTTTCTTCGTGGCGCGGGAATCCATTCCCGCGGGGGGGGAAGATGCCGGGTAGGGATACCCGGCCTACGGGAGAGAGGAGGAACCGCGGCAGGGCGAAACCATGTAGGGGGCAATTCAAGAATTGCCCCCTACATGATTGCGAAAAGCGCCCCAATCTGGAGCGCTTTATATTTGAGCGGGTGATGGGATTCGAACCCACGAATAATAGCTTGGGAAGCTATTGCCTTACCGCTTGGCCACACCCGCGTGTGCTGATTATTATACCAAAGGTCGATGATTTTTGAAGAGGGAAGATGGTGGTTTTTTTGCGGGTGATGAGAGTCTAGGTTGTGGCAGCCTGGAGGTGAGACGATGTCGCGTTTCGCTGCGAGGTGGGTAGGCGTGGGGCAGGGGCGATTCGCTCAAACCGACCTACGCCTGATATTTTGCCGAGATGTGCTGCCTTTTGTTAGCAGGCGAGTTCACCTGGCGGCAGGCGCGTTATTTTGAACCATCACTCAATTGCCGCCTGTGGAAAGTGCCGCTTTAACTCGGCAATGCCAGCAGGGGTGATTTTTGTGTCGGACAATCCGATTTGCTGCGGGGCGTGCAGGGTTTTGAGCAGGGGAATGCAATGGTCGGTAACGTCGCAGCCATACATGATGAGTGATTTTAGCTGCGGAAGATTGGCAAGAATTTTTAAGCCGGAATCTGTAATTCGCGTATCGGAAAGCTCTAGCCAGGCCAGGTTGGGCAGGTTTTCCAGGGAAGATAGACCCTCGTCGGTGATCTGGTTGCCGCCCAGATACAATTCGCTCAAGGTCTCGATACCTTCTATGTAGGTCAGTATTGTATCGGAGCCCCTCCAATTGGAAAGGTCGATTGAGATTATGCAACCATCCTGCAACTTCACGCGGCCTTTAGCGGCTTCGATTTGTTCAATTCGTTCTTGAGTTGTGTAGGGCATCATTTCCTGCCTCCGGCGAATTGTTGTGGATGTTGAGGTTATTATAGCGTGGTTTCATTATAAGGAAATCTCGAACAAATGGTGGAAGGATTCTCGCCCAATCCCTGTGTCGCTTTGGGAGGCAATTGTGGCATAAACGGGCCTGGGAGCGCTCTATTCTTCCGGGTTCGGATATATATTCAAAAAATCTTTCCGAATTTACCCTTGCAATTGCAAAAAACGTGATATAATCCCGCAATTATTCATAAAAAGAACAATCGATAGCGTGACCTGGCGCTGTCTCGGCAGGCCGGAAGACTGAACCAGAGCGCAGCCCTCATCCCCCCAATGTGACATTCCACGCTGAGGAGCGTATTTACTTATGGACAACACCCAAACCTCTCTTATCAACGGACTCCCGCCCAAACAAGGACTGTACGACCCGGCTTTCGAGCACGAAGCCTGCGGAACGGGTTTTGTGGTTAACATCAAAGGCGCGGCCTCGCACGATATCGTAGAGCAAGCCCTGACCATTTTGGACAACCTGGCCCACCGCGGGGCTTGCGGCTGCGAGGCCAATACGGGCGACGGAGCGGGTATTTTGGTGCAAATGCCGCACCGCTTTTTAGCCCGCGAATGCTCGAAGTTGGGCTTTTACCTGCCCGGCCCGCGTTATTATGGGGTAGGGATGCTGTTCCTGCCCACCGACGAAACGCTGCGGGCCGATTTCGAGCAGCGCTTTGAGGCTATTTGCGCGGCGGAAGGTCAGCGCGTGCTGGGCTGGCGCACCGTGCCCACCGACGGCAGCCAACTGGGCGAGACGGCCCGCTCGGCCATGCCGGTGGTGCGGCAGGTGTTCGTGGAGCGCAACGCCACCATCAAGGACCGTATGTCTTTCGAGCGCAAGCTGTACGTGATCCGCAAGCGAGCCGAGCAAGCTATTCGCTACGGTGGGCTGCCTGGGGGAGAGCAGTTCTACATTTGCAGCCTGTCCTTCAAAACCATCGTTTATAAGGGGATGCTCATCTCTACCCAGGTGCGGGGCTTTTTCCCCGAGCTATCGGACCCCGAGTTGGAGACGGCTATGGCGATGGTGCATTCGCGCTTCAGCACCAATACTTTCCCTTCCTGGGACCGGGCTCATCCCTATCGCTACCTGGCGCACAATGGCGAGATCAACACGCTGCGCGGAAATGTGAACTGGCTGCACGCTTACCAGACGCGCTTCCAGTCGGCGCTGTTCGGCAACGATTTGCCCAAGATCTTGCCGATCATCAACCCAGACGGTTCCGATTCGGCTATGTTCGACAACGTGTTTGAATTGCTGGTGCTGGCGGGGCGCTCGCTACCGCACTCCATCATGATGATGATCCCCGAGCCGTGGTCGAACCACGAGAGCATGAGCGAGGAGAAACGCGCTTTCTACGAGTTCCACAGCACCTTGATGGAACCCTGGGACGGGCCCGCTTCGATGATCTTCACCGATGGGGTGGGAATTGGGGCGACCCTGGATCGGAACGGGCTGCGCCCTTCGCGCTACTACATTACCAGCGACGACCGGGTGATTTTGGCTTCGGAGGTGGGCGTGCTGGATATTCCCCCCGAGAAAGTGGTCAAAAAAGGCCGCCTGGAGCCGGGGCGCATGTTGTGGATCGACACGGAAGAGGGGCGCATCGTCAGTGATGAAGAGATCAAGGAGACCATCGCTTCGGCGCGGCCCTATCGCCAGTGGTTGAACGAGTACATGGTCAACCTGGCGGATCTGCCGGACCCGGTGCTGCCGCCGCTGGGGGGCATTGGACAGGACTTGGAAGGGAAGGACAAAGACAAAAAGATCTTGCAATACCAGCACGCATTCGGGTACACCTATGAAGATTTGCGCGTGGTGTTGGGGCCGATGGCGACCAACGCTATCGAGCCGATTGGTTCGATGGGCAACGACACCCCGTTGGCGGTGCTTTCCGATAAGCCCCAGCCGTTGTTCAACTACTTCAAACAGTTGTTTGCCCAGGTGACCAATCCGCCCATCGACGCGATTCGCGAGGAACTGGTGACGGGGACGGAGGTAATGATTGGCTCGGAACAGAACCTGCTGGAGCCGCGCGGCGAGAACTGCCGCCAGATCAAGCTCAAGACGCCCATTCTAACCAACGAAGAGCTGGAAAAGCTGCGCCATTTGAACCGGCTTTACTTCCGCACGGTGACCATCCCGATTTTGTTCAACCCGGCGGAAGACGGGGCGGGCATGAAGCGGGCGCTGGAAGACATTTGCGCGCAGGTGGACAAGATCATCGCCCACGACGAGGCCAACATCATCATCCTTTCGGATCGTGGCATTGACAAAGACCACGCGCCCATCCCTGTGCTGCTGGCGGTGGGCGGGCTGCACCACCACCTGATCAAGATAGGCACACGCACGCACATCGGCTTTGTGGTCGAGTCGGGCGAGCCGCGCGAGGTGCATCACTTCGCCCTGCTGCTGGGTTACGGCGCGGTGGCGATCAACCCTTACCTGGCCTATGCCTCCATCGAGGAGATGATCCGCCAGGGACTGCTGCCGGGGCTGGATTACCATGAGGCCAAATACAAATATACCAAGGCGGTGGTCAAGGGCGTGGTCAAGGTCCTTTCCAAGATGGGAATTTCCACCATCCAGAGCTATTGTGGCTCGCAGATTTTTGAAGCTGTGGGACTGCGCTCGGAATTCATCGATCGTTACTTCACCGGCACGCCCTCGCGAATTGGCGGGATTGGGCTGGAAGAGGTTTCGCGCGAAGCCGAAATGCGCCACGCGGCAGCCTTCCCCGAACGCCCGGTGAACGGGCGCACGCTGGGGGTGGGCGGGCAGTACCAATGGCGGGCGGAAGGCGAGCATCATCTGTTCAATCCGGAGACTGTTTACAAATTGCAGCAGGCCTGCCGTAACAATGATTACAAGACATTCCAGGAATATGCCGGGCTGCTCAACGACCAGTCCAGACAACTGGGTACGCTGCGCGGGCTGCTGGAGTTCAAGTTTGCCGAGAACCCCATTCCGCTCGACGAAGTGGAGCCGGTGGAGTCGATTGTGCGGCGCTTCAAAACCGGGGCCATGTCGTATGGCTCGATCAGTAAAGAGGCGCACGAAGCGCTGGCCATTGCCATGAACCGGATTGGCGGCAAGAGCAACACTGGTGAGGGCGGCGAAGACCCGGCCCGCTATACGCCCGAGCCGAATGGGGATTCGAAGAACAGCGCTATTAAGCAAGTGGCTTCGGCGCGCTTCGGCGTGACCAGCAACTACCTGGTGAACGCGCGCGAACTGCAAATCAAGATGGCGCAAGGCGCGAAGCCCGGCGAGGGCGGGCAGCTTCCGGGGCGCAAGGTGTACCCGTGGATTGCCAAGGTGCGCCACTCGACGCCCGGCGTGGGCCTCATCTCCCCGCCGCCGCATCATGACATCTACTCGATCGAGGACCTGGCCCAACTGATCCACGATTTGAAGAACGCCAATCCCCAGGCGCGCATCAACGTCAAGCTGGTGTCGGAAGTGGGCGTGGGCACGGTGGCGGCGGGCGTGGCCAAAGCGCACGCCGACGTGGTTCTGATCAGCGGTCATGACGGCGGCACGGGGGCTTCGCCGCAGACCAGCATCAAACACGCCGGTTTGCCCTGGGAACTGGGGTTGGCCGAGACGCACCAGACGCTGGTGCTGAACAATCTGCGCAGCCGGATTGTGGTGGAGACGGACGGTCAGCTCAAAACCGGGCGGGACGTGGTGGTGGCGGCGTTGTTAGGGGCCGAAGAATTCGGTTTTGCCACGGCTCCGTTGGTGGTGTTGGGCTGCGTGATGATGCGCGTGTGTCACCTGGACACCTGCCCGACGGGCATTGCCACCCAGAACCCCGAACTGCGCAAGAACTTCCGTGGCGACCCGGCGCATGTGGTGAACTTTATGCGTTTCATCGCCACCGAGATGCGCGAGTGGATGGCCAAACTGGGCTTCCGCACGGTGGATGAGATGGTGGGGCGAACGGACATGTTGGAAACGCGCCAGGCGGTAGACCATTGGAAGGCGAAGGGCGTGGATTTGTCGCCGCTGCTGCACGTGCCTGACGCGGGGCCCGAGGTGGGGCGGCGCTGCCTGATCGGGCAGGATCACGGTTTGGATGGGACCCTGGACCGCCAAAAACTCTTGGCCCTGGCTGCTCCGGCGCTGGAGCGTGGTGAAGCGGTGCGGGCCGACCTGCCCATTCGCAACGTTCACCGCGTGGTGGGGACGCAGGTGGGCAGCGAGCTGACCCGGCGCTTTGGGCCGGAAGGGCTGCCGGAGGATACCATCCATTTCCATTTCAAGGGCTCGGCGGGACAAAGCTTTGGGGCCTTCATCCCACGGGGGATGACTCTGGAATTGGAAGGCGACTCCAATGATTATATTGGCAAGGGACTCTCGGGCGGAAAGATCATTGTTTATCCTCCCCAGGGCTCTCAGTTTGCCTCAGAAGAGAATATTATCATCGGCAACGTAGCTTTCTACGGGGCTACCAGCGGCGAAGCCTACGTGCGCGGGATGGCGGGCGAACGCTTCTGCGTGCGCAACAGCGGTATGACGGCCGTGGTGGAAGGGGTAGGGGACCACGGCTGCGAGTACATGACCGGCGGGAAGGTGGTGGTGCTGGGCGCAACCGGGCGCAACTTCGCGGCGGGCATGTCGGGCGGGGTGGCCTATGTGTTCAACTGGGACGATGACTTTGCGCGGCGCTGTAACAAAGAAATGGTCGAGCTGGAGAGCGTGGCCGAGGCCGACGAAGTGGACGAGGTGCGCGCGTTGATCCAGAAACACGCCGAACTGACCGGCAGTCTCTTTGCCTACCGCATTTTGGCGGATTGGGGAGATGTGTCGGCGCGGCTGGTAAAGGTGCTGCCCAAGGATTACAAACGCATGTTGCAGGCCTTCCGCAGCGTGGAAGCGGCTGGCCTGAGCGGCGATGAGGCGGTGATGGCGGCGTTTGAGATGAATAGTCGCGATCTCGTGCGCGTGAGCGGAAACTAATAGAGGTACATCATGGCGAAACCAACCGGCTTTATGGAATATCAACGCGAGGTGCCGGCGGATCTGCCGCCGCAGGAGCGGATTTTGCATTGGAAGGAATTCCACAAACCCTTTGCCGAGGATAAATTACGCACGCAAGGCGCGCGCTGCATGGACTGCGGGATTCCTTTCTGCCATACGGGCAAGCTGCTTAACGGCATGGCGGCGGGCTGTCCCATTCACAATTTGATCCCCGAGTGGAATGATCTGGTCTACCGAGGCATGTGGCAGCCGGCCCTGGAGCGCTTGCTGAAGACTAACAACTTCCCCGAATTTACTGGGAGGGTCTGCCCGGCTCCATGCGAAGGTTCATGTACCGAGGGCTTGAACAATGACCCGGTGACGATCAAGAATATCGAGCTGGCGATTATCGAGAAAGGCTTTGAAGAAGGCTGGATTGCACCCGAGCCCCCCGCCGTGCGCACCGGCAAGAAGGTGGCTGTGGTTGGGTCGGGACCCGCGGGGCTGGCTTGTGCTGACCTGCTCAACCGGGCTGGGCACAACGTAACCGTGTTCGAGCGAGCTGACCGTATTGGCGGCCTGTTGATCTACGGCATTCCCAATATGAAACTAGACAAGCAGGTGGTCCAGCGGCGAATCGATTTAATGGCTGCCGAGGGAGTGAATTTTGTGACCCGGACCGAGGTGGGCAAGGACCTGCCCGCTGACCGGCTGCTGCAAGACTTCGACGCGGTTGTGTTGTGCGGCGGGGCGACCAAACCCCGCGACCTGCCCGTGGAGGGGCGCGAGCTGAAGGGAATTCATTTCGCGATGGAATTTCTGACCGCCAACACGCGCAATTTGCTGGGAAGTTCGCTGCTGGACAGCGAAGCCGCTACGATTTCAGCGCGGGCAAAGGATGTGATTGTGATTGGCGGCGGTGATACGGGGACCGACTGTGTGGGCACATCGTTGCGGCACGGCTGCCGCAGCCTGAACCAATTCGAAATCCTCGACCGCCCGCCCACATCTCGCCAACCGGACAATCCGTGGCCGGAGTGGCCCAAGGTGCTCAAGACAGATTACGGTCAGGAAGAAGCCATCGCGGTGTTCGGGGGCGATCCGCGCACTTTTAACATCCAAACCAAGCGCTTTGTGGGCGACGAGAACGGTCACGTCAAAGAAATTCACACGGTGCAGGTTGAATGGGTGCGGGAGAACGGGCGCTTGTTTCCGCGAGAAATTGCCGGCAGCGAACAGGTTTGGCCGGCTCAGTTGGTGCTGCTGGCAATGGGTTTTTTGGGTCCAGAAGATCAACTGCTGGCGCAGTTGGGTGTGGAGCGAGACCCGCGCAGCAACGTGAAGGCGGAATACGGCAAGTTCGCTACCAGCGTAGCGGGGGTATTCTCGGCGGGCGATATGCGTCGGGGGCAGAGCCTGGTGGTGTGGGCCATTCACGAGGGGCGCGGGGCTGCCCGCGAGGTGGATCGTTACCTGATGGGCAAGACGGATTTGCATGGGTAAATAGTTTGCCATTCCTCGTTTCAACAGGCGGGGTAAATTCGGTTATCAAGGCGTTTGGGGCGTAAAAGCGCTCTAAACGCCTTGATTGATAGATCCCAGAATTGGATGTGTAACACCTGCGTAGAAGGTTGACAGATGGGCAAGAACCGTCTACAGTTAAGGTCATCGTATAAGATATGCTTAGACCTGGAGGTCCCTGGTATGAATCAATCGACTCCTCCGCGTAAGAAGCAAGCCTGGTTGGGCTTTTTGCTCCTGGCGGCCGGGTTGTGCGTCACCCAAATGGTCCAGGCGGCGCCATTGCAACAAACGCCCACGCCTCCGTCGCTGCAATATCTGCCATTGATCCTTAACCAAACGATGCAGTCCGGGCCGCCGCCGGCCTCCACGAGTCGTTACTTGAGCACGGTAAACACATCGACGCTGTATAACATCGGCTGCCAGTATGGGACCGCGGACAAGAATGCGCCGGGTGCGCAAGACACAATTGTGTTTCTGTACTTTGGCCGTCCGCGGCTGGAATTCGGCCAACTGGGCACAAAAATCTATGGCGGCGGTCTGGTGACGATGGAGCAAATCAGCAATGCGGTCAAATCCTTCAGCCAGGGGTATTACATTTGCACCGGTTCGGATTTACTCTCGCACGTGACCATTGGAATTGGAACGAGCAACTATGCCTACGAGGATTGCGACAACTGCGCTGTAACCTATGAGCACGGGCGGGCCTGGGCGCAGATGGTCAATGGCGTGAATGCCTGGTTGGTCGCCTCGGGGTACTCGGGGCAGGTGGGCGCGGTGGGAGCCAGTGACATTGAGCTGAGTTGGAATTATCCCGCAGACACGATAGCCTGGTTGAACGGCTATGATTCGGCCAATGACTTTGAACTGTTGAATTTCGGTGCGCTTCCCGGCTGCCCGCGCTTTTCCGCGCCGGGAGCCACCTGTGGGTCCTATCCGTATATATGGACCAAAGAGCAGGTGTGGTTTGCGATTTGGGGCTCACCGCCCGTGTATTCCGTGCCCGAGATCTACGCCAACAGCGGGGTGAATGCCGATCAATGGTACTTGATGAGTGTATACGCCTATGATTACCACGGCATGGCGGTGGAA
>CAYOHX010000191.1:0-8818 GCA_964403875.1 uncultured Anaerolinea sp. | reverse complement strand
GAAGAAGATGACCGTTGAGAATTGGATCAGGTCCAACCCGGTGGCCACCAACCGCGGATTGCAGATCAGCACGTCGATCCCGCTCACCCGCTTGGCGATCCAGTCTTCCCGCTTGCGCGGATCCACGTTGCCGCCGAGGATCGAGACCCGCAGTCCATTCGCCTGGAGCGGCAGTTGAACGCGGTCCTGGATATCCCTGGTTCCGGTTTGACGGACGTATACCAGCACCTTGCGGCCCTGCTGCTTTTCGGCCTTGCAGAAGTCAGCGAGCCAGTTCTCTTTCGGCAACCATTTATGACCGTTGGGATTGATCGCCGGCAGATCCATCAGCGGGACTTTGCGCACGTTCTTACCATCCTCGTCCTCCACCTCGTCCACCAGCACAACCTCATCCCGGAACGCGGAGTTTGGCCGCGCCAGGCTCCATTGCAACCAGGTAGATAGATAGCGACTGGATTGCAGGGCCAGCTGCTTGAGGCCACTGTCCATGCTGCGGTACTGCTGCCCTTGATCGTCCAACATATCCAGGGCAACCACTTCCTCCTTGTAGGCCGGCAGAGCCAGGTTCAGGTCTTTCAGGCTGAGGAAGATCGTCGTGTCCAGCAACCGGCTCACGATGGCCGGGCTCACGCCTGGTTGTTCCTTCGCCTGGTTGCGGTAGCGCCGGTTTCCCGTGTACACGCCGTCCTCATCCGCGTCCTCATTGCGCCTGCGCCGGCGGGTAGATTCCAGCACGCCGTACAACCGCGCCCACCGCTTTTCGTCATGGAAGGCGAAGTCGCGCCGGACACCGGCGTTGAGCCGGTGCAGTAACCAGAAGATCGAAGTGCTTTTCCCGCCGAAAAACGTGCCGGTGAGAGTGAGCGTCTGTTTGGCGGCGGTCACCAACTGGTGGAACGCCACTCCCCGATCGCTCGACTTAGATTTAAACTCGTGTGCCTCGTCCGCGATGAGCAGCTTGAAGCGGCCGCGAGCGTGTTTCGCCACGTACTCGGCGATGCTGTAGCGGCGTGCGCCGTTGAAGCTGAACAGCGGCGTATTGCAGGAGCGTAACCCCCACACCGTTTCGCCGTTCGCGTCCAGCTTGCGCCGGCCATCCGGGTCCAGCTCCCAACCGGGGATGCGCTGGCGGCAGAACCGCCGTTTCTCGGCCAGGACAGCGGCGTCCGTCACCGGAACTTCCATACCATCCTGATTGTCCATCACCACCTGGCCGCACGCCGGGCAGGCGCACGCATCCACGAGTTTTCCGGTCAACGGATCTCTGGTTTTCTTGAAGATCACCGCCGGCTGCCATCCTGCGCCGTATTTGGCCGAGGTATGCGCCACAACGGCCACCCATTTTGGTTTTGCACCTCCTGTTCTTTTCGCTGTCACACAAGCCAGTTCATACTGGTTTAGAAAATCGCGCACATCATTTACGTCCGCCATTTCATCGCTGTTACGCCCGATCCGGCGCAACTCGCGCGCGTGCGCGCCCGGGATCACTTCCTCGATCTCGCGGATCCACTTCGGCACCAGGTGTGGCGGGCAGAGGATCAGCGCCGGGTAAGCATCCAACAGTTCGATCACTGCTGACCCCACAGAACTCTTTCCGGTGCCCATTTCTCCTTGCATATTGCCCACTCCGTGCCGGCGGATTGAACGCGCCATGGCAGCGGCGGCATGCCGCTGCGCCGGGAGAAGCCCGGCCCGTTCCTGGCCCGGCAGCTTTTTGCGCTGCGTGCCGAGGGTATCCAGCACGGCGATTTCTTTCTCCGTGGAGTTCAGATTGTAGAGCGGGCGGTAGGTCTCCAGCACGTGCGCGGCGATCTGCTCGCCGTATGCCTTCATGAAGTTCGACAACCCACCCACGTCCTTGATCACCTCAATACCGTTTTGCCGCAGTACCGCCACCGTAGTGACGAAACGATCCTTGTAGGTCTCCACAACGGTATCCGCGTCTTTGGCGTCGGGCTGTTCCGTCTTCTCCACCACCTTTACCACGCGCCCTTTGATCAGCATCGGTTTGCCGGCCTCATCGGTCAGGCGCACCGTGCCCATCATGCCGGAAGCCATCAACATGGCGATATGCCCTTTCTTGAGCGGCATCACCGGCTGCGTAAGCTGCACCGCGCTGCGGTTCGGGCGGATCAGATCGAGCCATTCGCTTGTCTGCTGGACGCCGGCCTTTGTAGTTGCTTCCACCACTTCTTCCGGTTCCCAATCCGTGCGCTTGAACACCACGGGCTTGCCGTTCGCGCCGCGGACCGGCGCGGGCAGCAGTTGATAGACCGGTTCCGCGACGGCCTGGATTGGGTCCAGTTCCATCGCCGCCTGCGCTTGCATGGCACGCACAGCATCTTCATTCGCCGGCTGGAAGACCTTGCGCTTGTACGCCAGCACCACCACCTGCTTGAACTTCTCGTACAGGCCATCCGGAAAACGGGCAATCGTGATCGCCTCGTACTGGCTCACCAGCAGCTTCGCCACTTCCACCATCCCGAGGATCTTTTGTGGAATGATGTAGGTGAGAAGTCCGCCGCGAACCAGCTTTGCCGTGGTGGTTTTGAGGAAGTCCCACTCCAGTCTCTTCTGATTTTCGAACCGATCAAATTCGTAGGGGGGATTGAAATAGAGCCACGAGACGCTCTCATCGCTGAGTACGCAGGCCTGCCAGGGCGCCTGGTACACCTTCTCCAGAACGCGCTGCGCTTTTTCGGCCCGGTCCGGGGAGAGTTCTACTCCCCACGTCTCGCAGTTGAGCGCGGTTCCCAAGGCGGCTGCGGCTTTTCCTTCACCCGTGCAGGGATCAAATAACCGCCCTTTTTCGGCGGGCGGCGCGACATAGGTGCGGATGATCTCGACAACCGGCTCATCCGTGGGGTAATACCCCATCCGTTCAATTGCTGGTGGACGCATGTTATTCTCCTTCCAAGATAAAAAATCCCCGGAAGGAGCTGCGCTTCACCCCCTTGAGGGGAAACTGCAACCCCTCCGGGGTGAAAGATCGTTGATTTTACGGTTTGGGTCAGGTGGTCAGAGCGATGACCTTTTCAGTCAGCAGGTTCGAAAGCAGTTCTTGCCAGTCTGTCTGCAGATCGATCTTCGCGCCGAGGACACAATCGCCGCCGACGTTCATCTTTTTGACGTATTTTCGGTCACTGGCGTGTTTCCAAAGCACACCCGCCCACGCATCGAGGATCGGGATCTCCAGCGCTTCCTTGAGGCGCTCGGTGAACAGGCGGATCAACTCCGCGTTCGGGTCCGAAGCGTCACGAAAAACGAGAAGATAAGCCACCAGATCCTCTGGCTCCCACTTGCCCGGCGTCGCCAGGCGGGAGAGGAAAGCAGCGTGGTGACTGGGGTATTCAGGCATCGCTTGCCAGACCTGCTCGTACTTGTCGGTAGGGATCAGGGTATGATCCCCAACCCCATCCTGGACCATCTGCAGCGGCTTGCCGGTCATCATTGTGATCCGCAGCGACTCCAGGCTGGTTTTGTAGCCCACCAGACCAATGTACGCCAGCGCGTGATCGTCATCGAAGGCGTAGCCAGTGACGTGGCCCATCGCCTGACCATTACGTACGCGAGGCACCGCGCCAGAAAACAAGCGCCTCGCCGGTTCTTGACCGACTCCTTCTTTTGGGGTGATTTTCCAGACCACGATTCCGGCGTTGACTCGCGCCAGTTCCTCATTGATCTCGCGCAGAATTTCATACATTCCTTTCCAGGTTGCCACACCCGAGAAGGTGACCGCCGTATCGCCGGCGCGAATGCGCACCAGGCGTTCCGGCACGATCAATTCGGCTTCCACCAGCGACAAGGGCTGGTAGCGGGTGATCACCTCCGGTTGTTTGACGCCTGGTTTTGCAACGTAGAGATAGGCTCCAAGCTCCGAATCGTAGTTCAGGAAGCCGCTGTTGCCGACGGCGTAATCGTATGGATATGCCGCGCGTGCCAGCGCCTGCCCGAGATCCTCTCTCGCTGGAAGCCCACTGCCATCCTTGTAGGCAGCAATGACAACCTTACCTTCCTTCTGCCGGGCAATGATCCGGCTGATTTTGTCTCGCAAATACTTGTCTTCATATACGTTCATCTGCTCCTCCTGAAAAGTGAAATGGCTCACGTTGAAGAATTCTAAAAAACACAGCTCACGTTCGTGCAGTTCCGAACACAGGCGTGATCAGAACAGCAAACGGAAAATGGTCAAGCATGGTTGGTCAGCTTCCATTTGCTGTTCTAGATAAAAGAACCAATCATTGGTTAGCACGTGGGGGAGCACAGCCGCTCCCCCACGATTTCACATCTAATCCATATGCATTGGCATCAGCACATAACGGTACGCGTCCTGCTCTCCAGCCGGGCGTATCGTTGCCGGCGTCTTATGCGTGTTCGTTTCGATCACAACACATTTTGTGGAAATCGCTTCCAGCGCATCTTGCAGGAACTTGACGTTGAACGCGATCTCCAACTCCGGTCCTTCCACAGTTGCATCCAGTTCGATTTCACTCTCGCCGGTTTCCGCTGACGCTGACAGCAGTTTCACCTTGCCGCTCTCGTCCGCACCCGGTTGCAGGTGGAAGCGAACCACGTTGCTCCCTTCCCGGGCAATGATTCCCGCTTGCTTGCAGGCTTTCAGAAGCTCGCCCACGTCCACAATCGTGCGGGTCTTATAGCCTTTAGGAATGATCACCTGAAAATCGGGGAACTTGCCGTCGATCAGTTGGGAAACGATCTGAACGTTCTCCAGACGCAGCACCACCTGGCTGCCGCCAGAGGGCAGGTACAGGGTGATCATGCTGGCTTTCGTCGCGCTCAGGATGCGCAGGACTTCTTTCAGCACCGAAGCCGGGATGATCACCTGCTTTTTCGCCAGTGGGACCGCCGCTTCGATTTTATAAAGCGCCAGGCGGAAACCATCCGTCGCCGCCATCGCGATCGTTTTTCCATCCATCTGGAGCAGAACCCCGGCCAGCACTGGCCGGCTTTCATCCACGGACGCCGCGAATGCCACCGCGCGGATCATCTCTTTGAATGTGGCCGCGTCGATCGGAATTCCCCCAGACGTGTCAAACTGCGGAAGATTGGGAAACTCTCCCGCTTCGATTCCTTTGACCACGCCTTTGTACGTCCCGCACTTCAGCGCCGCCTCTGGCTTGCCATTTACGGAGAAGGTCACTTCCGGTTCGGTGAAAGAATTGACTACATCGGTGAGCGTCTTGGCCGGCAGGGTTAACCCGATATCGCCGTCCATTTTGGCGTCCATCCACACGCTCACACCCATGGTCAGATCCGTGGCGGAAAGGCGCAGTTGGCCCTCCTCCTTGCTGATCAAGATGTTTCCGAGAATGGGTAAATGCGTGTGAGGCGCAATCGCCCGCCCGACAATCGCCAGGCTTTCAGCGAAGATACTCTTCTGAACCGTCACTTTGCTTGCCATGCTTCTGATCCTCCTTGTGTTTTTCTTGTTGGGTGTTTACGGAACCTGCGCATCCATCCAGGCGCGCAGCGTGTCAACGGCTTTCTGATCCTCGGCCATGCGGCTCATCACCGCTTCCATGGACACATCGGCTTGCAGGCTCCTGGCCCACTCGCGCAGCACCGGCTCCAGGTCTTCCATGAAGAGGGTCACCGGCGAATTGCGCGGCTGCTGCTCCCACTGTGAGGAGAGAATTCGATCAGCTTCCGCTGCCAGAACCACAAATGCCTGGCGCGTGTCCAGGTCAATCATGAGGCGGTGCGTGGCGAAATCCTCCGACGAGCCGAGGTTGTAATTGAACAACGCCGGCGCAACCAGCGGGTGCTGAACGTAGGCGAGGTAACCCGGCCAATGACCTGTGAAGGAAACGATCCCATCCGAAACCATCACCTCATCGCCGCACGGCTCCCACCACAATGCCAGGTGGCGGGCATGGCGCTGGTTTTGGTACCCAACCGCGCGTTCGAGTACCGGCGCGGGGGGTACGGGAATACACAAACGAGTCATTTGAAAATCCATATCGCTTCTCCTGTGAAATTCAGATTGAAAATGGAACAACTCACGTTAGGACAACCGGTTCATGCATTGCTCACGTTGACAGCAATGTTGCACGCTGTCTATAGACCAACCGGCAAGGCTGATCTATACACTTGCGCCAGCATTGTCTGCAGGCCGGAAAGAAACGTGAAACGCAGGCGCTTGCTCCCTGCGTTTCACTGTCTCTCTAGAAGTCGTCAAAACCGGCAGATTCGCCGGCATCCACCCAGTAGGCTTCTTCATCGCCCAGGTGGGTGGCATTCTCATACATTTCCGTCAGCGGGCCTTCGTCCGGCTCGTAATCCGGCTCCCACAACGCGGGGTTGATCTCCCGGCTGGTCATCACCCGGTCCAGCACGATTTCCCGCCAGTTCAGCGGATCCAACTCTTTCAGATCGCGCTGGATCTTATCAGCCAGGATTACCACGGTTTCTTCCGTAAGCTGGCCGGTAGGCAGGTTGTGCGCCAGAACGGTCTGTGCGACAGCTTCGGCGATCTGTCCCCAGGTCACGATGAAAGCGGGTGCGTCGGACGGGTAACCGCTGTGCGCCAGGTACTTGGCAATCTCAAAACCCAATTCCAGGGTCTCGTTCATTTCTCTGTGTCTCCTTGTGATTAGCGTGGTAAGAAAGCAGGCTGGAAGGCAGGCAGCGCCGGGAAGTAGACTCCGCACATGCGCTTGTACAGTTCAACCACCAGGTACACATCATTCCCGGCGTACTTGCGCAGCGTTTCCCCGTCCATTTCGGCCACCAGCGATCCATTCAAATCAGGCAGCGGGTTTTCGATACCGTAGCGTTTGCACACCCACTTCAAGCCTCTTGGCGTTCCCCAGTTGTAGAGGATGCCCATCAGGTCAATTGTGGGTTCGGTCTGGTATTTCGCCAGGCGCGGAAAGACCGGCACGTTGATTCCCAGCTCGAACGATCGGCGCAGCAGGTACGGCAGATCAAAGCCGATGATGTTGTAGCCGCACGAGCGGCCGCCTGCCCGGGCATACGCAGACCAGAACGACTTGATCAGGTCCGCTTCCGTGGCAGTCTCGGGATCACCCACCAGGCTCACTTCCACCTGGTTCTCCAGGCCGAACTGCATCGCAATGGCGATCACCTTGCCCAGATCAGCGTCCAGCGGCGCCTGCGCGATCTGCTCGGCTTTCTTATCGCTGATGTATTGGGCAATCTTGTCAGCGTCCTTGTAGTTGGCCGGAGCTGCCGGTTCGGGGAGAAGCGCGATCGCGTCCGGGTTAGCGGTGGTTTCGATGTCGAAAAACAAAACAGGGTTCATCTGGTTCTCCTTGTGGTTTATGAAAAGCCCAGTCCTTTTTCTTTGAGCGATACCCAGCGCGAAAGGCCGATGACAAGATGGTCCAGCACGGACACATCCAGCAGCTTGCCGGCCTGCACGATAGCGCGGGTGACGCTGACATCTTCAGGACTAGGCGTTGGATCAGTTGAAGGATGGTTGTGGGCTATGATGACTCCGGCGGCATTGCGCTGCAGCGCCGGCTTGAACAACTCACCGATGCGAACCATCGAGGAGTTCAGGCTGCCGTGGTAGACTTCCACCACGTCCAGCATCCGGTTACGCGTGTCGAGCGCCATCACGATCATGTATTCCTGCTCGCGGTGCGCCAGCATCGGCATCAGGATTTGAGCTGCATCGCCGGGCGATTGAATCTGCGGGCGATCATCCTCTGGCTGCAGCAGCTTGCGCCCTAATGCCAGGGATGCTTTGAGCCGCAGGGCGGTCTGGTTTCCCACGCCCTGCACTTTGGCAATCTCCATCACATGGGCCTGCGCGATCTTTTGGACCGTCCCAAACTGCGCCAGCAGCCGTTCAGCGATCTCAATTTGGGTAGAACCGCCGATGATGACCGCCAGGAGTTCTGCCAGGCTGCACGCATCCGAGTCTTTCGCTACGCGGTAGCCAGGCTGCTCGCACACGGGCAAATGCTTCAACCGCGGCAAGGTATAGGTTTGCCGCGCAGGTTCTTGTAAGAGGCACGGTTGTTGCTCGTTCATGTCTGTCTCCAGTTGGCGAGGGGACAGGCATCCCCCATCGAGGGTGCTGTCCCCTCGTGGGATAGTGATTTTTCAGGCTGTGGGGTCATACCCCGTTTCCAAAAAGACTTTGCGGCTAATTGCTTCGCATTCTTCCCAGGTCATGACCTCATCCCGCTTTACGCCGGGGTAACCGGGCACGGGTGGGATCAACCAGAGATTTTCCGCGAACTGCTTTTTGATCCGCTCGCTCTTGGCTTCGAGGAAGTGCCGCAGCCCTCCCTTTTCGCAGCGCCAGCCCGGAGATTTGGTGTACTTGCCATCCCAATTCCGGTCCGGATAAGTTTTTGCGCCGCAGATAGGGCAGGTTGGTTTGGTGACCGGTTCCGGCGCGCGTTGACCGCCGGCCTGTAGATACTGCCGGACAACCTCGATCGCTTCACAGAAAGGCATATTGCAAGAACAGGTCTTATCCTTATTGACGCGGTGGAAACGGATCGCCTCGCCCGGGCCGAAATCCACCAGGTATTGAAAGCTCTGGATGGACACGTGCGGGTAGCTGCCAACCAGATTGTCTGGCGGCGCTTCCAGCACGCGGTTCCGAGGAGCCGCCTGGCGATTCCAGCGCCGATCGCCCGTTTTTGCGTTACTCGATATAAGTCCTGTCTTCATACGCCATCTCCAGAAACCAATCCGGCGCGGGTTCAGGCTGCACTTCCATCTTCATTTGCGCCTCAACCTGCTGTGCGTCACAATTTTCGATGTGCACGTTGCGGAGATGATGGGTATGCCAGACGGCCGTATCATCCTGTTACGG
>CAYOHX010000190.1:0-8842 GCA_964403875.1 uncultured Anaerolinea sp. | reverse complement strand
TTCACACTTTATTCAATGGGCGCGAACTTCAGCCCGTACACATCCTCTCCGGCGGTCACGCGCACCGGTTCCCAACTGGGCAGCAGGGTCATGCCGGTCTTCAACTCCTCCACCGACTGAACCTTAATCTGGCCCATTGCCTTGACCTTGTTCTCGAATTCAGCCACGCCGATGATCAGATAGCGCTGGTCGAAGCCCCACGGCAAATTGAAAATCGCCGTATAGGCCAGCAGCCTGGCCTTGCCCACGGGGTGAATCTTTTCAAACTCGCGGCTCTTGCAGCTCAAGCAGCGGTCATGGAATGGATAGTGGATGCGGCCACACTTTTTGCACTGGAAGGCGACAATCGGGATTTCGTGTTTCATGCCTCTACCCTCTTCAACACAAAGGAAGTAATGTTATTACCGAACCCGCCGAAGTTGACCGTCAACCCGTGCCGGGCATTCTTCACCTGGCGCTCCTTGGGCAAAGCATGGCGCAACTGCCAAACGATGTCTACCACCTGGGCCACGCCCGTGGCCCCCACGGGATGCCCGCGCGCCTTGAGCCCGCCCGAAACGTTAATCGGGATTTGCCCACCCAGGCGTGTCTTTCCAGCCGCCGCGGCCTTACCGCCCTCACCCTTCTTGAAGAACCCCACATGCTCGCTTTCGGCAATCTCCAGAATGGTAAACGCATCGTGCAGCTCGGCCACGTCGATTTCGGCTGGCTTCAGCTTGGCCATCTCCAGCGCTTGCTGCGATGCCAGCGTGACCGCCTTCAAATCGGTGGGGTCCTCGCGCTCTTGCAGCGTGTGCGTGTCGGTGGCCTGTCCAAAACCGGCAATTTGCACAAAGGGCTTGCCCAGCTTCTTGGCCATCTCGGCGGGGCACAGCAGCACCGCCGCCGCGCCGTCGCTGACCGGGCACAAATCGTAAAGGTGCAGCGGATCGGCAGCCACCGGGTTGTTGACCACCGCGTGGGGGCTGTCAAAAATCCCTTCGCGATCCAGAGCCATCTCCACGTGCGCATAAGGATTGAGCGCCCCCATTTCCTGGTTCTTCAGCGTAACCGCCAGCAGGTGCTCACGGGTCACCCCCCATTTTTCCATGTACAGCCGGGTGAACATTCCAGCCATGCCCGGCAGGGTGATTCCGTAGGGATACTCGACCTGGGGGTGGGTCATGGTCGCCACAAAATCCGTCGCCCGCCAGCCGGTAATCTCGCGCATCTTTTCGCCGCCCACCACCAGCACGTAATCATAATACCCGGAAGCCACCGCCAGCAAGCCGTTCTTAACCGCCGAACCGCCCGAAGCCGGTCCGTTTTCCACCACATCGGCGGCAGCCGGCAGCAAGCTCAACCGGTCCACCAACGAGCTGGCAATAGAAGACTGGTGTTGAATGATTCCGGCGCCCATGTTGCCAACATATACGGCGCTTACCGATTTGTCTCCCATACCGGCGTCGTCCAGAGCTTTCAAGGATGCATAGGCAAGCATGTCCAACAGGCTGTCCTCGTCTCGCCGCCCAAAGGGAATCATGCCTGCCCCAATGATCGCAACGTCTCTCATAGTTCTACCTGCCTTTCAAACCCGCAATGCGCTCGCGGATGGTGTCATCGTCGGCGAAAAGAATATCTTCTTCGGCCTTGTCCATTAACTCCTGGGGCACGGGCCGGTCGCCCACCACCAGTCGGGGCTTGGCTTTAAAGTAGATATCCCGCGTCAGGCGCCATGAATCGCCTCCGCCCAATTCGTGCGGGATGGTGGTTGGCTCCAAGGGATACTCGATCATCCAGCGGCGGAAGCCAATGGGGCTCTCGGCCACAATGAGCACCTCATCCTGGCCCAGGTATTCGATGTGATACTCCATCTTTGCGGCGAACAAATGCGAGCCAATGCGCAGCCCCCGGTCGATGGCCAGGGTGTGATAGCTCATGCCGACTTTCTCGTCTTCCATGCGCCCGTTCACCACCCCCACCAGGTACCCGTCCACCTGGCCCACCAGGCAGTAGGGACTCTTTGCCCGGTAATAATACCAGGCCAGCAGCTCGCCATATAAGCGGGCGCTGACGATGTTGTAATAGTCTCGCTCGATGAACAAACACGGATGGACCGATTTCAGGATGGCCGGGACATCTTCACGCACCGCCTGGCGAACAACCATCTTTTTCCCGTTGGCCAAAGTGATCACTTTGGGCGGGTAGGCGGGCATGGGGTACTGTCGCGGTCGAAGGACTGCTTCAAGTTCTACATCTACTGCCATATCTTTCATTCCTCCTCAATGGAACGAATTGGATGAATGGACCCCCTCCGATGCGAGCTCACGCGGCTCAACGATAACAACATTATGACACAAATTTCATAACGCGCATCCTACCAGTTCGAAGCTCTCTACAAGTTGCCGTGGCAGGTTCCACATGTTGGGATTGCACGTATGATAAAATTTTGCTCATGGTTTCGCTTGAACAGGTTACCGCGCTCCAAAAGCGCATCACCGACGAAATCTTCTACGCCCTGGGCCTGAGCAAAGAAGGCGCGCTGCGCCGCGCCCTGGGCGGACTGGTGGACCGCCCCACCCGCCGCTTCGCGCGCATGTTTGCCGCCGCCGACGAAGAGATTGCCCACGGCGGCATCCCCGGAGGCAGCCGCACCCTGCTGCCCGAGTTCAACATCGACCTGCAAGCTCAAGGCGCCGAAGCGCTGCCCGCCCAGGGGCCGCTGCTGCTCGTCTCCAACCATCCCGGCGCCTACGACTCCATCTGTCTGGCTGCTTGCCTGCCCCGCGCCGACCTCAAGATCATCGTCTGGGAAGTGCCCTTCTACCGCGCCATGCGCAACGCCGACCGCTGGTTCATCTACACGCACGCCGACGCAGCCGTACGCATCGAGTCGCTGCGCCAGGGCATCCGCCACCTGCTTTCCGGCGGCTCGCTGCTGCTATTCGCCACCGCCACCATCGACCCAGATCCCGCTGTTTTACCAGGCGCGGACGAGGAGATTCGCAACTGGTCGGCCAGCATTGAGGCCTTTTTGCGCAAAGTACCCGACTTGCAAACCTGTCTGGCCATCGCCAGCGGGGTCATCGAACGGCGCTTCGCCCACCACCCGCTCACTCGCATTCGTCGGGGGGCCTTGGAGCGCCGCCGCCTGGCCGAAGTGCTGCAAATCCTGCACCAGCTCGCCCACCCCCGCTCCATCCGCCCCCAGGTACGCCTCAGCTTTACGCCTCCCGTCACCGCCGCCGAGCTGGCCCAGGAGAGCGGCGAACCGCGCCGCCTGCTGTCCGCCGTCACCGCGCGCGGCGTGGAACTGCTCCGGCAGCACATGCAGCGGTGGTATCCAGCTCTGGAACCAGCCGCATGAATAAACCTTTTTCTTATATCTTAATCACCGGCGCAGCCGGCGGCGTGGGCAGCGCCTTTGCCCGCGAATGCGCCCGCCGCGGCTATCCCCTCTTCCTTACCGACCTGCACCCCCAGCCCGCCGAGTGGATGACCCAACTGGGTGCGCCCATGCTCTATCGACCCTGCGACCTGACGGACCCCGTCGCGCGGGAGGCTTTTTACCACGCTCTATCTGAAGATGGGCTGCGCTTTCAAGGCCTGATCAACGTGGCCGGAATCGAATATCCCGGCGCGTTTGCCGAGCGCTCGCGCGAGGAAATCCTCACCATCCTCAACCTCAACATCGTCGCCACCGTCGACACCACTCACGCGGTGCTGCCCCTGCGTGACCCCGACCGCCGCTTTCTGCTCATCAACGTCAGCAGTCTGGCGGCCTTTTTCCCCATGCCCTATAAAGCGGTGTACGCCGCCAGCAAGCGATTTTTACTCAACTTCTCCCGCGCCCTGCGCGAAGAAATCCACGCTTACGCCGACGTGATGGCCCTCTGCCCTGCCGGAATGCCTACCACCGCCCGCGCCCTCCACGGGGTGAAAGCCCAGGGAATTTGGGGTCGCCTCACCACGCTGGATACCGATTACGTGGTACGCACGGCTCTGGACGAGGCCCAGCGCGGCCGCGCCGTCTGCATCCCCGGCTGGTTCAACCGCCTGCTCCAGTCCCTCAACGGCTTGCTGCCCGAAAAGGCAGTCATCCATTTTCTGCGCAAGCGCTGGAGCAAAATCTACGGCACAAACTCTGGCGCCCGCATCACCGAATAGCACACCGGGTGGAAGTATCGCATCCAAAATGCCGCCGCCTCGGGATTGAACGATTCGAAATCCACAGAGCAGCGCCCATAGCCCCGCGCGGCGTAGTCGCGCAAGGCCGCGTCCAGCAAAGCCGGGGCGGCTTTGCGCCCGCGATATTCAGGGCGCACAAAGGCCCCCGTAATGGCGGCCTTGTCGGGCGAGTTCACAATCGCCGCCGCGCCTTCGCTCTGCCCCTGAAAGCGCATATACCCCGCCGGGTGTTCGCCATCCCAGGCCACCCACACGGCGTTAGCCGGATCGGCCAGAAAGGCACGGAACGCTTCGGCGTCATCTGGCTGCTGGGGAGCCATGAACACCGGTGGCTGCCGATAATGCTGCCAATGAAGCGCTTCCAATTCCGCCAACGCATCCACGTCCCCGGGGGTAGCCTTGCGCACGACCAGTCCTTTCGCCACCGCGTTTTCCAACGGTTCCATCGAGCGGATGGCGTCTACCACCGACATGCCAAAGCCGCTCCAGAACCAGTTTTGGATGGCCTCTTCGTCATGCGCCAGGATCGACACGGCATGGGTCTGGCAGCCCTGCCGGGCCCACTCCGCCGAAGCCGCCCGATACAGCGCCCGATAAATCGCCGCTCGCCCAGGCCCTGCTGCGCCGTGCCCCCACTCGGGGCAGTATGCGGCGCGGCGCTCGGTATTGCGAAAGCCATCCACGATCATCCAACCTAAGAATCCAACCAGCCGTTCACCCTCCAGCGCCATCACGCCCGGCCCCCGACTCATCAGCCATTCCAGGTAACCGCTGACCTTGCCTGGCTCTTCCATTCCATCCGGCAGGATGGGCACGCGTTCGCGCAGCGAGCGCAGATTTTGGACGAACATATCTGCCGCCTTGGGCAAAATACCTTTTTCAAAAGGGATCATGCGCAGCACGGCTTCACCAATCCCCGGCATATTGGGTGTCATACGGTTCCGACAGGCGCACATTGTGCGCTCGGTGCAGCTCAACCAACTGGCGCATGTGCAGCAGGTCGTGCGCGGCCCAGGCCGCCATCATCGCTCCGGCCTGCATCTCCCGGCCCCACGGGGCAATCGCGGCGGCCTCCCAATCTGGGGCTTTCAGGCCGCGCAGCCATTCCAGTGAAGCCGCGCGTTCGGCCAGGTAGCCCTCCAGGGCTTTCGACAAACTGCCTTCGTTATAGCGCCGCTCGGTCACCCATCCCTGCGTATCGATCGGGGGCCAGGCTTGCTCCGGCGCGCGCAAGATCAGGTTCAGCCGCACGCGGAAATCTTCGCGCTCCTCATCCCACAGGTGATGCATGACCTCAACCATCGACCATGTTTCCGGCGCGGGCTTCCAGCTTGCCTGCTCCTCGCCAACCCCTTCCACCAGCGCAGCAATGCGTCTGGCGTTCAACGCCATCTGCTCCACCAACTTTTCGAAATCCATGTCCAACTCCCTTCGCCGATCCGTCAACACCCGCCCCACACCTCGCGCAGTATATCCCGGAACAGCTCGTCCAGTTCATCCTTCGGAATTTCGCGCGGCTCGTACTGGTTCAGGTGATCATTCAGGCGGGCCATCTCGCGCCCGATGAACGCGTCAATGAGCGGCTCGGCCGGACGCGAGTCCTTCTCGGTCTCCTGGCTCTTTTCTACAATGACGCGTTGAATCACGCCCTTCAAAGCCGGGTCGTCCACCAGTCGTTCCAGCAGCTCGCCAAAAGCGGTTGGCGCCACCCCATAACCGCGCTCGATCCATTCCACCGCCAGCAAGGGCCGCAAGATATAAAAGTAATGCTTGGTCTTCACCCGCTCCGCCCCGCTCACCTTGCTCAAATGTCGGCTTGCCATACTCAAGTAGTGGTGCAGGCAGGAAAAAGGCTGGTAGTAGGCCGGGCGCAGCGCGCGCAACCTGCCTGCCAGGGATGAGAACTCGCGATACACCACCGGCGAGGCCAACCATTCCATGAGCGGCGGGTTGGACTTGCGGAATAGGCCCAACGCCTTGCGCAAATCCCAGCCGTTAATGTCCAGCACCGCGTTGACCGGGACTTCGATCACATCCCGCCCACTTTCGATGGATAAGTACCAATCCCTCGGGCGCACATAGAGAAAACGCACATCGAAGTCGCTGTCTGCCGAGGGGAACCCCCAGGCGCGGCTGCCGCTTTCGCAGGCGTACAGAATCTTCACCTGCTCGGTTGCTTCAATCTCATCAAGGCGTGATAAAATCGTCTCTCTCATGGTCAAAGTATAATAGACTTTCAACAAATTCAGATAAAACCTCTTCTCCCTTCTCCCGGAGGGAAAAGGGCCAGGGCGACCCTGGCCGGGCCAGGGCGAGGACGATTTTATGAGCACAATTTATCCCTTCTTCTGTGGCAAAGACTGCGGCGGCACTGCCTGCCCCTTACAAGTAACCGTCGAAAACGGGCGCGTGACGCGCATCACCCACAACCCGCTGGCGGGGCCATTTCTGCGCGGTTGTCCACGCGGGCTGCACCTATCCCTCGAGCACGAGGCCCCCGACCGAATCCTCACCCCGCTCATTCGCAGCGGCGAGCGCGGCTCGGGCCGCTTCCGCCCCGCTTCCTGGGACGAGGCCCTCTCTCTCACCGCAGAGCGCCTCACCGAAATCCGCCAGAAACACAGCCCCCAGGCCTTGCTGGCTGCCGGCAGCGCGGGCTCTCTGGGTGCGCTGCATTCCTCCTACGCTCAACTGGGCCGCTTCACCAGCTTGTATGGCGGTTGTACCCGCCTGACCGGCAGCTACAGTCTGGGCGCGGCCATGTTTGTGCTGCCGTATTTGTTCGGCAGCAGCCACCACCAGGCCGGGTTCGATCCCGCCACCATCCAGTACGCGCAGACGATTATTCTTTGGGGAGCCAACGTCCTCGAGACGCGTCAAGGAACCGAAGTTCCCTGGCGCATCCGTGAAGCCAAAGCCCGCGGCGCGCAAATCATCGTCATCGACCCGCGCCGCTCCGACACGGTGCGCAACGTGGCCACCTGGTGGCTGCCCTGCCAACCCGGCGCCGACGCCGCCCTCATGTTGGCTGTGCTGCACGTCCTGTTCAGCGAAAACCTGGCCGACCGCGCCGCCATTGCCCGCCTGAGCAGCGGCTTTGACGCGCTAGAGCGGTATGTACTGGGTTTGGAGGGCGGCCAGCCTCGTTCGCCAGACTGGGCCGCGCCCATTTGCGGCCTGCCCGCCGAAGAGATCACCCGTTTTGCCCGCGCTTATGCTGCCGCCAGGCCCGCCATGCTCTTCCCAGGCTACTCCATCCAGCGCGTCTTCGCCGGAGAAGAAACCTATCGCCTGACGGTCGCTCTGCAAATTGCCACAGGCAATTTTGGCGTCAAAGGCGGGTCCAGCGGAGGACCCAACAACGCCCTACCCGCACCGCGCGTGGGCAGCCTACCCGTGCCGCCCATGCCGCCTCAGCCCTCCGTTCCCGTTCTGCGCTGGCCCGATGCCATCCTGGAAGGCGTCGCCGGCGGTTACCCCTGTGATATTCATGCCGTTTACAGTGTAGGGGCCAACTTCGTCAACCAGGGCGCCGACGTTCGCAAGAACCTGGCTGCCTTCCGCAAACTGGATTTTGCCGTCTGTCATGAAATATTCCTGACCCCCACCGCTCTGCAGTGCGATGTGGTCCTTCCTGCCGCCACTGCCTTTGAAAAAGAAGATATCGGTGAACCCTGGGCAGGCAACTATTTGACCTATAAGCCCCAGATATTGCCCCCCGCCGGGCAGGCGCGCAACGACTATGATATCTTTGCCGAACTCTCTGAGCGCATGGGCTTTGGCGAGAAATACACCGAGGGCCGCTCCGCAGCCGAGTGGATTCAGCACTTTTTGGATCAATCGGAAGTACCCGACTCCGCTGAATTCCGTCGGACCGGGCTGTACATGGCTCCCGATCAAGAGCGGGTTGGCATGGCCGATTTTGCCGCCAACCCCGCCGCGCACCCCCTGGACACACCCTCTGGCAAGGTTGAGATTTTCTCTGCGGCTTACGCCGATGCCACCGGCTTCTCGGCCATCCCCACCTGGCGCGAGGCTCCCCGCGACCCGCGCTACCCCCTCAACCTGATCAGCCCCAAATCGCCGCACTTCACCCATTCACAGGGCAGCAACCTGCCCAGGCTGCGCGAACGTGCCGATCATGCTGTGGAGATGCACCCTCAGGATGCCGCCTCCCGTGGGATCAGCGCCGGGCAGCTTGTGCGGGTGTTCAACGATCGCGGCGAAGCCCGCCTGCCGGTGCGCCTCACAGACGATCTCACCCCTGGCGTGGTCTGCCTGCGGGAGGGTTCCTGGGTCCGGTTGGATGATCAGGGAATCGACACGGGCGGAGCTGCCAACATCTTCACCAGCACCACCGGCACTCAGCCCAGCGTCCAACCCATCATGCACAACATCGGTGTCGAAATCGTCCCGCTTCCGTAGGGCGCGGCGGCGAACGAAGGCGAGAGAATTATCCAGAATCGAGCTGCGCCCGGGTCGTAACGTTCCAATGCATGACGGGAAACCCGCCCCCTGCAAGAGTGAAAGGCCTGGGAGTTCTCGTGGCGCGGGTTTCCTACCCGCGCCACCGCTCTTTTAAGGATAATAAACGTAAGGGCAATTCATGAAATGCCCTGAACACAAAATATTTACTATCCCCCCTAAACCCGATAAAATAGTTCCATCGATTAAC
>CAYOHX010000189.1:0-8873 GCA_964403875.1 uncultured Anaerolinea sp. | reverse complement strand
AAATGGCAGGGATCAAGCTGGTGGAATAAGAGACCGCGGCGTACTCGCGCCGCGGTCTCTTATTCATCCGAAAGAAGGATCAAGGGGGATTAGCCGCCGAGCTTGATATTAAGACCGGGACCTTCGGTGCTTCCCTGGGCTTTGGGCATGAACTTGGCGATGGCTCCGGCAAGTTTGGCCATGGGCATGGTTTGCAGCCAGATGCGCCCTGGACCTGTAAGATTGACCAGGAAGAGGCCTTCGCCGCCAAAGATCAGGTTTTTGATGCCCTTGACGAACTGGATGTCATAGGAGACGGTGGGCTCGAACATGGCCAGGTGGCCGGTGTCGACCAGCATGTGCTGACCAGGACCGAGGGTGTACTCGACGATCTCACCATCCAGGGCAGCGAAGAAGGTGCCGGGGCCCTCGAACTTTTGCAGGATGAAGCCCTCACCACCAAAGAGGCCCGCGCCGAGGCGTTTCTGGAAGGCGATGGACATGTTGACGGATTTCTCGGCTACCAGCAGGGAGTCCTTCTGGGCGATCATGCCCTGTCCCTGGGCCAGGTTGATGGGCAAGATTTTGCCGGGGAACTCGCCACTGAACGTGACCAGCGCGCCATCGATGGTGGAGGTGTAATTGACCACGAAGAGAGACTCGCCGGTGAAGACGCGGCCCAAGGCTCCCATAAGGCCACCACCGCCCAGGTTGGTGTCCATTTGCACGCCTTCACTCATCCAGGACAGCGAGCCGACCTCGCTGTAAAATTGCTGGCCACGACTAAGGCGCAAGGTGAGGGCCTGCATGACGGTGCCCATGACCTGGAAGGGCGTGCCGCCCATGGTGGCTCCGGAGAGGGTCACGACGGGATCGGGAAGGTCGAGACGCTGTCCGGCGGCGTTGGTGTAATTGCTCATTCTATCCTCCATTGGATTTTGATCAGATGTCGGTTACAGGAATACAGTAGCAGAATTGTAACCTTAAAACAATATGCAAGGCCAGGCTCTTTGAGGGGTCATTGGGAATTGGCGTGATGGGCCCCGTGTTTCACCATGTCGATGCTTGATCGGCCCAGGATTAAAGGGAAAGTTGTTGACTTTCGGGTGCTTCATGGGAAGACTGGGGGGCGCATTGCTGCCACCAGACCAGGGCCAACAAGAGCAGCAAAAAGGCGCGCAGCAGGATGGTGAGGGGCAGGGTGTCGAACAGGCCCCGGGAGAGGAGAACGGGCCATTCGAGCAGGTTGATGAAGAGGTGAGCCGCGCCGAGGAGCAATGCCATGCGTTGGGGCAGGGTGAGTAGGATGAGCGGAAGCAGGTAGAGAACCCACTGCACGCTCCAGCCGGGAGACCAGAGGAAGAAGATGGTGCTGGTGAGGCCGGCGAAAGCAAGCGCGCGGCGAGGGGAATCGAGGCGGGCGCGGAGGAACAGGAACAGCCCCAGCGCCCCGAAAATTGCCAGACGCAGCCAGGGGTTGAGGAAGGGCGGGTTGCCTTGGGCCAGCTCGGCGGCGGCTGGGTCGAAGCGTTCATCGAGCGGGCCGAAGTTGCCGGTTCGCAGGTTGCCATCCAGTAGCGCCCAGACCGTTTCCCACGAGCCCTTGGCGGCCTGGGATTGCAGCGAGGCAGCGGTGAAGGAGGGGGAGGCCAGTCCCAACGCGGCGTAGATCAGCAGGGGCAGGATCAGGGCGGCGGTCGTCAGGATCAAGGCGCGGCGGCGGGAGAGGTTTTTCCACAGGGCGGGGAGGAGCATGGCCGGGAAGAGTTTGGTTAGGATGCCAAGCCCCAAGACCAGCCCGGCCAGGGCGGCAGGGCGGCGGGAAAAGGCCAGATCGATGGCCAGCAGGGTGAAGAAAACGGTGAGAATGTCAAAGTACCACCAGGTATAGGGCAGCGCTGCGAGGAGGGCGGCAAACAGGACGGCGCGCCAGAGGCCGTCAGGAAGATCCAGGCGGGCGGCGATGCGTTCAAAGAGGAGTATGCTGCCCAAACCGGCGGCGGAAAGAAACAGGATGAGCAGGTAGGTGTAGGTGTGTTCCGCCCCACCCGAAAGCCCGTGCAGCAGTTCGGAGAGGAAGGGGAACACGGGGGGGAATTCGGACCAGAAGTTGAAATAGGGCAGGCCGGGCAGGGCGGCAAGGTTGAAGAAGTGCAGATGGTCGCTGTAGTTGCGCAGACCGTCGAAGGGCAAAGCCAGCAGGAGGGTGGCGCGGATCAGCAGGAAGACCAGGACGGGCAGGGAGAGGGGCTTGCGTTTTACCATGCCAGGAAGGCGGCCAGAGCATCTAAGACGCGGCGAATGGCTTCTAACGAGGCGGGTAGGTCGCCGGGGATTTCGAGTACGTGGTCGGCGTTGGGGATGAGGAGGGATGCGCCGTGGCAGGATTGGACGACTTCGGCAAAGAAGGCGGGGTCGTAGAGGGGGTCGGCGGAACCAGAAACGAACAGAGAGCGCGGTTGGGCCTGAGCGACGGCTTTGCGCAGGTGGGATTGCTTGACCAGGGGCGTTAGCCACACGAAGGCCGCGGTTTGGGCGAGTGGGGAGTGGACTGCCAGATGACTGAGGGCCAGCGTGCCCAGAGACTTGCCGACCAGGACGATTTCTGTGTAGTGATCCTGGGACAGGGCGGACTGCAAGGCGGCTTCGACCTCGGTGGAAAGCAGGCGGTTTTTTTCTTCGGGCGAAAGTTGGTCGTAGCCAGGTTGGCGCGTGCAGGTGTATTCGACGGCCAGCACGTCGGCGCCGCGGCTTTGCAGCCAAGAACCGGGATAATAGAGCACGGGCATGGCGCAGGTGTAGCCGCGCCCCGGAAAGAGAACTGCCAGGCGTTTTTTGCTTGACGCGACCCGGAAGAAGGTATTGGTCAGGTTGCCGGTGGGAACAGGAATGGTCAGGCTGGTAATTTCGGTCATGAGGGTCTCTGGCTTGATTATACAGGAAAGCTGTGCCTGAATCTTGCAACTGAAGAAGTTGACCGGCACTGAAGGGAAATTGGGAGAGGAATTGCTGCCAATCCAGCAGGGGAAAAATGCGAGGTTCGGCACGCCAATCTCCAATGCCCCCCTAAAGAACCGGGATATGGGAAAAAGGAATGGTGTACAATACCCGTATATGAATGCGCAGGGCGGAAGGTGGAAGGAGCATGGGGCGATTATGGCCGGGGTGCTGGTAGGGCTGGCCCTGCTGGTGTTATCGGCTTTTTGGAGCAACCCCGAAAGGCCCTTTGCGGCGCGGGCGCAGGCGATGAGACCGCTGGACAATGCGACGGCGAGCGCGACGCGCTCGGGGGCAACGGCCACGCGCACGCCTTTCCAGCCACGCCGCCCCACCCTCACGCCAACGGTCTCCCCGACGGTGACCGCGACGGCCACCTTCACCCCGGAACCGACTCTGCCGCCGCCTCCGCCCGAGCCAACCGATCTGCCGGAACTGCCGGGATCGGCTTGGGTGGAAGGGGTGAAGGGGCACTTTCAGTCGCTTTCGCTGAGCTGCGAGCCGCGCTCGGCGGCGGATTGGGCGAATTTCTTTGGCGTGCCGGTGAGCGAGTTGGAGTTTCAGGACCGGCTGCCGCGCTCGGACAATCCGGAGCAGGGCTTTGTGGGTAACCCTCGCGACTACGCGGGGATGATCCCGCCGAACTCGTACGGGGTGCATGCGGGCCCGGTGGCGGAGCTGCTGCGGGCTTATGGGCTACCGGCTGAGGCGCGGCGCTGGATGAGTTTTGAGGATTTGCAGCACGAGATTGCGGCGGGTCAGCCGGTGATCGTGTGGGTGGTGAATAATGTGATTCCGGGGCGGGCGGTGGAATATACCGCTTCGGATGGGACGACCACGCTGGTGGCGTCGTTGGAGCACACGGTGATGATCGTGGGGTACACGGAAACGACGGTGCAGGTGGTGGATGGGGGCAGCTCGTACAGCGCGACGGTGTCGCGCTTCCTGGATTCGTGGGGGGTGCTGGGAAATCAGGCGGTTATCTACGACGAATAAAAAACCCGCCCTGCTGCCAGGATTGGCAGACAGGGCGTGAAAATTGTCGCGAGAAGGTAGCTAGGCAGCGGCGGCGGCTTCGGGCTGGGGGGGGTTGACCAGCTCGACCTCGATGCTGATGTCGACATCCTCGCCCACCAGCATACCGCCGGTTTCGAGGGCCACGTTCCAGACCAAACCGAAATCTTTACGGTTGATGCGCGTAGTGGCGGCAAACCCGGCAACCTGCATACCCCACGGGTTCTTGAGAATGCCGAAATGCTCGACGTTCAGGGCGACCTCTTTGGTTACGCCGCGAATGGTCAAATCGCCAATGAGGCGGGCGGTCATATCTCCGGTGCGCTCGACGCGCTTGCTGCGGAAAGACATGGTGGGGAATTCTTCGCTCTTGAAGAAATCGGCGGAGCGCAGATGGTTGTCGCGCTGTCCGTCGCGCGTGTTAACGCTGGCGGTTTCAACATCCACGCTGACGGTGGTGTTGGTTGGTTCGTTTTCGTCCAAATCGACGGAGCCGGTGAACTTCTCGAACTCGCCGCGAACTTTGGTCACCATCATGTGGCGGACCGAAAACTGAATATGGGTGTGGGCAGAATCAATTTGCCAGGACATGAAATACCTCCTAAGAAACAGATAATGGGTTTTGAGAACGGTTCATTTGATCTGGAGACTCGGAAGATGCTCGACCGAGTTTTTTGCACAAGCGTCCGAGGGTTTCTTGCTCCTCGGGGGTGAGCGCGCTCATCTCATCGGCGATGACGGCGGCCTGGCGGGGGAAGATATCGGCGATGAGGCGCTCTCCGGCAGGGGTGAGGCTGAGGGTGACTTTACGCCGGTCAACCGTGTCGCGGATTCGCTGCACCAGGCCCTGCTTCTCGAGGTTGTCGAGGACCAGGGTGATGTTGCCGGAGGATTTGAGCAGCTTGGCGCTGATCTGCCCCTGGCAAAGCGGGCCGAGATGATGGAGGGTTTCGAGGACGCCGAACTGGCTGAGGGTCAGGTCACCGATCTGCCCGCGGTGCAGCAGGCGGCTTTCAAAAGCGCCGGCTGCGCGGGTGAACTTGATGAAGGTGTCCAGGGCCAATCGGGTTCGTTCGTCGCCTTGAAAATGGGTCGGCATCAAAAATCTCCAGTTAAAATATTTTGATATTGAAATAATAACAAATCGGAGGATATTTGTCAAGTTAGAGAGTTTTAATTTGAGAGATTTACCCTCACCCCGGCCCTCTCCCTGAAAGGGAGAGGGAGCAGAATCCTCTGTCCTTCTCCCTTTCAGGGAGAGGCTAGGTGAGGGTTGACACTGATCTACCACGATTTTTGCTGTGGAGAGGGACAGAGTGTGGGGCCGACAAATTCGAAAGGTGGTTTTGGGCGCAGATGCTTTATAATTGCGCCTGTGAGCGTTCAACTCTTGAGCCAATTATCGCAGGCGAATAATCGATGAATCCATTGTTGAAAGCGGCGGCGTTCTTGGCGCGGATTTTGCCCGCGCCGGTCAAACGGGCAGTGTATGCGTTCCGACCCCTGGCGCGATTGGTGCGGCGGACGCTCAATCGGGCGGCCCCGCAAGGATTGAGCGAGGCGCAGGTTGCGGCGGGGGATTTGCGGGGTTTCACCCTGGCCCTGGACCTGCAAACCGAGAAGGATTACTGGCTGGGCATGTATGAGCCGGAATTGCAACAAGCCTTGCGTGATTGGTTGAAGCCCGGCGCGGTGATTTTTGACGTGGGAGCCAACATCGGGTACGTGAGTTTGCTGCTGGCTCGCGCGGCGGGCGAAAGCGGGCAGGTGACGGCGTTTGAGGCGCTGCCCGACAACGTGGCGCGTACGCGGCGAAACGTGGCTTTGAACGGCATGGAAGGGCGAGTGACCGTGACGCACGCGGCGGTGATCGACCGGGCGGGCACGGCGCGCTTCCTGGTGCATCCCTCCAACGCGATGGGCAAGGCGGTGGGCTCGGCGGGACGAGATATCGCCGACGCGTACGTGCAGGAAATCGAGGTGCCGGGGGTGGCCCTGGACGACTTCGCCTACGGCGCGGGCGGGACCCCTCCGCAGGTGATCAAGATGGACATCGAGGGCGGCGAGGTGCTGGCGATTCGCGGGATGGAGCGCTTGCTGGCCGAGGCGCGCCCGGTGCTGCTGGTGGAACTGCACGGGCAGGCTGCCGCGGCGGCGGTGTGGGAAAGTTTGCGCCGCCACGGTTACGCCGTGCGGCGGATGAGCGAGGGCTATCCCAGCGTGGACGCGCTCTCTGATTTGGATTGGAAAGCTTATATCATTGGTGATCCGGCCGGTTCGCAGGGCTGAGGCCCGAGCGGGGCGGTCTATTTTCTGTTTTCGAATGGAAAGGAAACTTTGCTGAATGTTCACACAATCGTTGACTTCTGGTTGGACTTTTCGACAGTTGGGCGGCGAGGAGTGGCTGCCTGCCCAGGTGCCGGGCGGCGTGCATACCGATTTGCTGGCTGCCGGGAAAATCCCCGACCCGTTCTTTGCGGATAATGAATTAAAGGTGATGTGGGTTGCGGAAGCGGAATGGGAATATCGTTCTACCTTCCAGTTGACGGCGGAGGGCGCGGCGCAACCGCGCCTGTTCCTGGTGGCAGACGGCATCGATACGCTTGCGGATGTGTACTTGAACGGGCAGTTGTTGGGCAAAGCCGAGAATATGTTCCTGCAGTACCGCTGGGACGTGACGAAGGCGGCGAAAGCCGGAGCGAACGAGCTGAGGGTCGTGTTCCATTCCGCGGTAAATTATTGTAAGGCGCGCAACGCTGAAAAGCCCCTGACCGGCCCGGTGGGGATGACGCTGGAAGGCGGGGTGTTCGTGCGCAAGGCCCCCTGTCACTTTGGGTGGGATTGGGGTCCCAAGCTGGCCCCCATTGGCATCTGGCGGGACATTCGCCTGGAAGGTTTCGCGCACGCCCGCCTGGGCGATGTGCATCTGCGCCAGGAGCACGGCAAGCAAGGGGTGACGATCGAAGCGAAGGTGACCCCGGAAGTATTCAACGCGGGCGAGCTGACGGCGAAGATGAAAGTGACCGCGCCGGACGGGCAAACCTGGGAGATCAGCGCCCCGGTGGCGAAGGGTCAGGCTGTGTTGAGCGTGGTCGTGAACCAACCGCAGTTGTGGTGGCCGAACGGCTACGGGGCGCAACCGCTGTATGACGTGGAGGTGACGTTGGAAAGCGGCGGCCAGCAAGAGGACCGCAAGGACTATAAGCTGGGGCTGCGCACGGTGGAACTGCGCCAGGAACCGGACGAATGGGGGTTGTCGTTTGGCTTTGTGGTCAACGGCGTGCCCGTGTTCGCCAAGGGTTCCGACTGGATTCCGGCGGATTCATTCCCCACGCGGATGACGAAAGAGGCCTACGAAGTTTTGATCCGCGGGGCGGCTGAAACGCACCAGAACATGCTGCGCATTTGGGGCGGCGGGTTTTATGAAGACGAGCGCTTCTACGATCTGTGCGACCAGTATGGGATTTTGCTGTGGCACGACTTCATGTTTGCCTGCTACGTGTACCCGCACGATGAAGAAGAGTTCATCGCCAACATCCAGAAAGAGGTGGTGTATAACGTGCGGCGGCTGCGGCACCGCGCCTGCCTGGCGCTGTGGTGCGGCAACAACGAGATGGAGCAGGGTTGGTCGGAGTGGGGCTGGGGCCTGCGCACCGATGATCTGCACGTGTTGGAGAAGGCGGCCTATGAGAAGTTCTTCTACCACACGCTGCCGGGTTGGCTGCAAGACCTGGACACCGATCACCCCTACTGGCCCAGCTCGGCATCCTCGAACACGCCGATGCAGAACGCCAACAGCCAGGAGCGCGGCGACGCGCACTACTGGGACGTTTGGCACGGGCGGCAGCCTTTCACGGCTTACCGCAGCCAGTACCCGCGCTTCATGAGCGAGTTTGGCTTCCAGTCTTTCCCGCCCATCGAAACGGTGAAGGCGTATGCCGAGGAAAAGGATTGGAACATCACCTCGTACGTCATGGAACTGCACCAGCGCAGTTATAAGGGCAACGCGGCCATGCTGACGCAGATGACCGACACCTTCCGAGTGCCCAAGGGCTTCGCGGAGATGATGTATATGAGCATGGTGCTGCAAGCCGAAGGCATTCGCTTTGGCGTGGAGCACTGGCGGCGCAACAAGCACCGCGTGGGCGGCACGCTGTACTGGCAGTTGAACGACTGCTGGCCGGTGGCTTCGTGGTCGAGCATGGATTACTTTGGGCGCTGGAAAGCGCTGCATTATTCGGCCAAGAAGTTCTTCGCGCCGCTGCTGCTGTCGATTGAAGACACGGGCACGAAAATGGATCTGTGGTTGACCAGCGATTTGACGGCTGCCTGGGAGGGCAAGGCTCGCTGGGCGCTGATGACCCTGGACGGGAAAGCGCTCCAAGAGGGCGAGATGGAAGCCAAGGTGGACGCGCTGGGCTCGAAGCTGCTGGGCACGCTGGACTTCCAGGCCGAGGTCTTTGGTGGAGTCGACCGCAGCCGCGAGCTGGTGTTTGCGGCGGAGCTGCTGCAAGGCGAGCACGCGCTGGCCATGCAACTGGCCACCTTTGCGCCCAACAAGCACCTGGAACTGGTGGACCCGTGCCTGGACGTGCAGGTGACGCAGGAAGGCGGGCAGGCCATGTTCACGGTTGCGGCCCGTTCGCTGGCGCGTTTCGTGGAGTTGAAGCTGGAGGGCGCGGACGCGGTGTTCAGCGACAATTACTTCGATGTGCTGCCGGGCAAGCCGGTGCGGGTGAGCTGCGCGATGCCGGCGGGTTGGGACCTGGGTAAGGTGAAATCAGCGCTGCGGGTGATGGACCTGTTCCAGTCGTTTTAATTCATAGAGGTTGCTTGGGGAGGAGCGGAAAAACGCACGCTCCTCCCTGGTTATGATATTTTAG
>CAYOHX010000188.1:0-9003 GCA_964403875.1 uncultured Anaerolinea sp. | reverse complement strand
CATACGAAGAGTGAGGCTTTTGCAATCGTGAAATGTCTTTGGAAAAGCCATACCGGCGTATCATGGCTTTTCCAAAGTCAACCCCACCCCTAACCCCGCTCCGGCCTTGGGGCGGTGAACCAGAAGATGTGGGGGATTGTTACCCGGAAAATAAAACGCATCGCCCGAACCCCCTGCGGGTTATATCAAGTAATTCCCCATCCCCGCGAGGGCTGTAGGCCAAAACAAGCTCCGTTCCTGGTGATTGGCTCCGGTTTTGGTGGTTCGGTCGCGGCGCTGCGCCTGACTCAGAAGGGCTACCGCGTGGCGGTGCTGGAAAAAGGTCGTCGTTACCGGGCTAAAGATTTTCCGTCGACCAACTGGAATCTGCGAAAAGCAGTGTGGATGCCGCGGCTGGGATTACTGGGTATCCAGGCCCTCACTTTACTGCGGCATGTGCTGGTTTTACATGGCGTGGGGGTGGGGGGCGGCAGCCTGGTGTATGCCAATCAGTTGATCGTTCCTGACGAAGCGATTTTTTCAAAGCCGGAATGGGGGCCGGGAAACTGGCAGGAGCGGCTGGCCCCTCACTATGCCGAGGCCCGGCGTATGTTGGGCGCGGTGGATTGCCCCAGTGTAGGTAACGCGGATCGCATTTTGCGCGAAGTGGGCCTGGAAGTGCGTGGAGAAGACACCTTTCACATCAACCCGGTGGGGGTGTATTTTGGCGAACCTGAGAAAACTGTCCCGGACCCGTATTTTGGGGGCGAAGGCCCAGAACGGACCGGCTGCAAGAAATGTGGGGCCTGCATGATTGGCTGCCCAACGGGGGCCAAGAACACCCTGGACCTGAATTACCTGTACCTGGCCGAGAAGCGAGGCGCGAAAATCATCCCTGAGACCGAAGTGGTAGGCGTGCGCCCCCTGCCGGGGGGTGGGTACGCGGTAGAGGCGAGATCTTCGCATGGTCTTTTCCGCCGGAAGCATGTGTTCGAAGCAAAAAATGTGGTCTTCAGTGGCGGGGTGCTGGGCACCGTGGATTTGCTATTGCGTTGTAAACAAGCCGGGTTGCTGCCCAATCTGTCTGAGCGGTTGGGAGATTTGACCCGAACCAACTCGGAGGCCATTTTGGGGGTAGACTCGCGAGATCGCAGCAAAGATTGGAACGATCATATTGCCATCACCTCAGGGATATACCCGGACGAAAACACACACATTGAGGTGGTGCGGTATAACAAAGGCTCGGATTTACTCTACGCTATTGCCACGGTGCTCACGGATGGGGGAGGGCGCATCCCTCGACCGCTGCGCTTCCTGGGGAATATCTTGCGCCACCCCTATCAATTCTTGCGGGCGTTGTGGGTTCCTGGGCAGAGCGCGCGTACGTCAGTCCTATTGGTCATGCAATCTACCGAAAATTATCTTCGTTTGCGCCGAACCAGCCTGGGATTATCTTCCGAGCTGCCGCCCGAAGGCAGCCGCATCCCAACCTACATTCCCATTGCCAACCAGGTGACCCGGCGAATGGCAGAGAAGATGAACGGCTATCCCAAAGGAAGCTGGTTCGAGGTGCTGTTGGATGCGCCAACCACAGCGCACATCTTGGGCGGCTGTGTGATGGGGGCTAATCGGGCAGAGGGCGTTGTGGATGGGCACGGGCGTGTGTTTGGCCATCCGGGCCTGTATGTGGCCGATGGTTCGGTGGTGCCGGTGAACCTCAATGTTAACCCCGCCCTGACTATCACCGCGTTAGCGGAATATATCATGGAGCAGATCCCGACGCGCAGCGCCGCCGGAGCTTGAGTCCCGTTACGAGCCGATGAAGAGAATATCGCTGGTTCCGCGCTCTTTGTTACGCCCCAGCGGGTTGTTAACCACCCGACCCATGAAGTACATGGTGGATGAGCCGCCGCCATCCAGGTTGTAGGCCTGGGTGCAGCCCAAGTCAGCGAAGATTTGGGTAAACTCATCCAGGGTAACGCCGCGGCTGTAGCCCCGGCTGCGGCCATCGACGACGACAAAAACGAAGTGGTTGGGGGCAATCATGCCCACGCCGGTGCGCGGGTTGTTGCCTTGAATGGAGTGGTTGCCCAGGTTGGTATCGATTTCTACACGGCCCTCAAAGTCAACGACTTGTGAGTCGATGATCAGGGCGGGACCAAAGGAAAGGGTGTTCCAGACGCCCTGCCCCAACAGTTCTGTCGCGTTCGTGTCGGTCTCGGAGTAAATGGCCATACTGCCATCTTGATAAAAGGCCAGTCCGTCTCGGGCTGGTTCGTTGCGGTAGATGACCCCATTGCGAATGATGATGCCATCCTGGCGGAAGCCGTAGTAGTCGCCGTTGATGGCAAAGATGGCATGATTGTTTGCGGCGATGTCAGAGGTGTATTCGACGATGTTCGTGCCGAATTGGTTTTCGGCAAAGGCGCTGGCCAGATCGGTGGCATCCGCGAGGAGGATGTCCGCAACGAAATAAGTCACTGTATCGTTGCCACTGCCTGT
Organism: uncultured Anaerolinea sp.; assembly: GCA_964403875.1. GTDB lineage: Bacteria > Chloroflexota > Anaerolineae > Anaerolineales > Anaerolineaceae > Anaerolinea. The sequence goes on along the minus strand of CAYOHX010000188.1, from coordinate 6,522 downwards.
GGAAACCTGGGTGATGTGAATGGACACCTCTTCGCTGACGAAATTCCAATCATCGGCGACAGCGGGAGCAGGGGTAGCAGTGGCTATGGGCTGGGCGGTGCTTTGATACAGGATGGGCTCGGCAGTGATGCTTGCTGAGGCAGCAACGGCCTGATCAGGAAGGTTGATTTCGACGTGTTCGATCAGGTAGCGATCCGCGAAGAGGTAAAGGACGATTCCGACCACCAGGGTGGACAGCAGGACCATTAAAAGGGGAGAAGGGTGCTTTTGAGTATTCACTGCGATTAACCTTATGCGCCCATTTTACAAGGACCTGAAGGAGCAGCGGTTTAGACCTGGTATAGGGACTGGCAGCAGCCACTCGTAAACGAATATCAGCCACTTTGCCAGAGAACCACTTAATTGTTGACTCGAAAGCATTAAATTTGGTATAACCTGTGTGTTGGCTGTCTGCTTGCCGGGCAAGAAATTCTTAGAAGAGGAGTCACGCGATATGCAAAAAATTACCCCTTGTTTGTGGTTTGACGACAATGCCGAAGAAGCCGTGAATTTTTATGTTTCTGTTTTCCAGGATGCGAAGATTCTGGAGGTTTCTCGTTATGGGGAAGGGGGCCCCAGACCGGCGGGCGAGGTGCTAACTGTGTCGTTTAGGCTGCACGGGCAAGAGTTTATGGCGCTGAACGGCGGACCGCATTTCCAGTTTACTCCGGCCATTTCCTTTTATGTGAACTGCGAATCGCAGGCCGAGGTGGACCACCTGTGGGCTCGCCTGCTGGAAGGCGGCGGTCTCGAGGAGCAGTGCGGCTGGCTCAAAGATAGGTTTGGCGTATCCTGGCAGATTGTGCCCAGCGTATTGGGTGAGATGATGAACGACCCCGATCCAGTGAAAGTGCAGCGGGTGACGTTGGCCGTGCTGCAAATGATCAAGCTGGATATTGAAGGCTTGAAACGGGCCTACACCGGGGATTGATCGCCCGCTGGGGCAGACACAACCTGCAATCCACCCGGTGGCTGGATCGGTGGGGAGGAAAAGATGAGACGAACAAATGTGTTGTCCAATCCAAAGGTCGCGAACCTATACCGGGACGTTCCGGCAGCCGAGATGGAAGCTTTGCGGTTGTTTTTGCGGAGCTATCCGTATCGTCTGCTTACGTATGAGAATACTGACTGGGCTTATATCGCCACTGAGCCGAAAGATGAGGCGGTATTGTTTCTTCCAGGTGCGTTGTGCGCCCCAGAGGTAAGTTGGAAGAGTGTGGTTGGACTGTCGGGCCAGTACCAGGTGATTGCGCCCGAATATCCCCCGTTGAAGGATATGGATGGGTTGGTGGATGGCATTGCCGCAATTTTGCGCCGAGAAGGTATCCAGCAGGCTCACGTGATCGGCGGCTCTTATGGGGGGTTTGTGGCGCAAATCTTCGTTCGCCGCCATCCCGCAATCACCCGCTCGTTGGTTCTGTCACATACTCTGCCACCGGATTTGGAAGGCGGCCAAAAGATTCGCAAGGCCACGCGCACCCTCAGTCTGCTTCCGGAGGGGTTGCTGCGTTGGATGATGGGTAAGCGCTTGAGCGGTTTGCTGCCTGCGAAGACCGACGAAACTGCCGCGCTGCATGCGGTTTACGAGGAGATGATCCAGTATCGGTTGACCAAAGCCGACATGTTGGGAGTGTTGTGGCGCACCGCTGACTTTCACGACCGTTCATTTTCTTCACGCGACCTATCTTCCTGGGGTGGGCGAGTTTTGCTCCTGTTGGCGGATAATGATCCGGGCACGCCGGATGAAGTGCGAGCCAGGCTCCAGGGTTTGTATCCTCAGGCGAAGTTGCGTTTGTTTCACGGCAGCGGGCACGCCACGGCTGTGACGCAGCAGGCCGAATACCAGGGCGAGATATTGAGTTTCTTGCAGGGGTAAAGACGTTTTTAAGTTACTCGCAAAGAAGCCATTCCTACGGCGGACGGGATGTTTTCGCGTTGTTCGGGCAGCCCAGAGGCGCCGCGTTGGTTGGGAAAACGCGTGGTGGCGGATTTCACCATGCCAATTCCCAATGAGCCGGCGATTTGACTGAATAGGCGTGGTTTTTCTGTGGGATAATGGGGCCCAATTCAACCTGCTGCATTCAAGGAATTTCACGCCTCATGAAAAAAACAACCATCGCAGACAACCCGATCGATCATCGTTGGATGGGCCTTTACCGCCTGGGCGGAGTCGCTGCCCTGACCGTGGTAGGAATCATGATCGTTCAGATCATCATCTTTGTGCTTTGGCCGCCGCCTGAAACGGTAGAAGGTTTCTTTGCGTTGATGCAAGCCCGCCCACTGCTGGGATTGTTGAGTATGGATTTACTGTATATCATCAATAACACTATTCTCGTGCTGATCTACTTGAGTATGTTTGCTGCCTTGCGGCGCACGGCAGAGACAGCCACGTTGATCGCCTTGATCCTGGGCGCGTTAGGTGTGGCGGCTTATTACGCGTCGAATACCGGATTTGAGATGCTGGCGCTCAGCGGGCAGTTTGCCGGGGCCACGAGCGAGGCGCAGCGCACCGCGCTGTTAGGGGCAGGGCAGGCCCTGTTGGCAATCTACAAAGGCACGGCCTTCAACACGTATTATGTGCTCAATGCGGCGGCGCTGCTGATCTTTGCGGTAGTGATCTTGCGCGGCAAGGTCTTTTCCGCTGCGACTGGCTGGGTGGGATTGATCTCGGGTGTTTTAATGACCATTCCTTCCACAGCCGGGACGATCGGCCTGATCTTTTCGCTGGCGTCGCTTGTGCCGTGGGCCATCTTCTCGGTAATGGCGTCGCGCCGGTTCTTCCAACTTGCTGCAAAGGAGAATGCGTCATGAATGCCACCCAAAAGATAAAACGTTGCAGATTCTGTGGGAAGCTCGCAGATCGGGAATCTGCGTACCAGAAGTTCGGCTGGGAGGAAAACGATACGCATTTGCCAAAAGAGGCAAGCTGTTTGGTGATGGCCAAAGATTTGGCTCCGCTCAACGAGCGCAAGAAGCAGCTTTTGATGTGCGCACGGTGTGGTGAATTCTTCCTTTATGAAACAGATTACGAGTACCTGGTGAATGGATCAGAAGATGTGCAGACTCTGACTCGCCTGAGTATTGAAGAAGCGGCGCTCTACATGAAAGAGTGACGCATGGTGCAGGTGGGCGAATGGCTGCGGGCAGCCTGGGAGGCGGCGGGAATTTAGGTTTCGAGCCGGGCACAACTTGCGGTGGTTCCAGGGGTTACACCCATTAACCTTAAACCGGTATGGAGTGAACCATGGACTTTCTTAACAAGATCCAACTGATTCAGGGAGGAATGGGGGTGTATGTTTCCAATTGGCGGCTGGCGCGGTCAGTGGCTGCCGGGCGACCGGGTATCACCGCAGGGACGGTCTCGGGCACTGCTCTGGACGTGGTGCACGTGCGCCTGCTCCAATTAGGCGATCCAGGTGGGCATTTGCGGCGCGCGCTGGCTGCCTTCGATGAGCGCTTTGGAGTGCAGATTGGACGGAAAATCGTTAACCGGTTTTACATCGAGGGCGGGAAATCCCCTTCAGAACGGTTCAAGTACGGGCCGGTGCAGAATGCGCGCGCGGTGGATGGGCGGCGAGTTTTTCCGGCGCAACCCGGGCAAACCCATACCCTGGCGATGACATTGGAAGATGATCTGATCGAAATTCTCATCGCGACCGCTTTCGCCGAGGTTTGGCTGGCTAAAGAAGGTCACACGGGGAAGATCCTGATCAATTTCCTAAAAAAGGTGGAGCTGCCCCTGGTCTATGCCATGTACGGGGCCATGCTGGCGGGAGTGGATGGAATAGTTGTAGGCGCGGGAAACCCCGAAGGCCTGCCCGCTGTCTGCTCGAAGCTGACTCAACATAATCCGGTGAGCATGGATTTGCCTGTGCTGTACCGCGAGTCGGGCGAGGAGTTTGTTTTGGTCTTCGACCCAAGGCAAGTGGTGGAGGGAAAGCTGGCGGCGGCGAATCTGTCACGGCCTGCATTTCTGGCGATTGTGTCGCTGGAGAACCTGGTCGAGGCGCTGGCGCACAGCCCAAGCGAGGCTCCCGATGGATTCATTATTGAGCATCACACGGCGGGCGGGCACAACGCAGCCCCACAGGGACCTCTGAAGAAGGATGCCCTGGGGCAGCCGGTGTATGGGCAGGAGGATGAGCCGGATTTGGCTGCCATCCGGCAGTTGGGGCTGCCTTTTTGGCTGGCGGGAGGCTATGGCAGCAGCGCTGGCTTACGACGCGCTCTGGACGCGGGAGCGCGCGGGGTGCAGGTTGGTTCGGCGTTTGCCTTGTCTGAGGATTCAGGCCTGGACCCGGTTTATCGCAGCGCAATTTTCAAGGAACTGCGCCGGGGCAAGTCGGATGAGGAATTGGTGCGGACCTCGCTGTACTCGCCGACCGGGTTTCCGTTCAAGGTGGCCCAGTTGGGAGGAACCCTGGCGGAAGATGCGGTGTATGCCGACCGGCGGCGAGTGTGCGATCTGGGCTTTTTACGGCAGCGCGGCTTGAGTAAGACGGACGCGGATGGATCGCGGCATTTGTTCCAACGCTGTCCGGCAGCCCCGCTGGAAGATTTCATCGGCAAGCGCGGCATGCCGCCAAACGCCGAGGGCAAACGCTGCCTGTGCAATGGCCTGTTGGCAGGGGTGGGGTTGGGGCAGGAGGGCACGCAGCCGGGCGAGTAGGTGGCGGAACCGGCCATCGTCACGCTGGGCAACCACCTGGACGGCGTGCGCAGATTGTCTCGCCAGGGACAGGTCGCTTACCGGGCAAAAGATGTGATTGAGGATATACTTGGGGTGGAGACTTCTATCAATGCCCAATAACCTGCTCGACTCTCGTGAAACCTACACATCCAAAGCGGAAAAATATGCCCGTTACCGTTGGGATTACGCACCGGAGGCGGTGGAAGCAATATTCCATGCGGCCAGCCTGACAGAGACGGCGCTGATGGTGGATGTAGGCGCGGGGACCGGGATCTTGACGCGGCATTTCGCGGGTCGGGTTGGACAGGTGGTGGCGGTGGAACCGAACGCGGAGATGCGCCGGTTGGCTGAGAAGGCTCTGGCGGGCTGGTCTTCGTGCCAGGTGATCGACGGGCTGGCGGAAGCGATCCCGCTGCCGGATGCCTGCGCCGATTTGGTGTGCGCGGCTCAGGCGGTCAATTGGTTCGATCCGCCCGCGGCGCGGGCTGAATTCCGCCGCATTCTCAAACCCGAAGGCTGGTTGGCCATTTTGCGCAATTATGGATTGGATGCTGAAATCAACGCGGCGATGGAGAAAATTTACCCACTCGAGACGGATACGGCGGAGATGATGAAGGGGCGAGGAACCCCAGTGGAATTTTACTTCGCGAACGGAAACCATTCTCGGATGGCGTTTGAATTCCAGGAGCAAGCGGATTGGGAGCGTTTTTTTGGCGCAGCCTGCACGGCGTCCTACGCGCCAGACGAGGGCAGCCCTTGGTTCCACGCGTTTGAACAGGCAGCGCGAAAGGTGTTTGAGCGTTTTCAGCATTGGGGCGTAGTGCTGACTCACGGCGTGACTGATCTGTGGTTGGGAAAGATGGGGCAGTAGGGGCGAGAAGAGAACCCGCGGAGACTCGGGATATTCCGGTAGGATTGGCTCTTGACAAAACTGTTTGAGTCTTGTAAAATGAGTGAGTAATCAGTCATTATAAAAGAGGCCAACAAATTCCTATGGTACGATCGCTCAATCCTGAACGAAGAGACGCTTTTCTGAATGCGGCCTTATCCTTGTTCGTGGCCAAGGGGGTGCAGAACACCACTACGGCGGAGATTGCCCAGGCAGCCGGGGCGGCTTCGGGTACGTTGTTTTTGTACTTTCCGACCAAGCAAGATTTGATCAATGCGTTGGCCTTGCAATTTTCCAGGGCCCAAACCGAGCGAATCCATGCGCTGATCGACCCAACCTTTTCGGCGCGTGAGTCGTTTGCCGCCATTTGGCGCGGATCGGTGGGCTGGTTCTTGGAGAACCCGCTGGCTTTCCGCTACATCTTGCAGGTGCGCGATTCGGGGATGATTTCCGCCGAGGTTGTCGCCGAGACAACCCAACTTTTCGCTTTCTATTATGCGGCGATTCAGAAGGGGTTGCAGGAGGGCAGTATCCAGCCTTATCCGGCCGATCTGATTGGTGGCTTCCTGTACCAGGCTGTGGTGGCGATGACCCATTACCTGCTGACGCAGGCAGGCCCGGAAGAGAGCGAGGAAAGGCTGAAGATGGGATTCGATATCTTTTGGAACGGCATTTGCGCCAGGGAGTGAACAATGGAAACGATACAAACGCGGTTAATCGGCTCGGGGTTGTTGGTGGTTTTGATCTATGCTTCAGGTTTTTGGGTGAGCCGCGCGGGTAAGCCCTACCCGGCGCTGAACTTCAATGTGCATAAGCTGATCGCGCTGGCGGGGGCCGTGCTGTTCGGTTTCTTGATTGCGATAGCGAACTAAGCCGCGCCGCTGGAATCGACGCAGTGGTTGGG
>CAYOHX010000187.1:0-9114 GCA_964403875.1 uncultured Anaerolinea sp. | reverse complement strand
TTTCGGACAGGTAATCTGGGACTGTCCTAAGACAATTGGGGGGATGCGAATTTCAGGATAGGTTCTCAGGGTCCTATTGTCGCACTCATATTTACAGTCATTTCAGTCTTGACAAAAATAACCGAAAGAACTATAATCACAGTAGCCGCGAAAGCTGGCTTTTCATGTGTACGTGTTCAATTCACAAGGAGAACTGATGGAGGTTGATAGTCCGGATAATTCTGGAGATAGTCCCCTAGAGGACAAACCTGAGTTATCCCAGTTCATTGAAAATATGGGATTGCATTACGAGGCTTACGGCGTCCCCCGCATTGGAGGACGACTTTTGGGGCTTCTAATGATCTCCAACCGCCCCCTGGCAGCCGAAGAAATGGCGGAGACGATCCAGGTTAGCCGCAGCAGCGTTTCGACCAATTTGCGAACCCTGCAAATGGCCGACCTGATCGAAAAAGTCTCCCTCCCCGGAGAGCGCTACGACTACTACGTCATTTCTGAAACCGCCTGGCAAAGCACCCTGGAAATGCGGCTCGATGGCATCACCGCGTTCAAAGAGCTGGCCGAAACCGGACTGGAGGGGCTGGAAGAAGATCATCCCGCGCGCCACCGCCTGGTAGAAATGAAAGCCTGGGCGGATATGGTAGAAGACTCGTACCGGAAAATGATCGACTCGTGGCAATCTCGGGTGGAGGAAACCGCCTAGCTCGCATCGCGACGTAAGTTCAGCCGCGCCGGTTGGTTCCCTCCCAGGTCCAACCGGCGTTTTGTTGCCGCAAAAAAGCACACGCAAGGAGGCTGAAATGTATTACGTCGTCATTCGAACCGAAAACTTGACCAAGACCTATGGTACCCACCGCGGCGTGGAGGAATTGACCTTCCAGGTGGAACCGGGTGAAATTTTTGGCCTGCTTGGACCGCAAAATGCCGGTAAGTCGACTGTTGTGCGCCTCCTGCTCGATTTTGCCCGCCCCACCAGCGGACGCGCTCTGATCTTCGGTCAGGATGTTCGCCGCAATCCGCAAGAAACTCGCTCTCAGGTGGGTTTCCTACCCGCCAATTTCTCCATATTCGACCAGTTCAACGGCCTGGGCACGCTTTCATTCCTGGCGGGGCTGCGCCGAGGCGCCGATTTGACCTACGCCCGTCAGCTCGCTGAGCGTCTGGGCGTGGACCTAAATTTGCCGGCTGCCCGCCTTTCATCCACCGACCGCCAAAAAATCGGCCTGGCGCAGGCGTTTATGCACCACCCCGAGCTGTTGATTTTGGACGAACCGACCCGCAACCTGGACCCCGAAGCTCAAAAGGTGTTCGCCCAGTTGATGGCCGAGGTGCGCGCCCAAGGCAGCACGGTGCTTTTCACCAGCGCTTCTTTGCCCGAAGTCGAACGCTGCTGTGACCGCGTAGGCGTGCTTCATCAGGGCCGCCTGATCGAAGTCGTGCGGGCTGTGCGCCTGCGCAGCCGCTCGCTGCGCAAGGTAGAAATGCGTTTCGGTTGCCCTGTGCCCGCCGACGCTTTTGCCCAGTTGAACAATCTGCAAGACGTGCGCCTGGAAGACAACCAACTGCGTTGCACCGTGCAAGGCGACCCCGATTCGCTCATCAAGATTGCCAGCCAGTACCGCGTCACCGATATGATCTGCCAACAGCCAACCCTCGAAGAAACGTATCATCGCTACTACGGGCTCTCCAATGGAGTGGATTAGCCTCTTTCGGCAAACGCTGGCGGCGCGCAAACGACAACCCCTGTGGAGTTCGGTCGCGCTGGCCGCCACCGGGCTCATCCTGCTGGGTCTGGGCCAGTGGCCCTTGCTGCAACGATGGATTTCAAGTCTGCCGGAAACATGGCGGGGCTTTTTCGGCTTCTCGGGCGGCTGGTTGGGCATGGCCGGGTTCGGCTGGGCGTTTCCCCTCCTCCTGGGCTGGTTTACCATCCGCCAAGGCGCGGCTTTGATCGCCGGCGAGGAACAGCGTGGCGCGCTTGCCCTGCTACTGGTCGGAACTGTACGTCCCGGTCAACTGGTATGGATCCGCTGGGGGGTGTTGTTGGTTCTAAGCCTGACCCCCGTAGCAGCACTTGGACTCGCGCTTTTATTGGGCACTGGGCTGGGCTGGCGAAGCTGGCTGCCCGGCAGACTGGCTGGAATGCTGCTCTCGCTGTGGCTGCTGGGTATCTTTTACGGCAGCGCCGCGTTACTGGGCGGATGCCTCAGCGGTCGAGCGCGGACGGCCTGGTTGGCTGGCGGCTTGACCCTGGCGGTCAGCGTCCTTCTCGACCGGCTCGCTGAAGTCATTCCGGGCCTGGGTTTTCTGCACTATATCAGCCCCTACGGCTGGTACGGCGGGCCTCACCTGACCGCCGGAGCCTGGGGGTGGGGCTGCGCGCTGCTGGCGGCTGCCTGCCTGGGCTTGGCGGCAGCCTCGGCCAGGGGGTTTGCCCGACGCGACCTGCTGGTTTAAAAACGAACGCGGCCCACTAGGCCGCGTTCGCGATCACCACGAACCGTTCCGACATCCCCCTCGATTTGGCAAATTAGCCGATCATCCCCTCAAGGATCATCTCCAGGGCCATGGAGTGGCTGCATCGTCCACGCGTGCGGAAGAAATCGCAGTCGCACTTCCATTCCCCTTGACCGTAATGGACGGTATGAGGGTTATTCTCGCCATCAAATGTAACCGTAAATTCCGTGAAATGAACCCGCTTGCGCTCTTGAGCGTAGCGCTTCGCTTTATCAATCTTGCCGATCATGCCTGAATCCATTTTTTTAAAGACTCCTTTATCGACAGAATCCCACAGAATGCAAAAAAGCACGCGTCATTGCGTGCTCGGGAACCCCTATTTGATTGAAACAGTAAATGGGTGGAGAGATACTTTTCACTAAACTCAGTATATATCGAGTCCCTTGGAAAGTCAACGCGTGCGCACCTTGCAATCCACCGTCAGGTAATTGATCCAAGAGGCTTCCCCTATGTGTCACCGCTTCTTCTCCAGCACCAGGGCGTCTTCCTGATCAAAATAGTACTTGGCCCACACATCCACGGGGCGATATCCCTGAGCGTGATACAGCTTGATGGCGGCCTCGTTGGAGCGGCGCACACTAAGGCGCACCACCGGCAGACCCATGCGCGCTTCGCACAATTGCAGCAGAGCTGTGGCAATGCCCATGCGTCGGAATTCAGGCAGCACCCCCAAGGTGGCAATCCACCCCACGCCTTCACTGTTGTGAGGGTCTCCCCCCACAAAGCCTACCATGCGCTCGCCCACGCAGGCCTTCAAGCGCACCAGTCCAGGCATAACGAGGACGCCGACCAGATCTAACCACGGCCACGCATCGCCTCCGAAGCAAACCTGCTCCAGCGCGCGCAGCGCGTTGAAATCTTTCAGGCCGGCGCCCTCAATCTGATAGCTTCCGTTCTCACCCAAAATCAAAACTTACTTTTCCGTCTGGCCTTTGACGAAGTTCCCTAACATGCTGGTGAACTCCATTGGGAAGATGTACTTGGTGGACGGTTTTTCAGCCATGCTCTTGAGCGTCTCAAAGTACTGAATGGTGATACTGCGCTGATCGAGCGTAGTGGCAATCCCGTTAATCTTCTCCAAAGCCGCCGAGTAACCTTCAGCCCGCAGCAGTTGAGCTTGTTTTTCACCTTCGGCGCGCAAGATATTGGCCTGCTTCTCGCCTTCGGCGCGCAGCACCGCGGACTGGCGTTCACCATCGGCCACATTGATGGCAGCTTCGCGCGTACCATTCGATTCGGTCACCACCGCACGGCGGATGCGCTCGGCAGACATCTGGCGATTCATCGCATCCTGAACATCCCGTGGCGGGATGATCTCGCGGATTTCAACGTTGGTCACCTTGACACCCCAGCGCCCAGTCACCTCGTCCAGGCGGGTGCGCAGGATATTATTGATCGTTTCGCGCTCCGAGAGCACATCGTCCAGCAAAATACCGCCGATGACCGAGCGCAGCGTGGTGGTCGCCATGCCTTGAGCGGCCAACTCAAAGTTTCCTACCTGCAGCACGGAATCTGTAGGAGAGAGCACCTTGTAGTACCAGATGAAGTCGATCGAGATCGGCGCATTATCCTTGGTAATGGACGTCTGCTGCGGGATCTCGCGTACCTGCTCGCGCAAATCGACACGCACGGCACGATCAATGACCGGGATCAGCAGAATCAAGCCGGGACCTTTATCGCCCAGGCTGCGTCCCAAGCGGAACACTACCAGGCGTTGATATTCCGGAACAACCTTGATGGCGTTGGCCAGGAAGACCAACAAAACCACAACGATGCCTCCTACCAGGCACAACAGGGTGAAGAATTCACCATTTCCCAGTGACATATCGTACTCCTCCTATTTGGAATCAGGGGTTGATACAGGTTCGACATCCAACACCAGGCCGCTGCGGCGCACAACACGCACCGGGCTCCCGGCGGGAACATACACCGAGCTATTGGCGGTCCATTGCTCGCCGCCCACATAGATCGCGCCTTGGAGGCGCAGGTCGGTCTTGGCCGTGCCCACCTGCCCAATCAGCCCATCCAGGCTGTGGTTGGGGGTCAGCTTGAAAGCCGCCAGACTCTTCCGCGCCATCAGCCACAACAATCCCGCCGACAGGCCCGAAACAATGATCGCCAGAATGGGGTTCAGCCTCACGCCGCTTTCGGTGGGGGGAAACGCAAACACCGAACCCAGGATCATGGCAGCCAGCGCTCCCAGCAGGTAAATCCAGCTATTCTTCCGCACGCGAACCGCGAAGAAGAAGGGGATCAAGCTGAAAGCCAACAGCACCAACGCCCAGATGTTCACCGGCAAGTTGGCAATGCTGTATCCGGCCAGAGCCAGGATAAGGACTGCGCCGACTTCCAGGATACCCGTGCCCGGAGCGAACAAGGCCAGAATGGCCATAACCGCGCCCCCTACCAACAATACATACGCAACATTTGGATCGAAGAAGAAGCTCATAGTTCAGCCCTCCGATTTCATTATACATGAAACCCAAGGGCTGAAAGATCAAGAGAGTGTCAAAGAGGGAGTTTCCCCGCTTCGGCTTGAACCGCGGCGGGCTGGGCAGGCAAGCGGATACGCGAGGCAGCAAAGATGTTGGCGGCAGCAATGACCACGCCCATCAAGAACACATACTGGTAGCCAAATTGATTCCAGATCACGCCGCCCAGCAGGGCCAGCGAGATCGAAAAGATGTGGTCGATGGACACGCCTGCCGCCAGGGCCGGTTGGATATCATCCGGCTTGAGCGCAATCTTCTTCATGTACGTCGAGCGAGCCATGCTCACCGACATCAACATCTGGTCCAGCAAATAGCACCCGCACACCACCAGGAAGGCCGTGCCCTCGGGTAAAAACGTGCGCGCAAATCCATATCCAAAACACACAAACACCAGCAGCACGGCCTCGCTGATCAAGATGGTACGCTCGCCAAAGCGGTCGATGGCCCGTCCCAGGAAAGGCTGGAAGATGATGCCAATGATCCCGCCCACGGTGATGAGTGTTGCCAGGGTCTGGGTGGGCTGATTGAAAATCGTCACCAACACCCAGGGCGCAAAGGTGATGAATAACTGCTTGCGCGAACCGTATAATACCGCCAACAGGTAATACAGGCGGTATTCCTTCTTCAGTTTGAGAATTTCGCCAGATGGCTGCGGGCGCCCACGCTGCATAGAAAAGAGCAGTACAGCAGCAATGACAAAGCCCACCGCCGCCAGGGTGAAGGTGACCTCAAAAGTCATGCCCAGGTAGCGAAAACCAACAAACACCAGGGCGCTGCCAAAGATGGCAGCGAAGTTTCGCACGGCGTTGAGTTGGCCCAGGCGACGTCCGGCTTGACCTTCTCGCGCCAGTTCCATGCCAACGGTTGAAGCGATGGGCATGAAGACGTGCTGGCCGGCGCTGTAGACGAATAACCAGATCACCATTATGCCGTAACTGGGAGAAGCAAAAGCAATTAGCAAAGCACCCAACGCGCTGAACAGCAAAGCCATCCCACCCAGGCGGCGGCTGCACAGGAACCAAAACAGGGCGGTAATGAAAATAGTCAGGAAACCAGGCAGCTCGCGGGGGAATTCCAGGAAGGAACGCTGAAAGCCGGTGAGAGCGTAATTTTCATTGAGAAAATTATTAAAGACAGAATCGAATAAGCTGTAGCCAATTCCCATCACCAACGAGGCGGCGATAAAGAGTTTTAACTCACGAGGAACTTTGGATAGGCGCGACAATATAGCAGTCATGGAGGGGGCTCTTTTCAATGAGTAAAATGTGGGACAGGGTCATTATATCGTAGAAAAGCCCACGGATTCTCGACAATGGGGGAAGAAGCGTAGTAGGGGTAATTCATGAATTCCCCCTACTACCATCACAGCTTACGGCTCGATGTGCATACAGCGTTCAAACATCCGCGCCGTATACCCAGCCAATCGCCCGGTGCTGGCCTCATCTTCCGTCACCAGGAAATTTTTCTCAAGGAAGAAATCCGGCGCAAGCATGGTAAAAAATGCCGCCGACATCACCTGGGCCAGGGCTGCGCGCACATTCACTTCCGAAAACTGGGGGTAAGCCGCCACGGCCTGGCGGTTGATACGCTCAAAAATATCACGAAACATATACAACGCAGGCGTATCGTGACGCTTTTCTACTAAGATCGCGTACATATGCGCCATCACAATTTTGGGGAAACGCTTGCCCCCGTCGATCAGATATGCCACCGTCTCTTCCAGCCGCTGCAGAAAAGGCGTTTCGACCTGCTCAACAATCTCTAGCAAATCTCCACGCATGTGCTCCAGGGTCATTTGCTTGGCCTCTTCTACCAAGCGCTCTTTGCTGCGAAAATAATAATTGATGGCGGCAATATTCACTCCCGCCTGCTCAGCAATTTTTCGGGTGGTCAGGTTATCAATTCCATCCTGTTCAATGCACGCAATCGTCGCTTCCAGGATGCGCTTCTCCGGCGGCAGCCCGGTCATAGCTGCCCCTCGGTCTTAATCCCGCATTGTTGCTCGGAGATGGTCCACAGGCGCTTTCCATTCTGCTCGTTCAGCGCGTACCCATCTGGCTTCTTAGGAACGCTGTGCTTCCAATATACCTCCGTCCGGTTTTGGATGGACGGCTCGGTAGCCAGGAATACCACACCCCGAGCTGATTCATCAGCAGATATCCCCGCATTGCGGCGGAACTTCCAGATCAACTGAACAAAACCGGGGGTGCCTTTGAAGGCGATGTCGGTTTTAACCAGTCCAGGGTCGGCGGCAAAAGCCCGCAAGGTAGATTGCGCCCCCAGTCTGCGATTCAACTCGGCAGTGAAGAGCACATTGGCCATCTTGCTTTGCTTGTACGAGGACAATCCATTGTAAAAGCGGCGCAACTGCACATCGTTCCAGCGGAAACGCGCCAGGTTATGCGAATAGGAGCTAACGGTCACGACCCGCCCCATAGTCGCCGCTTTGAGCAATGGCAGTAGCCGGTAGGTGAGCAAGAAGGGAGCCAGGTGGTTGAGCGCCCACACCACCTGGAAGCCCTCGGCGGTCTGCGTATACCAGGCGCTGAACATACCGGCGTTATTGATGAGCCCATTCAGCGCGGTGATGCCCGCCTCAGACAGCTTCTTCTCGATTTGGTCAGCCAATTGGTGGACCTCGCTTTGCAGGGTCAAATCCGCCAGACAGTACTCCACCCGAGCCGCCGGAAAGGCTGCCCGCAACTCTCGCTCGGCAGCCTGATTGCGCTCTGCCGAGCGCCCCACGCCAATAACAAACGCGCCTTGCGCCGCCAATTGCGCCGCGGCGGCCTGACCAATGCCCGAGGTGGCCCCGGTGATGACATACGTCTTGCCTGAAAGTGGATTTTCCATGTTTCTATTCCTTATGGGTTCTCAAAACTCAAACGCCTCAAAATCGGGGAACCTCCCCATCCTTTGAGCAGGTAAGCCAATAGCGATACAGATGTAGGTCGGTTTGAGCGATGCCTGCCCTCAATCCAACCCACTTAACTTAGTATAGTTTCAAACAAATGTTTTGTCAATAAGATTTATACATAAGTTTCAAACAAATGATTGACTTTTTCAGCACAACTCGCTATACTCATTGCAGATAGTAACTACTCAGTCAGCGGTGGAAGAGGGGGGGGTATCTCCCCCACTGAACCGTTACAGCAAATACACCTTCCCGCCCAATGCGGGAGGAAGAAGATGAGGAGAACACAATGAATAGTTGGGTACTGATTACTGGAGCAACGGGCGGCTTGGGAAAAGCTTTCGCCAGCGAATGCGCGTCTCGCGGTTGGAAGCTGGCGCTGACCGATTTAAAACCTGGCCCGCTTGAGACCCTGGCGGGCGGTCTGCGCAAAGCCTACGATGTGGATGTCTGCTGTTTCACCAGCGACCTGACCAACCCCGCCTCACGGGCGCAATTGTTCGACGCCTTCACCGGCGAGCGGATGCGCTTTTGGATGGTCATTAACGTGGCCGGGCTGGATTTTGAAGGCTCTTTCTACGAACAGCCCTTCGAGAAAATCCGCACAATCATCCGCCTGAACGTTGAAGGGACACTAGAGGTAACGCACGCGCTCATGCAGCAGCGCGACCCCACCCGTGCCTTCCGCATCATCAACGTAGCCAGCCTGGCTGCTTTTTACCCCATGCCCGTCAAAGCTACTTATGCCGCCTCGAAGCGCTTTTTGCTCGACTTTTCCCTGGCCTTGCGCGAAGAGCTGCGCGAGGTCGGAGCAACCGTGACGGCGCTGTGCCCGGCGGGCATGCCTACAACGCCCGAATGCATCGAGTCCATCGAAGCCCAGGGTTGGATGGGCGCGCTCACGACCCAAAACACGGGCTCGGTCGCCGCGGGCGCCATCGACAGCGCCCTCAAAGGGAAAGCCGTCTATATTCCCGGCCTTCTCAACCGCATCTTACAGGCACTGGGCGGAATCGTGCCCGCCCCGTTGATCGCCTGGGTTGTTGGCGAACGCTGGCGGTTGGCCCACGAGCGAAAAAATGCCCGCCGAAGGCTGGTGGCTGCCACGCAATCATGAAGCCAATTTTAGAACCTATCCTAAAAATTATTGTGGAGGTTTGCGATTTTGAGGTTGTTGCGCGTGCGAAGCACGCG
>CAYOHX010000186.1:0-9162 GCA_964403875.1 uncultured Anaerolinea sp. | reverse complement strand
GTGACGGTGGCTGGGGGGGTGTTGGTTGGCATGAGCGTGATGGAGAGCGTGGGTGTGACGATACCCTCCGCGCTGAATATCAAACTGACCGGCTGGCCGGCAGTGCCCAAGGAGCCCATGTCTTGTTGATTGTGAAAAACCTGGATGGCGGCTGCGTTCCCGCAGATCAACTCGATACGCTGCTTGCCCGAAAAAGGATAAGCGTTGCCGGGAATGATGCGCCCGTTGAACTTGAGTTGATCGTCAACAATGATTCGCAAAAACGCGCGCCGCCTGGCGATCACATATACTTGCAGCGGATCGGAATTGATGGCCGCAATGGTGACGGTGGGTTGCATATCTTGCGGAGCGGGTTCGGTAGGCAGGGCGGTTTCCACGCTCTCTGCCGCGAGTGTTCCCCCCGGAGAGGGGGTGACCTGAGGGGTGAGGGAGGGGGTGGTGAGGAGCACCTCGCCGACCGATGGCAGGGTAGCGGTGGTCTCATCCGAATCGAGCATGCCGATGCTGGACGCGCCCCATAAGAGCAAAGCGAAAAGCCCAACCAGTAAGGCGACCGCGAAGATCAAGTCTGGGGTGACCAGCCGACGCAGTGGAGAGGTGGATTTCGCCGCGCGCGCGACGGGCCGGGTCCCGGCTCGGTTGGGGCGCGCCCCGGCTGGAACCGGAACGGTCCGCTCGAGGCGGCGGGTTTGCAGTCCATCGGCAAAACGCAGCAAGATGGCTTCGCTGTCCAGGTTGAGGAAGGCGGCGTAGTTGCTCAACATGCCCCGTGCCTGCACTGGCGAAGGAAGTTGGTCTAGCGCGCCAGCCTCGAGGGCCTTGAGATAGTGCAAGCGAAGGTGGGTGAACTTTTCCACGTCTTGTAGTGACAGGCTCAAGATTTCGCGCTGTTTACGCAGCGTTTGGCCAATTTCTACGAAGATGGATTGCGCCGAGGCGGCATCAGGCGCGGCGTTGGAAGGGGCGGGCGGCAGGTATTCGACCTCGTCAGCGGCAGGAGATGGGGGCGAAACATCGAAGGGCTCATCGGGGACTGGCTCGCTGACCGTTTCATCTGGAGCGTCTTCGACTGGAGGCGCGCCGGCAGACGCGGTGGTTGTCGGCTCGGGCGGCGGGGGAGGCGTACGCCCTTCCCATTCATCTACCAGGCGGTCTACGGGCAAACCGAGATAATCGGCGTAGAGGCGTAAAAAACCGCGAGCTTGCACGGCGGAAGGCAGCGTCGAACGATCGCCGCGCTCCAGGGCTTCCAGGTAATGGATGCGGATGCGGGTCGAATGAGCGGCTTGCTCGAGGGATAATCCTCGCGCCTGCCGGGCTTGTTTGAGCTGGCTTCCAACAGAGGAGGACATGGGCGCTTAATAGAGATTTTGGGCGGAAGAACCGCCCAAAATCATTGAAGGTCTGTGTTATTCCTGAGCGGGTTCTTCCGCCGCGGGCTGTTCTTCCGCGGGGGCGTTTGCCTCAGGAAGGTCGGGGGTCTCGCCTTCGCGATGGACGATGACCAGCACTTCGGGGTTCAGGTCAACGGTGAGGCGGACGATGGCTTTGAAGGAGCCCAGATTGCGAATGGGCTGGCATTCTACCTGGCGGCGCTCGACGGTCGTGCCGATTTTCGCGGAGAGCGCTTCGGCGATCATGGTGGTGGTGATGGAGCCATACAGCTTGCCAGTTTCACCCGCCTTGGAGGCGAAGGTCACGTACACGCCCTTGAGCTGTTCGGCCAGGCCGCCCATCTCTTTGTTCAGTTCGGCGCGGCGAAGGTTCGCTTTTGCGCGCAGGCTGTCGACCTGCTTGAGCGCGCCGGGGGTCGCCAAAACCGCCATGCCCTGGGGGAGCAGGTAGTTGCGGCCGAAGCCATCGGCGACACGTTTGACGTCGCCAGCGCGACCCAGTTTATACACGTCCTTAATCAGCAAAACTTTCATTGTTCAAGCCCTTTCAAGCTTTTTGAAAATACTCCGCGGCGAAGGGTACAACGCCACAGGCTGGCAGAGTATACCAGACGGGGGCAGAACCGTCAACAAGTTCAGGGGCTCTCTAGGAGTTGCCGTGGTAGGTCCCGCATAAATGCGGATTTCACCACGCCAATTCCCAATGAGTCAGTTCAGGCAACATCCCACGGGGCGATGCCGCGGCTGGTGCGCAGCGCCTGCAAGATGGTTTCGCGCAGGCCAGGCAGGTGATCGGCCACGGCGGCGATCAGGCCGAAGCATCCCGCGATCATCATGTCCCCAAATGGGGTAGCAAAATAGGGCTGGAGTGGAGAGTCTTTGAGCAGTGAGCGGCGCGGACCGGTCACCACCAGGGGAGTGTGCTGTGGGCCAAGTTGGAGCGGTCGGGAGGCATAGATCAGCGCGCCGTGACCGTGGTGGTCGAACACTTCGCTGTGGGTGAGACTGCCCGCGGCTAGTTTGCGCAGCAGTTCTTCCAGCGCGGGACGACCCAACAGTCCGGTGTGATGCTCGAACACCCCCTCGATTCCGCCGGGCCCCAGGCGAAAGGCCAGGGTGTGAAAATTGCCCACATTGGCAATCACTGTTTGGGCATGGGCAGCTACGTGGGGATCGAGAGCGGCTCCCAAAACGGCGGCAGGGGCGGTGTCCATGACGATCAGCGGCGCGGGCAGCGCTCCCGCCGAATCGGCTACCGCTTGCAGACGGGTCATGATGGGGGGGATATCCGCGGCGGGAAAGGCGAAGGCACTCAGGCGATTCTCCGCGCGGATGCGCTCATCCAGGTAATCAAAACGGAATTGCCGGTCAGAGATGTTCGGAGGGGCGGCGCCATGGTCAAAAACTGCCACAGCCACGGCAGAGAGATCGTCGAGGGAAACACCAAATTCGGCAAAGGCCCGGCGAATGGCCGGGAAGTCGAAGTCGCGCATTTCTATGTGCTCGATCTCGCCGGGCAAGCGTGCTCTTTCCTCTTCGGAGAGGATTTGCACGCCGCTTTCTTGCACGGCTTGCAGGTCATCATTGAGCGTGCGGGCGGCGGAGGGGGTGGCAAACACGGGCAACCCGGCTTGAAGATGGGCTTCTACGGCCCATGCGCAAGGACCGCCGCCCATGGTCACGCCGTGCAGGGCGATCCCAGCACGCCGCCGGGTGGCAGCCTCAATTTTCCCCCGAATCATCATCGTGGGTGAAGGCAGCACCAGTTTGAAGTTGTTTTCGGCATCCAGGCGCGCATCGAACAGGAGGATATCTTGTGTCCCGGTGCCGATGTCAATGGCCAGGATTCGCATGGATTACTTGCTCGCGCGAGGGCGGCGACCGTAAATTTGCGCAACTGGGAGGACGGCCATGATGCCGTTGTTATCATTGGCCAATGGGCCAACCAATGCTTCGGTCGCCGCCACTACTTTGTCGATCAAGTCCTGAGAATCCACCAGGGTGAAGAGGGTGCGATTCAGCACTTCTTCGTGATTCTCAATCAGATCGGAAAGGCTGGGAATGAGGGGGGTATCTTCGAGTAAAGCCGAATACTTCCTCAGGCGGCCCATGCCGGTGCTGGGCAAGATGGTGACACCGGAGACACCGGCTTCATCCCAGGCTGAAAGGATTTCATGCAGCAGCGTTTCGTCGTGCAAGACGTACAGGATCATGAACATAATCTTCAGGCCTCCTTAGGAGCGGATGTCTGGGTAGAAAAAGATGCCCGCAGCAGCGGCGGCGTGACCAGCGTGGTCACCAGGACCATTCCGACGATCAGTGTAAATGCGGCGGTGGGTAAAAAGCCCTGGCTGATGCCTACGGTGGCAACGATCAAACCGACTTCGCCACGCGAGACCATTCCGATGCCGACCTGGGTGGACTCACGCCAGGTGAAGCCGCCCAGTTTGGCTCCCAACCCCGCGCCGATGAGCTTGCCAAGAATGGCAGCCAGGCAGATGATCAGGAAGAGCCACAGCGAACTGAGCGGCAGGGCGCCAATGTCGACGCGCAGGCCAATATCTACAAAGAAAATGGGGACAAAGAACCCATATGCGAGAATGCCAAAGCCTTGCTCCAGGCGTCTTTTCTCTGAAGAGCGGCCAAACATCATGCCAGCCATGAATGTGCCGGTAATGGCAGCCATGCCGCCCAACAATTCGGCAGCGATGCCATAAACCAGCATGATCACTAAAGCAAAGGCGATGACCCCCTGGCTGATGGGCAATTTGGCCAGGAAAGCGGTCAGTTTGGGCAGGACATAGAAGCCAAACGCGCCGGAGATGGCGATGAAGGCGATCATTTTGAGCAGGGCAATACCAATCTCGCCCAGCCCACCGCCCGCGCCGATGGCGCTGAAGGCGGAAAGGAGCAAGATGACCAAAATGTCATCGAAGACAGCCGCGCCGAGCAGTCCCAGGCCCACCCGGCTGCGCAGCACCTTCAGCTCCATCAAGGTTTGCGCGGAAATGCTTACGCTGGTTGCGCCGAGGGTGAGACCGAGGAAGGCGGACTGATTGAAGGGCATGCCGCTGGCGCTGCCGATGGCCCACCCAAACAAGACTGGCACCAGTACGCCCAGGACGCCGGAATAGGCTGAGACGCGCGTGTTCTTCGCCAACTCATGAAATTCAAGCTCGAGGCCGGCCAGGAACATTAACATCAACACGCCTAATTCGGCGAATTCGTGCACCACTTCGCCCAGGTGGGAATCGGTAACAAAATACAGATGGGTGAGATCGAGGAGAGTGGGACCCAGCAGAACGCCAACCAGAAGTTCACCGAATACGGAAGGTTGGCCGATGCGGGTGCTCAAATAGCCGGCAGTTTTGGCGAACAATATGATGACAGCCAGCACGAGGATCAATTGAATGAAAGCAGACAAGACGCAGGCCCTCCAGGAAGATTTTTTACCCAACGATCAGAAAAGGGGGATTTTCCATCTTTGGCGTGAGTAGTTGCATGATTTCAGGATATTTATCCGAAGTTTACCATATCTTAAATCCATGTTCCAGTCAGGGGGTTTTGGTATACTGGTAATGCCCGCATGGGCCAGTTTCTGAAATGAGGCTCTTTGGAATGCGGCGTGGAACCTTCATCCACTACCAATTCCAGGGATTCTCTATAAAGGATGGGTATGAGCATACATGACGAGCAGCAGCGCTGGGAAGAAAAGATTCTGAAACCTCTTTTGAGCAAATTTCCAGAGCGGAAAAGTGAGTTCGTTACTTCGTCCAATATCCCCGTGCCGAGGTTGTTGACCGGCCAGGAATTGGATTACGCCAAAGACCTGGGCTTTCCGGGCATGTACCCTTTCACTCGTGGGGTGCAGCCAACCATGTACCGCGGGCGATTCTGGACGATGCGCCAATACGCAGGATTTGCCTCGGCGGAGGAGTCTAACCAACGCTACCGTTACCTGCTGGAGCAGGGCCAGACGGGTCTTTCGGTGGCTTTTGATCTGCCTACCCAGATCGGGTATGACGCCGATGATCCGATGTCGATGGGCGAGGTGGGCAAGGTGGGCGTTTCCATCTCCTCGCTGGCAGATATGGAAATCCTATTTCGTGAGATTCCCCTGGACCGCGTTTCAACCAGCATGACCATCAATGCGCCGGCGGCGGTGCTCCTGGCCATGTACATTGCCGTGGCCAGGCGGCAGGGCGTGGAGCCGGGCAAACTGCGCGGAACCATCCAAAATGATATCTTGAAAGAATATGTGGCCCGCGGGACCTACATCTTCCCGCCGGCGCCTTCCATGCGCCTGATCACTGATATTTTTGCCTACTGCGCGAAAAATGTGCCCAATTGGAATACCATTTCCATATCGGGCTATCATATCCGCGAAGCTGGTTCCACTGCCGTGCAGGAGGTGGCTTTCACCCTGGCGAACGCCATTGCCTACGTGCAGGCGGCGTTGGACGCGGGTCTGAAAGTGGACGAATTTGCTTCTCAGCTTTCGTTCTTCTTCAATGCGCACAACAACTTTTTTGAGGAAGTTGCCAAGTTCCGCGCGGCACGGCGGCTGTGGGCCGAGATCATGCGCGAGCGCTTCCAGGCGGCTGATCCCAAGTCCTGGATGTTGCGCTTCCACACGCAAACGGCTGGAAGCACGCTCACAGCCCAACAGCCGGAAAACAATATTGTACGCGTAACCATGCAGGCCCTGGCGGCGGTATTGGGCGGCACACAGTCGCTGCACACGAACAGCATGGACGAAGCTTTGTGGCTGCCCACCGAGAAGTCGGTGCGGGTGGCGCTGCGCACCCAACAAATCATCGCTTACGAGTCGGGCGCGGCGGATTCGATCGACCCTCTGGCTGGTTCTTATCTGGTGGAGTACCTGACCGATGAAATTGTGAGCCGGGCACGGGATTATATTGGAAAGATCGACGAGTTGGGCGGCGCTCGCCAGGCCATCGAGAAGGGCTATCTGCAAAGCGAGATCCAAAACGCGGCTTACCATTACCAGCGCGGTGTAGAGCGCAAAGAGCACGTTGTGGTGGGGGTGAATGCTTTCCAGGTGGAGGAGAACTTGACCCTGGAGCGGCTCAAGGTGGACCCGGCCATCGAGCAGGGCCAACGCGCGCGGCTGGCTGCCCTGAGGCAAAAGCGTGACACGGCCAAGGTTGCCGAACTGCTGGGACAGTTGGAGGTTGCTTCACGGGGCAGCGACAACCTGATGCCGTTGTTGGTGGAATGCATGGAACATGACCTGACTCTGGGCGAAGTGTGCGGCGTGCTGCGCAAAACCTGGGGCGAGTACCAGCCTCCGGCATGGCTGTAACAATCGTTCGGTTCATTGGGAATCGAAGCGGTGAGGGCTGAATTTTAAAGAGGAGCGAAGATGGCTGAAATCAAGAAAATCAATCACGTCGCAGTGGTGGTAGCGGATATCGACCAGGCTTTGAGCTTTTGGCAGGATGCGTTGGGGCTGCAATTACACCACGTGGAAGATGTGCCCAGCCAAAAGGCCGTGGTGGCTTTTCTTCCGGTGGGCGACAGCGAGGTGGAGTTGGTGAAGCCGACCACGGACGATTCGGGACTGGCGAAGTTCCTGGCCGAAAAAGGCGGTGGAATGCATCACTTGTGCATCGAAGTCGATGATATCGACGCCAAGATGGCCGAGTTGAAAGCGAAGGGCGTGCGGTTGATTAATGAAACCGCCCAGGAGCTGCCGGGCCGAAAGATGGCCTTTGTTCACCCCAAGAGCACTGGCGGGGTGTTGGTGGAGTTGTATCAGATCCTATAAGACGGGACCCTTGGGGCGAAACGAGCCGAAAAGTGTATACAAACCGTACCACATCTTGAAAAAGGTGTGGTACGATTTTTAAACGGTAACCGGGCGTAGCGGTGGGGAAATCCTGCCATTGGCAAGTCACGGACAGGCTTGTTCACAGAGGTGCACGATGAGATTGCGGCGAACCATTCAAACCGTTTTTTGGATTTTGGTTTACCTGGCGTTGACCCTGGCTCCTTTATTCTTTATGTTGATTGGCCCCAGGCCCGAACAACGCGAGTTTTGGCGGGAATTTTCCGTGGCAATCGGGTTCAGCGGACTGGCCATGATGGCGCTGCAATTTGCCCTGACGGCCCGCTTCAAAAAGGTGAAAGCGCCTTACGGCAGCGATATCGTGTATTACTTTCACAAACAAATTTCTTTGGTGGCGTTTGGGCTGGTCCTGGCGCACCCGCTGATTTTGTTCTTGTTTGACCCGCAGACCTTGCGCTTGTTGAATGTGTTCGAAGCTCCCTGGCGAGCCCGGGCCGCCGTGACCGCCACACTGGCTTTGATTGCGCTGGTGGTGATTTCGATTTGGCGGAAGAAGCTGAAGATCGAATATAACCGCTGGCGAATCTGGCATGGATTATTAGCCACCGCCGCGGTTGCATTGGCAATGGTTCATGTTACCCTGGTAGGGCATTACGTAGACGGCACACTCAAGCGGTTGCTGTGGGTGGGGTACGGCGCTTTCTTCGTGGGCATGTTGGCCTGGGTGCGACTCATCAAACCACTCATCTTGCTGCGCAGGCCGTGGGAGGTGGTTTCAGTGCAAAGCCAGCCAGGAAATGCCTGGTCATTGCGCTTGAGGCCGGTTGGGCATCGAGGGTTCACCTTTGAGCCGGGGCAGTTTGCCTGGATCACGGCCTGGAATTCGCCTTTCGCCGACAGCGAGCATCCTTTCTCGCTTTCTTCCAGCGCGGAAGACCGCGATACGATCGAGTTCACCATTAAGGAGTTGGGCGATTTCACCCGCACCATCAAAGATATGAAACCGGGACAGCGAGTCTATGTTGATGGCGCATATGGCGCGTTCAGTGTCGACCGGCACGACCATGCAACCGGGTTTGTGTTCGTGGCGGGCGGGATTGGGATTACGCCGATGATGAGCATGTTGCGCACCCTGGCCGACCGCGGTGACCGACGCAAGTTAACTTTACTTTACGCCAATAAGAATCGCGAGGGCGTGGCGTTTTATGATGAGATCGAGAAGTTGAAGGAACGGTTGAACTTAACCGTGGTGCATGTGCTGGAGAATCCGCCAGAAGGGTGGACCGGCGAAAGAGGCTTTATCAACCAGGGACTGCTGGAGCGATTTTTGCCCGAGGATCGGCAAAAGAACGCGGTGGAAGTGTTTATTTGCGGGCCCAAACCCATGATGGACGCGGTTGAAAAGGCACTGGTCAATGCCGGGGTCTTCTTGGGCGATTTCCATTCCGAACGATTTGATATGGTATAGGGAGGCTACACGATGCGATTACGGTTCGCGAATTGGCTTGCCTTCGGCATTGGCGCCGCTATTATCGTCCTTTCGCTGGTTTTTGCCTGGATTCAAAGCGGCGGGTAGCCGCCCAGAAAATGCGAGACGCGCGGTTGGCGGCCGGCACCATGAATGAAGTTTGATGGCTCTAAAACGCTTGGAGAATTTCTTTAAATGAATACAATTCTCTTGGAGCAGTAAAGATTCCTGTTTTTCACCCAAGGAGAATATCATGAAATTAAGCACGCCCAAGAATGTGACGTTCTATATTGCCGTTGCGTTGGCCGTCGTGGCCTTGATTGGTTATTTTGTGCCTGCAATGGGCGCTTTTGCACCCTTCCTCATGCTGGCTGCTTTCGTCCTGCTGGCCGCGGCCAACCTGCTCGAAGGTCTTTAAACCAGGTCTTTTTGTAACTACTCAGCCAGAAGTGGAAGAAACCCGAATTTGAGGTATGCGTGAGGCGCAA
>CAYOHX010000185.1:7327-9227 GCA_964403875.1 uncultured Anaerolinea sp. | reverse complement strand
TTTGTCTTTGATTTGATCAGCCTGGTTATTAAAGAGGCGAAGAAGTCTCAAAAATAATTGCTCCGGGATACCGCGAAAGGGATTGCTATTTATCGTTATAGTCAACAGAAAGTCGATATTGTTTGCTGGGTTCGTGTGAAAAACCGCAATAGCTTGCGGGAATCCGCAATCGGAATTGCAGAAAATCCCGGTTACGGGTGAAAAGATGCTTCGGTAAACTAGGCAACATTCCACACCTAATTTATCGGAGGATTTTCATGTCTTTAGCAGTACTTTCGTTTCAAGTCGCCAATGATGAATCGTTGTTGCAAAAATTGGTGGAGAATTTTACGGAAGTGTTGGAACAGCAGGGAATTCAGCTGAGTTCAGTAGAGGAGTTTTCTTTACGAGCAACTTTGACCGAGAAGAACACTATCCTTGCAGTTGAGCCCTGGACGATTGTTTGATGCAAGCAGATATTTTGGAAGCAGTATTCGACCGCATTTCCACCACGATTAACGAAACTGGAATTGTTGATGACTACCGGGAGTTGTTACTCTCGGTAGTTATCCAATCCGTTCGCAGGTATCAATCCCGATGTGAAAATAAGTTGCCGGCAATTGCATTGCCTGAATTGTGGTGTGTGGGATTAGGTGGAGAAAGTCATCGAGTAGTTGGCGTAACGGCCGCCTGGTTTTTACTTCAACTGGCCGCATTTTTGCTCGATAAAGTTGAAGATGACGAACTGGATCAAACAACGTTTGCCACGTTAGGAGTTGGTCCTGTTTCCAATCTCACTACTGGTTTGATTTTTCTTTCTCAGTGGATCTTAAACCGCCTGGAAGTGGATGACGGTATCGACTATTCAACAGCCACCGATATTCGGGCAATGTTTTCTACGAGTATTTTGAACGTATGCGGCGGCCAGCACATCGACTTAACAGCTAAAAATTGTCTGCTCGAGCAGGTTTGGAACAGTTTCAAGATGAAGTCAGGATTATTCTTCGCTTTAGCCTGTTTTGCTGGCGCACGTCTGGCAACCAATGATCCAAAGAGATTGAACGCCTGTCTGGAGTACGGGAAAAACCTTGGTGTGCTGCTACAAATTGCCGATGAGCGGGAAGATCTTTCCAAAGAAGCGCCGGACCTCTGGAAAAGTTCCAATATTTTCAACGCTTATTACAACGAGGTGATGTCAAGCGGCCTGTTGATGCAAAAGGATCATTTCGCAAACAGCATCAACTCGTTTCGGTATGGCCTCCAAGTGTATTTGAACGTGCAGTCTCACACGCTATGGCGTTCCGGTATGGCTGCCATGGAAGACATTCAAGCCGAATTAAAAACCCGGCCTGACCTGGTTCGGCTATTATCTCAATCGGTATAAATAATAGGTGTAAATGCGGAAAAGATTTCTCGTTCCATATCTGTTTATACTACTCACACTTTGCTTACTGGGGTGGGCCGGGATCAAGCACATTGACCGGCCCACTCTCGGTTTATATTGGAATACACGAACGGGCCTGGTATACCAAATTCAAGGTAACAATCCAAATTTAGCGAATGTTCGAATTGGTGATCGACTGTTATCTGGAAATGGAATCAAGGCTGATCAACTGTATGCATTCATTGACAAAGGTGGAGAGGGAACCATCCATCTTGTCTTGGAACGTGTTGGAGCCGAATTTTCTATTGATACTCAGCGCGTGGATCCTGATTTCATCACAGTTTTAAGTCGAATGTCTTTCGTTCTGATCGCATTTATTTTTTGGCTTACAGGCGCATTGATTTATATTTTCGGCGAGGATCGAGAACAGTCATTGTTGTTTCTGTTCTTTTGCTTGTTCACGTCTGTAACGCTGGCGGCAGGTTCTATATCTTCCTTTGGACCCGTTTGGTCTAAGCCACTACTTTACTTTGGGAT
>CAYOHX010000185.1:0-7227 GCA_964403875.1 uncultured Anaerolinea sp. | reverse complement strand
ATTAATGGGGAGGACGCTAATTCCATATGAGTTTTCCTTCCTGAGCCTTTTGTCATTTCCTTTTGGTTACCAGTATGCAATCTTGAGGCTCAAGCTCGTCAACCTTGATTCCACTGTGAATCGTGGAGCTGCATTCACTTTCGTAATCCTTATCCTGGCCGGCCTGTATGCGCTTGTATTTTCTTTGTTATCCCGTTATTTCTCAGGCGTGTTTGACCAGTATCCGCTCGCTGGAATGGTTATCACCATCGTCATTGCATTAGCATCGAGAAAACTTTATTCAAGACTGTTTTCCTGGGTCAACCAGGTTTTGTATGGCGAATGGTATGACTACCGGTCGGCAATTAATTTAATCAATCATCATTTGAAGTCAGTTGAATCGGAAGATCGGGCCATTGCGACCACTTTTTGTCAGGTAGTAATGAAGTCCTTGCAGCTGGACTTTGTGGCAGTGATTTTACAAGATCGCTTTTTATCTTTTGTTGAACCAGGAAGCGAACCAGTAAGCCAACGTATTTCAGACGAGAATTTCGAAGCAGTTTGGAAGCAAATATCCGAGAGCAAAGAAACATCGGAAAAGCCAAACGATATTCTAATAGACTCCATACTTCCGAAACGTCTAATGCCGAAAATCCACCTCATTACTCCGTTTCGTAGTCAGGATCAAATCCTTGGGCTTTTGATTTTTGGCCGAAAAAGGGGCGATGGTATCTTCGAAAAAAGCGATCTAGAAGTCCTTGATGTAGCCATCCATCAGGCGCAAATTAGCATGGAAAAAGCAGGTTTGTTGAACGATGTGCGCCAGTACAGTTATGAAATTCGCGAACTCCACCGCAAGGTTACTGATACGAGGGAACAAGAAAGGAAACAGGTTTCACGCGAACTACATGACGAGGTAATTCAATCACTCGTAGGTTTGAATTACCGGTTATCCAACATGCGGCGGCATAAGCATCAGTTGAAGGAGGATGATTTTCTAGATGTACAGGAAGGTTTGGTTTCCGTTCTTGAAGAGGTACGGCAAATATGTGCGAATCTACGCCCACCCGTACTGGATAGCCTGGACTTGGTGTCCGCTTATCGCGTAAAGATTGATGAAGTACAACGAAAATCTGAGTTTCAAATCCGATTTTTCGTTCATGGAGATAAAGAGCAATACATTCCTGAAGATGTGCGTGGATTCGCCTATCGCTTATTGGGAGAAAGCCTCGTGAACATCCGTAAACATGCCAATGCGAAGTCTGTGGATGTGCATTTGTCCATTAATCCCACAGAGATAACCATCATCATTGAGGATGATGGTCAGGGTTTTTCCGTGCCAAACAAGCTTTCTTCCCTGGAAAGGACTCAACATTTCGGGCTGGTCAGTTTGTTGGAAGATGTGAGGGCTGTAAAGGGGACGTTGGAGATCGATTCAACAATTGGTGAAGGATGCTGTTTAGTAGCAACCATTCCTTTAACTCGGTGAATTTAGCTTAGAAAGGTGAAGCGAGATGGGTATTCGAATCTTAATTGCGGACGACCATCAAGTTGTTCGCTCTGGTATAAAGGCTGAGCTGGAACGCCAGAAGGATTTTGACGTAGTAGGCGAAGCAAAGACTGGCGATGAGGCTTTAGAGATGGCAGTAACGCTCGTCCCTGATGTATTGCTACTTGACGTAATGATGCCAGGTATAAAAGCCTTTGAGATCATCCGGAAGATTCACCAGAAAAAGTTGCCCGTTCACATTATGGTATTGACTGCGCATGACGATAGGGGGACAGTGTCAGGTTTGGTCCAGCTTGGAGTAGATGGTTTTCTTTTGAAAGAAGAGGATGCATCTGTACTACCGGACGCAATCCGTAAGATATCGCGAGGACAAAAATGGCTCAGTTCAAAGGTCGCAGAATATCTCATGGAGAATATGCAGGCAACCACGGGCCAAACTGATCAACCGGTTCTTACAGAAAAAGAGATAACTGTACTACGCTTACTCTCAGAAGGAAAAACGACGAAGGAAATTGTGGCAGCTATGGACAGCAAGGAAAGAACAATAGAGTTTCATATAAAGAAGATCAACACTAAGTTGGGCGTTGCCACGCGTGCACAAGCAGTCGCATGGGCGAAGGATCATGGTCTTTTGTAAGTATCGGAAATTTCAGTATGAAGGGATTCATTGGATACCGGTATGAGCAACAGATAAGCGAACAGGTTATGCCACTTTCTGGGATCCCCGTGTTGCTGGTTGGTGACTGCGATTTCGGGGTCGCAGGGTTGAGACTACGTGTTGCGACTAAAAGGCATATTGCCTGTGTTCCTGTAAAACCATACGAAATGGGGCGTTATCAGTAATTGGGTGTGTCATTTACGAACAAAAACTTGAAAGCCGTTCAAAGGCTGAACCACCTGCCCCTGGCGGTCGTCCTGTTGAACACTAATTACCTACCAATACAGTTTTACGATCAAAGCCGATTGGCCGACCGCTGAGACCGTCATGATTTGAGTAGCTTTCGTATCGATCTATCCTTGCGTGAACGTTATCTGGTCAACACTCAATCTTCAAGCATGATTTCATTCTGCCCCGATGTAAGGTTATTGGGTAGCTGGATCTAGTACGAAAGGTTATCCTCAATGGTTTGTTCCACACGAGCAGTACGTTCGGAGAAAGATGGGTGGGTGGCGAGCATGCGCTCCAGAGAGTTGCTCGGCTGGCTCTCATAATTCGCAAGGCGGGAGAACAGGTTCAATATACCCTGCGGGTCATATCCTGCCGCTGCCATGTATAGAGTACCGTTTTCGTCTGCGTCCAATTCTGCTTCGCGTCCCCAACCCCGCAGTAGTATATTAGATGTCACCTCTACGGCAATCTGCGCGCCCTGGTTTTCATAGATGCTACCAAGGTTCGGATCATGTGTAGAAAGGCGCTGCATCGCGGCCTGAGCTGCGGTCACCAACTCAATTTGTTGAGCGGAATGGCGCAGCGCCACGTGGGCTATCTCGTGCCCAATTACCCCAGCCAATTCATCATCGTTTTCGACAAAGTTTAGCATACCGCGCGTGATGTAGATAAAGCCGCCGGGCATAGCGAATGCGTTGATATCATCGATGTCAACGACCTGGAACTGGAACGGCAAGTTCTGCCGGGGCTGATGGGGTAGTAGCTCGGCGCCGATCTTCTCGATCCGCTGGACGAGGGCCGGGTTGCGGCTGATTGGGTACTGCCTTTCAAACTCAGCGGCGGACTCGCGACCAATCTCGATCTCTTCTTCATCCGAAACGCGCGGGATATCGATTTTACCCCCCGGGGCGACAACCTCAACCAGGGTAGCTAGCGGCCCGGCGGTAGGCGCGAGGGAAGGTAGGCTCTGCACGGTGGCACGCAGGCCCTGTTCTGGGGTGGAAGTTGCGTCCACCCCCGCGACGGAGGCGGGATTCCGCAACGCGCCGGCTACCAGGAACAGCGCCGCAGCTAGGCTGAAAATCCCAAGCCAGGCGAAAACCAGGCGCTTGCGGTTTAAGGTGGCCAGCTTACCTTTGATGAGCCGGAAGAACCCGGGCACGCGAGGAAGCCTGCCGGCCGGGGCGGCCCGGGCTGCCGCGAGGGGCTTCCCGCAACGGCTGCAGAACCGGACACCAGGGCGGTTCTGCGCCCCGCAGATCTGGCAGGTTGCGGCGACCTGTAATGGTGCGGCGGGTTGGGCTAGGATTGGCCGACCGCAGGCAGCACAGAACCGAGCTCCTTGCCGGATAGGAAGCCGGCAGTTTGGACAGTTCATTTCCCCTCCTGTTGTCTATTGTGATACTTTATATCGTTTTATGTAAACGATAGGGCTGGGAGATGGTTTCGTTTCCTGCAAAAAATGTTATGAAGTTCGAATAGTCCTTTCCAGATCGCAACTTAGTTGAAAATATTGTCCAGTATCATTTTGGGATATTCTAAGACTGGCCCCATTTAATGGATTTCCCAAACAGTAAAGTTGCGGTATTGTGTAGGCTGTATATTCATGGCCTGGTCGGGGAAAATATCAGTGATCATCACATTGCCCGGGTTGGCTGCGATATTTTGGGACGAAGTTATCAATTCGTTGTTGACATAAAATAATACCTTGCTTCCCTGACAAATAATACTTATGCGGTTCACCTCGCCATCTCCTTTTCGAAAGTTATTGATCTGGCCGACTTGAATGGTAACTTCATGGTTTTTAGTACTATCAAAGTAGTAAAGGAAATAATTGTAATTTTTGATGACAAATCGATAATAACTGCTGTTTTCGATATACCGAAATAACACGTGATGCGAGCCATCACGCATTAAAAAATCGTCGTGGTTCATAAAATCCACCTCGCTAACAAAATTGGTGAGATTTACATTCGCCGAATCGATTTCTCTAATATTATCTTTTGTTTTGGAAAGATCGCCATCAGATGGGCCGAAAACAATCGTACCAGCAGCTTTTGCACTTTTTAGTTCGGGAGGTGTTGGTGGTAATCCCGCTGCTAGCAACGTCTGGGCATCAATGGTTGCCTGGAATGCTGTTATAGCAGACTCGGCGCTTGAAATCTGATTAGCGAAGCCATTCACCTCGGCTGTAGCTGTTTCCGCGAGGCGCCAATATTGGTTTGCATAGTCAGTGCGTAGGTTGCTGTTGGCAAACGCCGCTGCAACAGCAACCGCCAGAGCCACAACTAATCCGGCAATTACTAGGCGGTTAACCCATATTGCCGTCCGCCTTGTTTTAGGTGGGACCTGCGGCGCCAGCAGCGGAACCCCGCCAGGCTGCAGCATCGGGCTGACCATCACCGTCGGGTAACTCACTCCGGATAACGCTTTCCGAAACGCATTCACACTGTCATAGCGCTGCGCGGAATTGACTTCCAGCGCCTTGCTCAGCACAGCGTCGAGCTGGTTGGCGGCTTTTGCATTGGGTAACCTCACAGGTGTCAACAGCGGATCGGCGATGCGCTGGATAGCTTCGTCGGGCGGCGCGCCGGTCAGCAGGGCGTAGAGCGTGGCTCCCAATGCATAGACGTCTGTTCGGGCGTCGGTGATGCCATGGCCGTACTGCTCAGTCGGCGAATAGCCGGGTGTTACGGCCCGCGCGCCGGTGGTGGTCTTTTGCCCGGCGGTGTAGACCTTCAGTAGTCCGAAGTCGACCAGCACCGGCTCGCCCTGGCCGTTCAGGCGGATGTTGGCAGGCTTGATGTCGCGGTGTAGGACGGGCGGGTTCTGGCTGTGCAGGTATTCCAACGCGCCGCAGATCTTATCGATCCAGCCTAGTGCCTGCCCAGGGTCCAATTTACCCTGGCGCTCCAGCATGCACTCCAGGTCTTCTCCCTCGACGAACTGCATGACAATGAACTGCCCCTGGCCGGGGATGTTGAAATAATCGGTCACTTCGACAACGTTTGGGTGCTGCAATCCTGCCAGCACTCTGGCTTCGCGCTCGAACTGGCGCTGGGCGTCTGGGGACGCGTCAAGGTTTTCCTTGATGGCGCAAGGGCGGTTAAGATTCAGGTCCCAGGCGCGGTAGACTGCACCAAAGCCGCCCTGGCCGAGCTGCTTGACAATGCGGTAGCGGGTGTTGAGGATCTGGCCGGTAGTGGGTGACATGGCGTGTTTAAAAGTGGATCAGCAATAAGAATAAAGACTGGCGTTCCTGTCAGTTATAAGTCTCAGTGATGGTTTCGGTTTCCTGTGAGCAGATTGCCTGTTGCCAGCCTTAAGATTTGTTTCCTTTGATTGTTAGACTAAGATAGAATAAGTAAAACTGGTGGGAATTAAATGATGCTTCCCAGGAGAATCAAGGCTCCTACAATGAGAATGACGAAAAGTAAGAGTTGTCCATTACTAAGATATGAGTCTTCTGGTTCGGCCTGGTATGGCGGCTGAGAGACGGACCCGGGGGCCACGTAGGCCGGCGCGGCTTGCGCCGTGGGCGGTTGCACCGCGACCGCGGTGGGCATGGGCTTGGGTGGACGGACCTTTGCCTCCGGGGGCTGTCCACTCAAATTGGCATTCTGCAGCGACTGGCGAAATTCGGCGGCGGTCTGGTAGCGCTGAGCGGGGTTCAGGTCCAGCACTTTGTTCAGCAAAACGGCCAGCCGCGTGGCGGCAGCCTGGTCGGGCAGCGCGACCGGCGCAAGCCGCGGGTCGGCGTAGCGCAGGACCGATTCTTCAGGCTCTTTCCCGGCCAGCAGGGTGTAGAGCGTGGCCCCCAGCGCGTAGAGATCCGAGCGGGCGTCGGTGGTGCCATGGCCGTACTGCTCGGGCGGGGAATAGCCGGGCGTCACGGCCCGCGCGCCCACGGTCGTCTTCTGCCCGGCGGTAAAGACCTTCACCAGCCCAAAGTCGACCAAAACCGGCTCGCCCCCGGGGTTCAGGCGGATGTTAGCCGGTTTTATATCGCGGTGGAAGATGGGCGGGTTCTGGCTGTGCAGGTATTCCAGCGCGCCGCAAATCTTGTCGATCCAACCAAGCGCAGTGCGCAGCTCGACTTTGCCCTGCCGCTGCAGCAGGCATTCCAGGTCCTCGCCGTCGATAAAGTCCATCACCATGTATTGGCCCTGGCCGGGCAGGGTGAAGAAATCCTGCACGCCGACCAGATTGGGATGGCGCAGGCTGGCCAGCACCTGGGCCTCGCGCTCGAACTGGCGGCAGGTGTCGAGGGACTCATCCAGGTTTTCTTTGATCGCGCAAGCCCGGTTGAGGTTCAGGTCCCAGGCGCGGTAGACCGCGCCAAAACCGCCCTGGCCGAGCTGCTTGACGATGCGGTAGCGAGTGTTGAGAATTTGGCCGGTAGTAATGGGCATGCCGATTTACCACCCTCCTTCGGGTGAAGATGGGTGGTAATGCCTGATTTCAGTTTGCGGGGATTCGGCTCGTTTTGCCATGCCAGCCTCGCCCGAGGCAGATGGGGGTGGCAGACCGCCGGAATCACCAGCGGGAGGCGTGTCCGCCGGCTTGCTAGGAATGGGAGTCTCTGGTTTGTCCGCGGGCTGGACTGAGTCCGCTGACGCGGCGGGAGCGGGGTTTTCAGGGGGCGCAACATTTTCGGCGCTGGTGATTGCGCTGTCGAGACCAGAGAGATCGTAATCTTCGCCTGGGTCGATATTTTCAACCTGTTCGGTGGGTGGTAAATCGTCCATTGTCTGCTCCTGTTGGCGTTGAATGCACAGCCGAATGGCTGAACCGGTTGAACATCAATACAATTTCTATTTTGATCCTCGTATCGTTTTGTGTGGGCGAC
>CAYOHX010000184.1:0-9554 GCA_964403875.1 uncultured Anaerolinea sp. | reverse complement strand
TTAAACTTTCTCGCAATTCAACAGGGTTGTCAACCTTTTTGCAGTGGAGTCATCACTTATTTAGCGAGAAGACCGCTCAGGCGTTAATCTACGAACAAACCCATTGGGTCCACAGGCTGGAACCAGCCTGAAATCCGCCACAGGCAATAAGCGCCCATCTCTTCACTGTTGGCAGAGGCGTCGTAATGGGCTATCGAAGGGAAGAGCGCTCCGGCTGGCCCCATGCGCACCTCCAGGTGCAGATGCGGGTTGAGCGCATTCCCGCTCATCCCGGTCTGGCCCAAGGGATCGCCGCAGGCCACAGCTTGCCCCACTTGCAAGTCAGATGGGTTTTGCAGATGGGCATAGAGCAGGTACAACGAGGGCCGCGTAGATTGCCACTGCGAGGCTGGAATAGGAAGGTCCGGGCAGGTCAGTGGCGATTTGGCCTGCGGCGTGGGGGCCATTGTCGGCAAGCTCAAAGGGGGCAAGATACCCTCCAACGAAGTCTCGATCATCACGGCGTTTCCATAAGGGAAGCGCTCATCCACCACCCCCGCCACTGTGCCCGCCAGAGCCGCCTGTACCGGCCAACCCGCCAGGGCGATTCGCGTCTGGGGGTCCAGGTACGCAAAGTCCACGCCGTGATGGGGCTCGTCACGACCCAGCGCGGGCGGAGCGTAGGGGTTGACGATCGCCTCGCTCAGCGCCGCGAAATCAAATTCGGTCATGGGCGAACAAACCTCCGGTTCCCGCGGAGCGGGTGTGCCGGTGGGCGCAGGCGTAGGACTGGGCCGGACCGCTTCCGTGAAGGTAGGCGCTGGGCTGAGGCTGGGAGTCTGGGTTACTGTCGCCATTGGGGGCGGCAGGGGCGTGGAAACGGGAGCGCAGGCGGCCAGGATGAGGGTGACCATCAGCGGAATCAGGTGAATAGCGTTACGTGAAAGCATAGAAGGATTATACCGTAGGGATATCGGTGGGAAGGTGGCCACGGGAACCAGGAAAATTCACCCGCAAGGGCGCTTGTACGCAGGTGAGTTGGCTATTAAAATTATTTCACCGGAATAAAGTCTCCCCCACAGCAAAGGATTGACCTGTGACCCAGAACTTCCAGTGGTGGCAAAAAGCAGCCTTTGACCAGATCTACCCACGCAGCTTTGCCGACGGCAATGGCGACGGGATCGGAGATTTACCAGGCATCCTCAGCCGCCTGGATTACCCGCAAGAATTGGGCAGCGGCGCTATCTGGCTCTCACCACACGATCCCTCGCCGCAGTTTGGTGTAGGTTATGACAAGCCAATGGTTAACCTCAAACGAGTTAAACTGGCTCCTTTTGAAATATTACTGACCGAAAGTATATAGTATTCTCTCAAAAAATATGGTATCTTTCAGTGAGGCCTGTGCCTTTTCTGATTAACCACCGCGAGTCTGATTCTTGAAATGGAGAGGAAAGATGGAAAACGTAAAAGAAATCGTCGGTTTTATGCAAAAAGTGCCGCTGCTTCATGGACTGAAGCAAAACCAGCTCGAAAAACTCGCCAGGCGTTTCGTCGAACGCGAGTTCAAGGCCGGGCAGCAAATCGTTGAACAAGGCAAGGGCGGCGTTGGGTTCTTCGTCATCGTCTCCGGCGCTGCCGAGGCTGTGCGCGCGCGCAGCGACGGCGAGAAAGTGGTGGTGAACAGCTTTGGCCCGACCGATTTCTTCGGTGAACTGGCCCTGTTGGATGACGGCCCGCGCACGGCCACGGTAACGGCTACCGCCGCCACCAAGTGCCTGGTGCTGACCAGTTGGGATTTCATCGCCGAGCTGCGTGAAGACACTGACATGGCGGTCATCATCCTGCAGCAGTTGGCTGTTCGCTTCCGCCGCGCGCTAGAAGCTCTCTA
The DNA here is from genome assembly GCA_964403875.1 of uncultured Anaerolinea sp. Lineage (GTDB taxonomy): Bacteria > Chloroflexota > Anaerolineae > Anaerolineales > Anaerolineaceae > Anaerolinea. The sequence goes on along the minus strand of CAYOHX010000184.1, from coordinate 7,687 downwards.
AACGAGCCTCGCTCATTATCGGATTTCGGAGCGCAGGCGACCTGCGTTCCGAAATCCGCCGGACGATTTGACCAGCCTTCCATACACTGTTTTTGGAACGTCCAAAAAGCCCCCCATTCTAGCCCGCCAGTCGGGCTAGTTTAAGGTAACCATGAAGTGTCCTAACTGCAGCTTCGACAGCCCCCCGGAAATGCTGTTTTGCGGAATGTGCGGAACGCGACTTGCCCAAGCCTGCAAGTCGTGTGGTTTCGCCAACCCGATCGCGTTCCGGTACTGTGGCAAGTGCGGCCAGCCCGTGGCGGGCGCGCCTGCCGGGAGCGACCTGCCCCTGGCGCTCCCCGAAAGCATCGTTCCGCCTGCCAGCGGAGCCTTTGAGCCGCCGCCCCCGCCCACCCTGGCCCCGCTGGAAGGCGAACGGAAGGTTGTCACGGTGCTCGTCACCGACATGACCGGCTCAACCGTCCTGCTGGAGCAATTGGGCACCGAAGCCTGGGTGGACCTGATGAACCGCATCTTGAACATTCTGGAAGGTGAAATTTATCGCTTTGGCGGCGAAGTGGACCAGTTCCGCGGTGACGGTCTGGTGGCCTTTTTTGGCGCGAGTTCCTCCAACGAGGATGACCCCGAACGAGCCATCCTGGCGGCGCTTGCCATGCAAAAAACCATTCAACGTTTTGCCGCCGAAATGCCCGAAGGCGAAGGCCGGGAGATCCAAATGCGCATCGGGGTCAACACCGGCGAGGTCATCGTGACGCGCGTGGGCAACAGCCGCCAGCACAGCGAGGACACCGCCATGGGCATTGCGATCGCGGTGGCTGCTCGTCTGGAAGCCGCCGCCCAGCCCGGCACAGTTCTGGTCAGCGAATCGGCGCACCGCCAGACCGCCGCCAGGTTTGAATGGGAGGCCCTGGGATCCATCAGTGTCAAAGGCGTCAGCCAGCCCATCTCTGTCTACCGGCCCCTCGGGCTGCTGTCCAGCGACTCCCAGGCGCGCATCGAACGCACCCTGGGTATCAACGTGCCTATGGTGGGCCGAGAAAAAGAGATGCGCGCGCTCAAGAGCTGCGTCGAAGACCTGTACGTGGGCCGCGGACAAATCGCCACGTTGGTGGGAGATAAAGGTGTTGGTAAGACCTACCTGATCAAAGAACTGCAAGCCAACCTCCTCCACCCGGGCGCCCTGCGGGCCGTACCCCACCTCCGCGCACCCCCCCCCACCGTGCCGCTGACCTGGATCAACGGGCGCTGTCGCTCGTTCGGGCAACCCACCCCCTACTACGTCTGGCGAGACCTGCTCTTCAATTGGTTGGGGGTGCGGCAGGGCGATTCAAAAGAGGAAATCCGCGACCAACTTCGCGCTCGCTGTCAGGATGTGTGGGGCGAGAAGACCCCCGAACACTATCCCTACATGGCCTCATTCCTTACCCTGCCGGTGGAGGAAGAATTCATCGAGCGCGTGCGCTACCTGGAAGCCGAATCCTTGCGCCAACAGTTCTTTGTGGCGGTGCGCAGCCTGCTGGAAGGCCTGGCCCGAAAGGGCCCCCTGGTGGTGGCCCTGCGCGATATGCACTGGGCCGGGTCGGCTTCGTTGGATCTGCTGCGCTACTGCCTGTCGTTGTGCGACAGCGAAACCCTGTTGTGGATCATCATCTTCCGCCCTGAGCGCGACACGCCCATCTGGGAGTTTGACCATTTCCTGGAAACAGAATACCCTCACCGACTGAAGCGGGTGGAACTGACCCCCCTCAGCCGCGATGAAAGCCGCGCCTTCATCCGTTCGATGATCGGCTCGCGCGTTTTACCCCCTGCGACCGAAGCCTTGATCATCGACAACTCTGAGGGCAATCCTTTCTATATTCAGGAGTTAATTTACTCACTGGTTGACCAAAATATCCTGGTGCGCGAGGAGCAGGACGGGAAATGGCGCCTGACCGGGCAAATTACCTCTCTTGACCTGCCCGCCAGCTTACAAACGCTGCTCTCCTCACGCATCGACCGGCTGGCCCCGGACGAAAAATTTGTGCTCCAGGTAGCCTCCATCATCGGCTCGGTGTTCTGGTTCAGCGTGTTGCAAGAACTGGTTGGCGAGACTTACCCCCTGAAGCGCGTTTTAGCCGGGCTGCAGCGCGCCCAAATCATTCAGGAAAACGGCCAGGTTTCAGAACTGGGCATGCAGTATGCCTTCCGCTCCAATTTGATGCGGGATGCGGCTTATGAGAGTATGCTTTCACCTCAGCGCTCTGCCTACCACCTGCGCATCGCCCAATATATGGAAGCCAATATCAGCTCCAACGTCCTCTCCGGATACGATGGGCTGCTCACCTACCATTACCGTAATGCGGGACGGGCCGACAAAGAATTGTACTATACGCTCCAGGCCGCCCGCCAGGCGCAGGCCATCTACGCCAACGCCGACGCCCTGGCCCATTACAATCGCGCCCTGGAATTGGTAGAGGTGATCGAAGAGAATGCCGAAGCCCAAGGCCGCCTGGCAGCCGCCCACTCGATGAAGTTTGAAATTTTGGACGGGCGCATTGACATCCACTACCGCATGGGCAGTCTTGCCTCTGGAAACGCCGATGCCCGCGCCCTGCTGCCGTTGGCCGAGCAAATGGAAGACAACACGCCCTGGATGATCGATGCGCTGTTGCGCCAGCCAGAAGTGACCAACCCCAGCCGCCAGCAGTTGGAAAAGGGGCTGGAACTCTCCCAGCGCGCGCTGGGGCTTTCGCGCAAAATTGGCGCGCGAGATCGCGAACTGCGCAGCCTGATGAGCCTGACCAATTGCGCGTACCTGATGCGCAATCCGCTCTACCAGGAAACCGCCCAACGGGCCCTGGAACTGGCCCGCGAACTGGGCGATCGGCGCTCCGAGGTCATCATGCTGCTCAACATCGGCAGCGCCTACGGCATGGATGACATCCAACGCAACATGGAATATCTGGAAGCTGCCCTCCCCATCCTCAAGCAGATCGACGACAAGGGCCTCGAAATCGACGTGCTGCGCGCACTGAGCGAACAGTACGAGCGCAGCGGTGACTACTACCGCCAACTGACAGAATTTGAGCAGAAACGCCTGCAAATGGCCCGTGAGATCGGCGAGCGGCTCACCGAGAGCAGCGCGCTCATGTTCTGCGGTCAAATCCAGGCTTCCTACCTGGGCGACTATCACGGAGGGCTGGCACAACTGGAAGAATCCTTGACGGGTTGGGAAGACACCGAAGAGGACCTGTTCAATCTGCTAAGAATTGCCCAGGTGAAGGTGGCTCTGGGGCAGTTTTCCGAGGCGGAAGCCCTTCTCAAAAAGTGCCACCCTCTGGCCGAGAAAAACCCACTGGATATTGGGCGAGCCGGGTTGTATCTGGTGTCGGCTATCCTGGCGAACTCGAACGAAGACGAGAACAGTTTGCGTTGGGCGTTAGAACTGGTTTCTCGCATTCATGACCTGGCCGAAGAAAACCTGGTATCCCGCCAATATCAGCTCGCCGCGGCCTGTGAAGCCACCGCGGCCCACCTGGGGTTGGCGCGCTGCCTGACCGATGACGCCGAAAGCCAGTTCCACTTGCAAAAAGCCCTGGAAAACTCCACCAAGGCGATGGAATTATACGAGCGCTTTGGATTTGTCCAAATCATTGAATGCGTTAGCGAAGAGGTGTTGTATCGCCGCGGGCTGGCTCTGGAAGCCAATGGGCAGGCCGATGAAGCCGCCCACATGTTCCAGCGCGCCTACAACGAAATGATGCGTAAACATGCCCTCATCCCCAATGAGACCGTCTTCAAACGCACCTACCTGGAAAACATTGCCCTACACCGCGAGATTGCCCTTCGCCATCAACATCAAAAGGCGGCTCTGCCCGCTGACTGAACCGCTATGCCACCCAATCATTGGAGGGAAATATGAAATACACATTCCTTGGCTCAACCGGCGTTCAGGTGAGTAAACTGTGTTTTGGAACGATGTCCTTTGGCGGAGACGCCGACGAGGCCACTTCCGCGGCGTTGTTTTCGCGCTGCCGCGACGCGGGCATTAACTTCTTTGACTGCGCCAACACCTATTCGGGTGGGCGAGCCGAGGAAATTCTGGGGCGGCTGGTCCAAGGCTCGCGCCACGAGCTGATCCTGACCAGCAAGTTCTACTTCCCCATGGGCAGCGACATCAACGCGCGGGGCGGATCGCGGCGCAACATGCGCCTGGCGGTGGAAGGCAGCCTCAAACGCCTGGGCACCGATTACCTGGACGTTTACTTTATCCATCATTTCGATGAACATACGCCCCTGGACGAAACCTTGCGCGGGCTGGACAATCTGGTGAGGTCGGGAAAAATCCTCTATCCCGGCGTGAGCAACTTTGCTGCCTGGCAAATTGCCAAAGCGCTGGGCATTTCGGCTTTGCACGGCTGGGCCTCTTTTGCGGTCATCCAACCCATGTACAATCTGGTCAAGCGTCAGGCCGAGGTCGAGATCCTGCCTCTGGCCCAATCCGAAGGCCTGGGAGTCATTCCGTACAGCCCCCTGGGCGGGGGCCTACTTACCGGCAAATACGCGCCCGGCGTGCGCCCCGAGTCGGGACGGCTGGTGGAAAATCCGATGTACATCCGGCGCTATGCCGGAGATGAAACCTACCAGACTGCCGGGCGCTTCACGCAGTTCGCCCACGAGCGCGGTTTTGACCCGGCTGCTCTGGCTGTAGCCTGGGCGGCGGCACATCCCGGCGTGACAGCGCCGATCATCGGCGCGCGCAACCTGACCCAGTTGGAAGGTTCGCTCAAGGCAATGGATATCGACATGACCCCCGCGCTGCGCGCAGAGGTGTCGGCGCTTTCCGTGGAACCGCCGTTGGCCACCGACCGCAGCGAAGAAGCCGCGTAGCGATGCTTCTTCCACCTCTCCCTATGGGAGAGGGAACAGAGACGCAAACTTAACCCTGGATCGCCGCCGCCAATTGACTCATCATCTCCCGGTCGCGTTCCAGGTTAAAACGCCCAGCATCCATCTGTTCCTGAGGATAGGACCACGGCCCGCCCCGGCGCAGCTTCTCCGGCTCATCCATGTAACGGGGAACAATATGGGCATGAAGAACCGGATCAGAGTTGCCTCCCAGGAAATAATTCACCCGGTACGCGCCCAACACGGACATCAGCACATCGCCCACCACGGTCATGTCACAGAGGAACTCGGCGCGGCGAGCACGGTCGAGCGCATTGATGGAAGGCACAACCGGGTCGGGCGCTAAAATGCAGTATCCGCGCAGATACTGCATACCCGCCAGCAGCACCCATCCCGATGGCACACGACATATCAAAGAGGGCTCGCGACCGGCGCGGGCCAGTTCAACCTGGGTAGTTATAGAATTGCTCATGAATTTATACCGGCTTCCTCGCAATCACTTCGTAAGGATGCCAGCGGTGGGGGAATGGGAGAAATGATATCTCCTGAAAACCGGCTTCTTCCAACATTTTCGCCATGTACTCATCCACCTGCGTATAAAAATCAACAATCCTTAAGACGTCAACCATCTTACCCTCCCCAAGGCTGAGAACTTTTTCCACCGGCGGTGGGAAAAACTTCCTTTGCAATTGCCCCGCTTCACCCGATAATACGATTGTAACAGACAAAAGAACGTCTCGACCCGGACCGAAGCGCGGAAACTTCTCCAGGAGCACGAGGCTTCAACGTCTGTGCCTACGAAGCCAGAGGAGGAAGATGTCTGAATCATTCAGAGATTTTCTCCACCCACTGAGTAGTCATCAACATCTTATCGTTTCGCGAGGGAGAGGGATCTATGGTCAATGAGGGGTTCAAAATCCGCTTTTGGGGTGTACGCGGCAGTTATCCCACGCCGGGGCCAGCGACGATTCGATACGGCGGCAACACTTCCTGTGTGGAAGTCTCGGTGAATGGGCACACCTTAATTTTTGACAGCGGCACGGGCATCATTGGGCTGGGCAAGGAACTGGCTCGTCGCGCCCGCCAATCGGGGCAACCCGTGGATGCCACCTTGCTGCTCAGCCACCTGCACCACGATCATACCCAGGGTTTTCCCTTCTTCCTACCGGCGCTGCTGACCACGGCTCGTTTGACCGTGCTGGGCCCCGACTTCATGGACTCCAGTCCGCTGGACACCCTTTCGACGGTAATGAAGCCGCCCTACTTCCCGGTGAGTTTATCGGAATTGAACAGCAACCTGACCTTCGGCACGCTGCGCGAGAAAGACATCTTGCTGATGGGTGAATCGGTGGGGGGAATGCTGGTGTGCAGCGCCCTGGACCCGCGCGCCCGCTTTGGCGACCCCGACCTGGTGCGGGTGCGCGTGCTGCGCTCCTACGCCCACCCCAACGGGGTACTGCATTACCGCGTGGATTGGCGCGATCATGCGCTGGTCTATGCCACCGATACCGAAGGATACGTCAACGGTGACCGCCGGCTGGCTGGCTTTGCCCTGGGGGCGGACGTACTGATTCACGATGCGCAATACACGGATGAACATTACTTGGGACTGCTGCCGGGCATCGCCACCACGCAGGGCTTCGGTCACTCTACCACCAGCATCGCCATCGAGGCTGCTCGCGCTGCCCAGGCCGGGCAGTTGGTCCTGTTCCACCATGCCCCCGAGTATGACGATGATCAGTTGGACCGCATTGCCGCCCAGGTAGAAACCATACAGCCGGGCACAGTGGTCGCCCGCGAAGGTTTGGAAATAGAAATCATCGGCGCGCCCATTCCAGTTGCCAGCGCCCTACTGGTGAGGTAAGCCAACACCCCCCTGACTCCCCCCACTTTTCGAAAGGAAAGTGGGGGGAAAACGAATAAACTTTTCGGCGTATAATTATGAGGAGGGATGCAGTGGTCGCCGTACTTGGACTGCGCCGGTTCGCATGGCCCGCGGTGAATGTAACGATGGAAAATTTCGAAGGGCTGGAAAACATCCAACTTTTTTCCGGGCTGAATGCTTCGCAAAAAGCCTGGCTTGCAGCTCGCCTTTACCAGCGCACTTTTCCGGAAGGCATGGAGTTAATGATCGCCGGAACGCCTGGCGAGGTGGTCTATTTTATCTTGAGCGGGACTGTAAAAATCTACGTTCCTCAGGCCAACGGCACCGATGTGATCGTCAACTTGATGGGCCCAGGCGACACGGTGGGCGAGTTGAGCGTCCTGGACAGCGCCGGGCGTTCGGCCAGCGTGATCACTCTAGAAGAAACCCAGGCAGTTTGGATGAGCCGCAGCCACTTTCAGGAGGCGTTGCAAACCATCCCAGAGCTTGCCCAAAACTTATTGCGCATCCTCAGCACACGCCTGCGCCGCACCACCGAACAAATCCAGACTCTGGCCTCGCTGAGCATCCCCGAGCGGGTCATCAACCAACTGCTCCTCATCGCCGAGAACTACGGGCGGGTGCGCCCTGAAGGCATTTACATTCCCATCCGGCTGACGCAAGGCGAGATCGCCGAACTGGTGGGAGCCTCGCGCAAGCGGGTCAACCAGGTGATGGTTTCGCTCAAGCGCAGCGGCCTCATCAGCAGCGACGCCCAGGCTCACATCACCCTGCACAATGCCGAAGCCCTCAAAAGCTGGGAAGAAGATTAATCCAGATCAACAAGACAACCCGCCACACTTATCATGGCGGATTGTCTTATTACGGCTTTCTAGGAGTTGCCGTGGTAGGTCCCGCATTTAGGGTGTGTGAGTG
>CAYOHX010000183.1:849-9672 GCA_964403875.1 uncultured Anaerolinea sp. | reverse complement strand
GGTGCTTACAACAATATAAACGCCACTTTCACGGCGGCATAACTGAATACACAAACGCGGACATCACTGTCAATCTCTACATGCCACTCCTCATGATCGTTTCACTATTGGCTTCCCTGATCGGCCCAGCACGGATCTCGCCGAGCAGTTTACTCGCTTCTGCAAATAACAACAGCGTTGTAAATGCAGTAAGTGACGTAACGCAAACTCCGACGCCGGATTGGCCTTATCCTCCCCCTGGCGAAACGCCGACCGATGAACCGACTATGACGGCAACGCCAACCCCAATGGCGCTTACCTTAACATCAACAGTAGAACCGACTAACACGCCTCTGGGTGAAACGCCGCAACCAACAGCCACTCCTACCCTTCTATCCTCCCCACCCCCTCCAGAACCTACCCCTGGTGAGCCAACAACGATCCCCGAATCTTATCGTCTCACCCTGTCCAGCACGGATCGGTATTATAAGCCTGGCCAAAAAGTTACGGTTACCTGGCTTGTTCAATCTAGCATTGTATCTACCATCCCATCTGGCTGGACAATGCAAATCATTCTTCCCACCGGCTGGGAGCCTGACAATCTAGAAGAAGGAATGTTCGATCCCCTGGTGAATTCGGTAGTTTTTCCAGTAAGCTCCTGGACCGGCGATCTGTCCATCAAAACAGCGAAAACCTCTGGTGACGAAGATATCCAAGCTAGCATATCTGAATCCAATAGTCCTTTGGCAGAAACCATCCTTTCGCTGTTGGCAGAACGCACCACGAAACTAGATTTCAATGGTGGTGAACTGCAAGCCACTTTCAAAGATCATTCTCTAAAAGTGAAATTTCCCAAAGATGCTTTGACAGAAGAAGCAGAAATCATCGCTAGGCTTCCTGGAAGACCATTGCCAGGTCTTCCGCGCAACGGTAAAAGCGCCTTTGAACTGATCGCAAAAGGGACGAAAAGCCAAAACCAGATCCACCAATTTAACCAACCCCTGGAAATCGAGATCACTTATGATCCCGATACCATTGGAATTGATCCCTCGGTCTTGGATCTATTCTACTTTGACGAGACCGTAGGAACCTGGCTGCCACTGCCCAGCCAGATCGATACCGAGAATCACATTTTACGCGCCTGGACGACACATTTCAGTCTTTTCTCACAAGGCGCAAACTCTTTTTCTTCTTATGCGATGCCACCGTTGGATGCCGCCCAGGTTGCCGAATTCACAGGGTCAGCTTCCTATTCTGTCCCGATCGATGTCCCCACCGGCCCTGGTGGCATCAAACCTTCCATCAGTCTGGATTACAACAGCATGTCGTTGGAGGGCTTATTCTATGATCGGCCTACGGGTGGAGACTACAATACGCTGACCATCGGCAACCAGGTTTCCTGGGTAGGTGCTGGCTGGGCGCTCTCTTACGGCGGCTCCATTATTCGCAACATGGGCAAGAACGAAGACTGGGATGGCGATGACACCTTCTCTCTAAACGTTGGGGGCGTTGCTCTCAGCCTGGTTCCAACATACAAAGCCAGTAATTACATCGACTACAAAGCCACGAATGATACCTTCTGGAGAATCCGAAGATATTTGCACCGGATGGACCCGACCGCTTCGCAATTTGGTCAGGAATATGATTTATGGGTTGCCTGGGATAAAACAGGAACACGCTACACCTTCGGAGACCCTTCAAGCACCCACGCGAATTACACGGCTTACTACACAGAGACGGATACTCAAGTAGCCTCAGATGCATCGAATAAGAATTGCGGCGTCAATCCGAGTGGCGGTTATTACTATCGCTGCACCCGCCGTCCCTGGGGTTGGTTCCTGCGCGAAGCGCGTTATCCCACTGGAAAAAGTTTGACCTACAATTGGGCCTTTGTCACAGATGATAAATGTGTTCCGCATACCGGTTCACCGATCGATCCGGCTTGTCAGCATGATGACATCGACGTTTCGGTTTATCCCTATATTGTTTCTTACCCTGATGGAAAAACAAGAGTCGAATTCGTCAAGGAGTATCGACCGGATTATATTTACGTTTGGGGCGATTATGGCACTGACCGGCACCGCTACGAACGATTTCGGTTAGCGAGCATCAAAGTGGAGGTGATCGACCCGGCCACCAACGCCTGGAAAACCATTCGGGAATATAAACTGAATTATGCGCCGAATACCAGCAGCGTCTCGATTTTCCCTGAAAGCCGATGGACACCTTGCGACCCCAATGTTTCGAACTGCCCGGTGAGTGATCCCACATTCCGGGTGAAGAACGGGAATTATGTTTCCGTATTACAGAACGTGACCCAATACGGCGTGGGGGGCGCTTCGCTGGGCAGCAGCAACGCGCTGCCTGCCATAAGCTTCAAATATGGACAACAACCCGATCCCGATCCGAATAGTTCGCACGTTTATAACCAGGATGACAAAGAACACCTGACTATTGTCGAAAATGGGTATGGGGGATATGTCATTTTCAAGTATGAAGAAAAAGATATCGTCTTGGAGGGTACGACACGACAAATACCCTTCATGGCTGACGCTGGCACTGAGTCGCAGAAAAAGGATTTATATAACGGCGAAGCGATACCATTAACTTCCGCTCCATCCGCTTTCAGGATTGATCCGGCTTTATCTACCTGCGATCCACATAACCCAAGTACATGTACGTACCTGCCAAATGGCATTCTCCTACGCCCTGGCTCTGGGTATCTGTTTAGCTGCTCTATCCAGACCAGCACCCCTTCTGATATCCAATATAAAATTTATTACCGGGACAATGATAGCACATCGGTATTTCGGTCGAAAAAAGTCATGGTCAGCGCCAATGGCGTCGTGACGGCCAAGTTGATCGCGCCGGCCAATATCAACCGTTTGGAGCCCTGGATTGTATTGTCTAGTGGTTCGGCCTATGCTAATGATTGCATGGCGAAACCAATTCTCACCCATTACCGGGTCAAACAGCGTATTGTTCGAGATAGCGTTAGCAAGCAATCGTTCACTTTTGATTACGATTATACGGATTCAGGGTCCGATACTGGAGCGGTGAACGATGCCAGCCATTCGGGTTACGTTAACAATAATTCATCCAGCCTTTTAGCCATTGAACCGAACTCGGAATTTCGAGGCAACCGGGTAGTCACAGTCACAGGGCCAAACAGCATCATCCGCACAACCTTCTTCCAAGGTGATGCAAACAAAGGCCAGGTGGAAAGTAGAAAACATTCCAGCCTGAGCAATACGCTCTTGCAGATGAGCAGCTTTGAATACACTGGGACCGCGACAGCAACGTATATCCCGACAGATACGTCGTTTTGCCCCAAGGCCAGTAAATCGAGCAGCATCTGCTACAAAGATCAGAACGTCTATTGGGTTCGGAAAACTGCCGAAACGACCCAGGATTATGGCGATGGCGGCAGCACTTTTACTGGTAAGCACACCACGTTCGCATACGATGCGTATGGAAACCAGAGTGAGTTGATCGAGCATTATTGGGATGGCACAGCCTGGGTTCCGTATCGCGGGACGCGGATCACGGTGAAACCAGGGATCGGTGTCGCGACGAATTTCCACGATAACGGAACCGATCCAGGCATCCCAGATAACATGTATAACCTGACGGGATTGGTCGGATCTATCAATGTGTATACCTGCCCGGAAGGAAGCACGGTAGGAACCTGCGGGAATTATCCGATAGCCAATTTGGTTTCATCCACCTGTAATTTGTATGATGACGGCATGAACGGGAACACCGGTTCGTACTGTAGCATACGCGACAGCGGTGAATTACTGGATAACCCAGATACTGCCCATTCCGGAATGTATCTGCAAACCGGCCAGCGAACATTGTTATACTTTCCTAAGAGCGGCGATGCAACCAATTATGAGACCCCCCGGTACAGGGATACGTATTTTACCTATGATAGCTGGGGCAACCGGACGAAGCTGACCACCAGTTCGACCGAGGGAACCTATGCCATGCGCGCCGATCAAATCGACCTGCAAAGTACTCCCGTCCGGAACCCGCTGGTTACAACCTGGGCCTATGATGCAACGTTTGCTTCCCGGGTGATTTCGGAAACCAATGATCTCAATCAAACCACGCAATATCGCTATGAGGAAACCATTACACCGACCGGTGGAACGCCCGTCGCGATGGGTGGCTACTTCCTTGGCTTACCAACCACGGAAATCGACCCGAACGGCGCGTATGCCTACGCCCAATATGATCCGTTTGGCCGGATAACGGCGCTCATTCTACCCGGAGATAATTCGGCTTCGCCGACGATTAAAGTGGCGTACACGGTCTATGGCGGTACTCCCAGTACGCCAGCATGGATTGAGGTTTCTCAAAAGAATCCGTCAGGATTTTATGGCGCCTCCACGCGAAACATCTTCAGTGGCCTGGGCAGGCTCATCCAAACGCAGACCGGCGGGGCCACTGTTCAGGGATCTACCCGCGACATCGTCACTCAAACCGAGTATGATGCTTATGGACGAGTGGCCAAACAATCGATGCCTACCGACTTGGCGGTCTGGGATAGTTCTGGCAACCCATATCGGGAACAGGCATTTGCCGTCGATCACAGCAACTTTACTTCAACTGTATACGACGCGTTGGGGCGAGTGCAAACGGTCACCGCACCTGACCTGACCGCCACCACATCCACCTACTCCATCGGCACTCTTCCAAACCAAGGAAATCTGCTCCTCACCACCATTACGGATGCCAGGAACAATGCTACGATAAATTACACGGATGTCTTCGGTCATTTGGTATACGTAGATGCAGCCACCGGTCCGGACGTCAGCTACACGTTCACTGTGACAGACTTGTTGACAGCAGCTACTTACGGGAACGCGACGACTAATATAATCTTTGACCTGGCCGGGCGAAAAACTAGCCTGACCGACCCAGATATGGGGCGTTGGACGTACCAATACGATGCCTTGGGCAACCTGAAAAGCCAAACGGATACTCGGGGTTGTTCTACGGCGCTGGCTTATGATCGCCTCAACCGCCTTACCGGCAAAACCTTCTCGAACTGTTCCGGGACGAACCCGGCAGTTTCGTTCACCTATGACGCCAGCAGCGCGACCAACAGCGGCAAGGGCCGGCGGACCGGGATGACCGACGCTTCTGGTACGACCGCCTGGGAATATGATATGCGCGGGCGGCTGATCCATGAGAGCCGGCATATCCTCGATCAACTGGATGGCAACCGCGACCTGGGCACCTATCACACCTACTGGTCGTACAACCCGGATAATTCGGTGCGGCAGATGGTCTATCCCAACGGTGAAACGCTGAATTTCGCCTATCACCCGCAGGGAACGATCAAGCAGGTTGCCTCAGTCCAGGATGCGACCAACGTTACCCAATCCTACGTGTCGGCGACGAGCTATGATGCAGCGGGACGGGCCGTGAATCGCTCCCTGGGCAATGGCGTCAACCAGACCTACACCTATTACCCCTGGAACCAGCAGGGCGGGCGGTTGAACATTCTCCAGGCGCAAAAGAGTGGCCTACCCGCCTACCAGAATCTCACCCTGACGTACGATGCTGTAGGCAATATCCGTACCCTGCTCGACAGCGCAGCCGCCGAACCGCTGACCACGTTTACCTACGACAGCCTCAACCGGCTGGACCTGGTAACCGGTGCATATGGCGAAGACCCGGCGTATGATTCCACGACGGGGAATATTTCATCCCGAAATGGCATTGCTTATACCTATGGGGACACAGCCCATCAGCACGCGGTGACGGCCACCAGCGATGGGCGCTCCTTTGGCTACGATGCGAACGGGAATATGACTACCCGGAATATCCTCGGTGGATCGTACAGCCTGGGATACAACGCCGAAAACCGGCTGACCTCGATCAACGGGGGATCGACCAGCGCTCGTTACGTGTATGATGGCGATGGCAAACGGGTGATCGCGCTCGTCAATGGGGTGCGCACGGTCTACATTGGCGACTATTTCGAAGCCGAGTTAGGATCAGGGACCACGTTCCCGGTACGCAACTATACTCTGGTGAACAGCCCATTCAAGACCTTCATGCCGATCATCCTTTCAGATGTCAGCGAGACATCCGTTGTTGGCATGGCCACCGGCAATTTTGGCGCCACCCTTTATTACACCCACCCGACAACGACCGGTCAAAACAGCATCACCTGGCGCACTTACTATTCAGCCGCCGGAGCCCGTATTGCGATGCGTGTGCAGGGAAACAGTTCCACGTATAACCGATATTATTTCCTCACCGATCATTTGAACAGCACGACCAAGACGATCAAGCAGGATGGGACCGTCTCCGAACTGCGTTATTCTGCCTGGGGTGAAACACGGTACACCAGCGGAACCACGCCCACAAAACGACAATACACCGGGCAAGCTCTGGCGGAAGCGGGATTATACTATTTTGGGGCTAGATGGTATGATAGCGCGCTTAGCAGGTTCTCTCAGCCAGACTCGTTGATCCCTCAACCGAGTAATCCTCTTGATTGGGATCGCTACGCATTCGTCCGGAATAACCCACTTCGCTATAATGATCCATCAGGGCATGATCCATTCGATGTGATTGGCGAATTTGCCACTGGTTTAGTTTTTGAATTTGCCCTGAATATGCCCTGGTCAACATCGCCTTCAAATGAACCTTTAAAAGTGAACCAATCGGAGTCCTCCGCACGGTTAGCTGGGCGCGTTGCTGGCGATGTATTAGCAATCGCAGGTGGGTTAGTGTATACCGTAGGCGGAGCTGGTGTTGCATTAGCAGGAGTAGCAGTCTGCGGCACGGGTGTCTTATGCCCTGTGGGAGTCGTTGCTGTTTCTGCTGGCGCAGTGGTCACTGCCGTCGGAGCTACAACCGCATTCAAAGGGGCGAGTAACCTGAGTGAGAATGTCGCTCGATTCGCTGGGCGCTTGGGAGAAGGAGGTAACAGTGAAGGGAGTAAACCTAGCGTCCTTCAAACTGGAGGAAATACGCTGAACAAAAAAACTTTGGATGCATTAGGGCTAACCAAAGGAGAAGGAAAAAGAGCTATTGAGGGTTTAAAGGCAGATATTGGCGCTCGACACGATCTTCATGGGAAAATAATGTCAAATGGTGATGTTATTGATCCTAAAACCGGAGATGTCTTAGGCAATCTATTCGATTACCTTCCATAGGAGAACTATAATGACCTTACAAGAGTTTTCATTTGGCGAAGATAATGTAAAGCATATGAGGATCATATACCGAATACGATCCGAGGATCTTGATCCTGGTAGTATCACTCGTGAGTTAAATATTGAGCCAACCTATGCCTATACTAAAGGAGAAAAATATATTGGTAAAGCTTTTGATCCCCAAGCCAAGAGAAGAATAGAGGTTATCCGCGAACGGTCAAGAGGAGCATGGGACATTGTTTTAGAAGAAAAGGCACCAACAAGGAAAAGGGTTGAAGGTAATATACTTGATTTGTTGGAATTATTAGAGCCAAGGATAGAAAAAATTCAGGCCTTATTAAAGGATGTGCCAAAGTACGCTATTAGTTTCTATGTAAACATCGAGGTAAATGGAGGGGTAGGCACCTTCACCCTTTCAAGCGATATTCTAGAACGGATGGCTCGCTTGTCTCATTTCACTGAATATGGATTTCTCTCCATTGAAGATGACGATGCCAAAGGTTAAGTAATGGATATTAAGGTGTCAGACCTATCATTACTATGGGATAGGCTCTCGCAGCACTTGATGGACATTGGAGTTGAGACAATCGAAATTAAAGAGGATTACTATTGGAATATCCCTATAGCGGAAAATATGATCCTTACAATTCGCCTAAAAGTTTAGATTTGGGCCGATTGACTGAGGATAGGAATGATTTGCTAAAGGTTATAGATGGTGCTAACGATCCTGTTGTAACAGATTTCATAAATTTAGAGGTTTAAAAAGAACAGATTACCTGCTAGCCGCCTTTACATTACAGGACATTATGAAAAAGACTTTTTTCATCTCATGATATTCCTCAGTATCAGTTATTTGACGAGCTGCGCTCCACTAGTTCATCACGCTGATCCATTCTATGACTTGAACGGTAGCGATTATCCACGGGGGCACATTCCATTGATCAACCCAGTTCAGGTGACGCGCGACATATTCTCTTCTTCGTGGAATTTAGAACTACTCAACAGTCTACATGTTGACTTGCCCAAAAGCCAGGAGCAAGAGGTTGTAGAGGTTTACATTTATTCTCGTGTAGCAGAATTAGAAAAATTTGCCGTGCAAGATGGCGTCATCATGGCGTATTCCGCACATGTAAATCAACAGGCCGACGCTTACATTCAGGACAATTTTTATCATTGGTTTGTCATGGTTCCGAACCAGAACATCACAAAAGGGTTCCACACAGAAGATGAGTTTCGCCAGGACATTCAAACACTCGGTATTCAAGACCCGGATTGGCAGACGCCTGATGAAGCGTTTGATACGTCTTTGGATACTGGTGGTTGTCTAGATTGGATACCGGATTGTAAATAGTTTCCGAATATCAAAGCTCTATAACAGGAAACAGGCAGCTCTTTGAGGTACATGGACTGGTCGGTGATGGTTCTGTAAACTCAGATAATCCGGATTGGCAGAAGGAAAGACGCATTGAAGAGGGTAGAGAAATAATAAAGTTAAATGGTAACTGCTCATGCCAGATGCTTGAGCAGTTACCAGAATTTTGCAGATTTGGCAGATCATATGAAGACAATGAAACCTCCATCGAACTCTCAAAAACCCAATTCGCTTTTCGAGATCAGTTTGGCTGTTAGTTCAATTTGCCCTTTCGCCGGTTCGGTGAAGCTT
>CAYOHX010000183.1:0-839 GCA_964403875.1 uncultured Anaerolinea sp. | reverse complement strand
AACATCAAATGGATATATTCTTACAAACCACCATGTTGCTGATGGTGGAAGCAAATGTGGCGCTGCGCATTGAGAGCCTATTTACGGGAAAGCAGGTTTATTCCGATCCCACCACCCTGCCATTTGTCCTCATCTTTTCGTGCATGGCGCTTTTTATCCCCGTTGTCCTGGGCGTCATCCTGTTGATCGTTTTTTTGCGCTATCTGCTTCGCAAAGGAAGGCTAACGCCGAAAACTGGCATCCTGTCGGGAATGGGCATATGGGCATTGGGCGGCATCCTCTTTTGCCTTCTTTTGATCTTGTCTGACCCGTTTCCCCTAGAACCATCCCTTGGTCCGCGCAATTTTTGGACTTTGATCCCACAAATATTCGACGATGGGATCTTATCCGGCATAATTATCGCTTGCCTGCTGGGGGGATGGGCAGGTCACGTTTTTACCAAAAAGATCCTTTTCGCTCAGCAGTTCCCGCTAGCGGAACAGTAACGTGAATTCTTACGTGAAGGCTGAGCAGTTACGTTAGATGTGAACAGCATTGTAGCTTAACTGCAAAATATAATAGGCATTAAGGATTCTCGGTAAGGACTGTTCCTTCACTAACTACGGAAGTAGAGAGTTCCAATTGCCAAACTGGAACTCTCTGCTGATACTAGGGCATTTATTATTTAAGGAGGTTAGTGGACAGTCATTTGAACTGGCCTGAACTTGCATCCTGCTCCTCTCTGTTTCCCCAACATGGTCCAGGAAAGCTGCTCGACCACATTCCACCAGATGTTCGGAACTTCATACCACTTTGCGCCGGCCACGCCTATTGGAATGTTTGAGTCGGGTGCAGAAACC
>CAYOHX010000182.1:0-9688 GCA_964403875.1 uncultured Anaerolinea sp. | reverse complement strand
CTCTCACACCCAAAATGCGGCAGCTACCACGGCAGTTCCCAGAGAACCGGAAAATGACCCCTGAATTAAATCCTCGCATAAATGTATAATGAATATAATATGGATGAAAAAACTGCCAGTGGGCGCAAATACCAATTCTCGTGGGAGCTTTTGGGCGATATTGAGGTGGGACGTCCTAACCTGGGGCCAAACACCCACCTTTCGATCTATCGCCTGATGCAGTTCACCTTTCGAGACATCCTTGAGCAGCGGGTCGGTGCGGCGGTGGTCGATGAAGTCTTCTATGCAGCAGGGAAACTGGCCGGGAGTGAATTTTATCGCCATGTCATCGGCGAGCCAGAATCCTTCAGCCAATTCATCATCAAAGTTCAGGAAGCGTTGCGCCAGTTCAACATAGGTATTTTGCGTGTAGAAAAGACGGATTTGGACAGCCACGAGTTCACCTTGACCATCTCGGAAGATTTAGACTGCTCTGGGCTGCCCGTGACTGGCAACGAGGTTTGCACCTACGACGAGGGCTTTCTAGCGGCTTTGTTGGAAGGGTATTTGGGTCATCCCTTTCAGGTTGAGGAAATTGACTGCTGGAGCACTGGCAATCGCACCTGCCGGTTTAATGCTCGTAAGAGTCGGTGAACCATTGATCGGGGTTAAATCTCCACTCTTATTTTGACCCAAAAAGAAGTGGTAGGAAAGTTCCATGTGCGCCGAATATATCGACCGGCCTGCCGATAATGCGATCCGAAATTTATTGGACGTTCTGAACAAAGGAACGCCAGCTACGGCTTCGGAAGAATTAGCCGCCAATTCGGAATATCAGGAACTGATTGCTTCCCTGGAAGAACTGCGTCGTTTTGTGCTGGCTCTGTCGAACGGGGACTTGTCTCAAACACTCTCGCAGAAAGGCCCCATTGCGGGCAGCCTAAAAAATCTCCAGGCCAATTTGCGTCATCTGACCTGGCAAACACAGAAGATTGCTGAGGGTGACTTTAGCCAGCGGGTCGATTTTTTGGGCGATTTCTCCACCGCATTTAACCAGATGGCGGCCAAGTTGGAAGAGGCCCGTAATTCCTATCTCGAGATCGATTCTGCTATTCGAGAAAGCGAATCGTATTACCGTGCGTTGGTGGAATTGCTGCCTGACGGTGTTTTGGTGCATCAAAATGGTGTGGTGGTCTTTGCAAATACCGCTTTCGCTTCGATGATGGGCGGCAAACATCCGGATGAAGTCTGCGGCAAGAGGATGCTCCGTGATTTGGTGCATCCCGCGTTTCGGGCAGGGGCGCAAAAGCGCATGAAAAGGACTTTGTCAAACGGCGAAACGATCAAAGGGATTGAAGAGAAATTCATCCGGTTAGATGGCAGTATCATTGATGTGGAAATTGCCGCCCTGCCGTTCACTTATGAAGGCGCCCCGGCAGTGCAAAATGTGATTCGCGACATAACGGCCCGCAAGCAGGCTCAAGCAACGCTGGACGAGCAAGTTAAGTTTGAAAAATTACTTTCGAGCCTTTCCGCGACCCTGGTGCGAACCGGCCCAACGGAAGTTGAACAGGTGATTGGGCAGGGACTTCAGCAGATTTCCGAATTTCTAAATGTCGATCGGGCCATTCTGTTCGGTTTCCTGCCCGGTTGGTCCGAATTTCGGCTAATCAGCGAATATAGCCGTGAGGGAATGGACCCTCGGAAGCTGCAATTACGAGAGGATGTTTTCCCGTGGCTGTTTTCGGAGTTCAATAGCGGCAAAATTGTCTCTTTCGAGGACGTGGTTCAACTGCCCTCCGACGCGACCACGGATCGCGAAAATCTGCTTTCGGTGGGGGTGCGGTCGCTCCTGACCATCCCCATTGCTTTTGGCGGAAATGTGTTGGGGGGCATTACAATCCTTACCTACCGAGAAAAATTTCATTGGTATCCGGAAATTGTCGCTCGTATTCAACTCATTGCTGAAATCGCGATTAATGCCGTTGCTCGCAGCCGCGCGGAACAGGCAGAGCACGAGCAGCGCGCCCTGGCCGAAGCCCTGCGCGACAGCGCGGCGGCTTTCAACCGAACCGTGAACGTGAACCAAGTTTTCGATTGTATCTTTGAATTTATCAGCAGGGTCATTCCGCACGACGCGGTCAATATCATGCTCATGGATGACCGGGGGATGACTCGTATCCTTCGCGCCAGGGGGTATGAGGGCCGCGAAGTAGGGGATCAGTCCGCCCCATTTTCGGTTGAGAAGATGCCGTTCTTAAAATATATGACCGACACGGGAGATATGGTCATCGTTTCAGATACGGCCCGCGATTCCCGCTGGGTGCTCATCCACCGAAAAGGATGGGTGCGCTCGTATGCGGCCATGCCCTTGGTGGTACGGGGCAAGGTGAAAGGGTTTATTAACCTGGATGGCGCAACCCCAGGCTTGTTCACGAACGATCACCTCACCCGGCTGCGTGCATTCGCCGATCAGGCCGCCATCGCTTACTCGAATGCGCTGTTGATGGAAGAGATGCACCAGGCGAATCGTAACTTGAAAGCCCAATTGACTGAAATTCAAAAGCTGCAAGACGAACTGCGCGAGCAAGCCATCCGCGATCCGCTCACGGGTTTGTTCAACCGCCGCTACCTTGAAGAAACCCTGAACCGCGAGATTGCAAATGCCAACCGCGAATTCGCGCCCGTCAGCATCATCGTCATGGACCTGGATAACTTTAAATTGGTCAATGACACGTATGGGCATCAGGCCGGCGACCTGATGCTCCAGGCGCTGGGGAGGCTGCTCAAAACTTGCACGCGCATGGGCGATATCGCCTGCCGGTACGGGGGCGAGGAGTTTATCGTAGTTATGCCCGGAGCGACGACGAACATCGCCGCTCAGCGGGCGGAAGAGATTCGTTCGACCTTTGACGCCTTATATGTGAAAGATGGCGACCGGGTGATGCATGCCACTTTGTCTTTGGGGGTGGCAACCTATCCGATCAATGGCTCTAGCGGAGAGGACGTGCTCATTCGCGCCGATCGCGCATTGTATCAGGCCAAGAGGAACGGGCGCAACCGGGTGGTCAGCTATTCGGGCACGGCGCCGTTGGTGCGAGCAGAAGGAGATTAAACTCCCTCAGCCCGAACGCTGTTCATGTATTCGTTGATGGTTGGCATACCGGTCAAGCGGTCATAGAAGAAATTATTGACCACATTGATTACTTGCGCGCGGGCGGCTTCAGCTTCCATCGTCAGGGCTTCGCGAGCTTCGGGCCGCCGCAGCGCGTCGCGCAGACGCAGCAGCGTGCCGACGATTTCGGATTCCTCCACGCCTTCCAAAACGCGGATCACATCCATGATCAAGCGATCGGCGGCGGCAACCATCTGCTCGTAAGTGATGCTCGTTTCCGGCAGGTATGCGTCATCAATGGTGCGGATGAGGGACCAAACCTGATATAGCAGGGTGGCTGGCTCGTCGAACAACTCGCGCAGGAAAGCCGCCTCTTCATATTTTCCGGTGAGGCGGAAGATGTTGTACATGCGCTTGGCCACCTTTCCATAGTTGACGTCGCGTGTGAGGTACTTTTTGACCTCTTTTTCTAATTGATGGACGTAATCGTCCAGCGCATTGGCCGAGACGTGCTGGGCCAGCTTGGAGAAGATGGGCACCGAGCCAGCTTCCAGGTACACTTCCTGAAAATAGGGGTCCAGGTAACCGTCCAGAGGCGTGATCGTGCCGTCTGGGGCTTCCCAGGTCACGTCCAGCATGTTGCTGGCGTTGGACAACTGCTTGCGAATGGGATCAGCCACCACCCAATCCAGCTTGCACCAACCAGGATCGGCGCTAAGATCATCCCAGGCCATGCTGGCAGGCGTGCCATCGATCAGAAAGCCCTCAATCTTCCCGGCGCGGATCTGGTCGGGCTTCCAGGAGGCGGGCGCCCCGGCTTTGACCTCGCGGCCATTCACGATCATTGTTTGCGTGAAGGAGCCAAACTTGACCTCGATCAGTTGGTAATTGGGTCCTTGGAGGGTGGACAGGGCTTTCTCGCGCATCGTCTTGGCCAGGATCTGGCAGGCTTCGGCGCGGGTGGGCGCCAGAATGTTGATGCGTTCAAAATAATCGCAATCTCCGGGGTAGGTTTGGATCTTTGATTGTGCTGAAGAGCCCGATAGGGCCAGGGCGGTTTCGATGACTCCGGGCTCGTCGGCAAATTCCACAATCTTGCCCACCCGCCGGAAGTATTCCAGTTCCTTGTCGCTGAAATCCAGCATGGTGATGTTGTGGCCGAAGACACCGGTGCGTTCGTCCATGGTGATTTCGTCGCCCTCTTTGCTGGCGGCCATTTGCGACAGCCACTGGAGCGCTTCTGTCTCCTTGACTTCTACCCCCAACCGGCGGGCAGACTCCAAAATGCGGGTCAAATCGGCTTGCGATTGATCGGATGAAGACGCCATCAGAATCCTCCTCGGAGAACAGAAAGTAAACTTGGGGGTGGCTTCGGTGTGTGGGGCGTTGTTCGATTATTCGTGAGGCCAGAGCGTTTTTTGCGTCTGGGCCAGAATGCGTTGAAAAATGCGGGCTTGATCCTGGGCGTCGCTGAGGGCGTTGTGGGTGAGCAGGGTTTCATCCAGGAAGTGCGCGGAGATATGTTTGAGAGAAGTTTCACCCCAGGAGACGCCGCCCTGGCCCATGTAATAGGCCTTGATGTCCAGAGCGCTGTGCCCGAAGGGGTTGTGCCCCAGGTAACGGTAGAAGTAGATGTTGATGAACATCCAATCAAAAGGCGCGTTGAAGGCCACGAACACGGGCCGGCTGCCGGCGGGAGTGACGCGGGCCACCCAATCGGCAAAAGCTTGCATGGCCTGGGCGGGCGGGGAGCCGGTTTGGCGCAGTGTTTCCAGCGATAGACCGTGAATGGCCAATGCCTCGGGGCTGGAATCGGGGCGGTCTGGCTGGAGTTCGATATAAAAAGTGACTGAAGGGTCTTCGACCAGGCACGCGCCGATGGAGAGCAGGGCGTGCGACTCGGGGGTCGCACCGGCGGTTTCAACATCCACGCTGATGAAAGTCTCGTTGGGCATGAATTGATTATACAAGGAAATGTGTTACTACTCAGCCAGAGGTGGAAAAAACCTGAATTTGAGGCGCGCGCGCCTCAAATTCGAAACGTATTGGCTCTCTAGGAGTTGCCGTGGTAGGTCCCGCATAAATGCGGATTTCACCACGCTAATTCCCAATGAGCCAACGTATTACAGCGACGCCGCGAAGGGAACGACCGTATAATTCGAGTAGAATTTGTTATCCCGGTTTTCCCAACGAGGTAGACAAGATGGAACTTACGCTGACCACCCCCGCCCTGTTGTTTCCGGCCATTTCCCTGCTGCTGCTGGCCTATACCAACCGCTTTTTGACCCTGGCCAATTTGATCCGCGAGCTGCACCGCAGCTACAAAAACAATCCGGAAGAGATCATCTTCGCGCAGATTCTCAACCTGCGCTACCGCGTCACGTTGATCCGCAACATGCAGATCTTCGGCGTGGGCAGTTTCTTTGGCTGCGTGTTGAGCATGTTTGTGCTCTTTGCCGGGTACCAGACCGTGGGATACTACATTTTTGGCGCCAGCCTGCTGGCCTTGATGGTATCGCTGGCGCTTTCTTTGCGCGAGGTGCAGGTGTCGGTGGACGCATTAAACGTCCGCTTGAGCGATATCGAGACCCATCAGAAATAGATTCCCGGCTTGCATTTCGCCTTTGGCGTGCGGTAGAATGAGGCCTGAAAGGAATCCTTCATCATGAAACTATTGATCGCAGTCGATATGGAAGGCACCTCGGGGCTGACCACCTGGGACCAGGTGACGCCGGGACATGCCGAGTACCAACGTTTTCGCAAAGTAATGACCGCTGATGTGAATGCCGCCATCCGCGGGGCGGCAGAAGCCGGCGTGGATGAAATCGTCGTCACCGATGGGCATTGGAACGGTGACAACCTGCTCATTGAGGAATTGGACAAGCGCGCACGGCTGAACACGGGCTCGCCGTCACCTTTCTCGATGGTGAATGGCGTGGATGAGGGCGTGAACGGGGTCTTCTTTGTGGGCTATCATGCGCGCATCGGCACGGCCAACGCCATCCTCGATCACACCTGGTCGAGCAATCGGGTGATGAACCTGTTCATCAATGAGCGGGTCTCTGGAGAAACCGGTTTGAATGGCTCACTGTGCGGTCACTTCAACGTGCCGGTGATTTTGGTGACAGGCGACCAGGCCGTGGCGGCGGAAGCACGTGAATGGCTCCCGGGCGTAGAAACGGCCATCACCAAAACAGCTCATGGACGCTGGTCGGCCGAGGTGCTGCCTCTCGCGGTTTCGCAGGAGGGAATTTACCGGGCTGCCGGGCAGGCCGTGACGCGCTTCATGCGCGGAGACTTCCCATCTCCCATTCAGCAGCCCAAGCCGGTCAAGATGCTGGTAGAGTTCTTCTACACGGACATGGCTGATAAAGCGGCCTTGCTGCCGGGCGGGCGGAGAGTGGACGGGCGGGGGATTGAGTTTACAGCCCAGGATATGCCTGCCGCGTACCAGGCTTTCCGCGCGGCGGTGACGTTGGCGCAAAGATAACCCCCCTTTCATCCCCCCATTTTCGCTGCGAAAATGGGGGGAAACCCGCAGGGAGGGGGATCACTCCGACACGGTGCGGAAGCGCAGGATGGACAGCAGGGTGAAGCCCAGCGCGAAGCCCATCAATGCCCCGGCGGGCAGCAGCGCGGCGCGCCAATCTAACCCGCGCACCAGGATGTTTTGGAAACCATCCATCATCCAGGCCACCGGCGAAATATGAGCCACTTTCTGCACCGTTTCGGGCATAACCTCTAGCGGCACCCAGGCCCCACCCAATCCGGAAAGGATGAACATGGGGATGAGGGTGAACATGATGACCTGCTCCTCGGTCTTAGAGAGTACGCCGATCAGCAGCCCCATGCTCGCGGCAGCGGCGGCCATCGCCACCGACATCATCAGCGTCGCCATCCATTCGCTAACATAGTCCAGGCCCAGAAAGATTTGGCCAAAGGCGATTAGCGCGGCGAATTGGACGAAGATCATAGCGAACATGGCCAGGTAGTGCCCCGCCAAAATGCTGGCCCGCGAGACAGAAGTGGTCAGCAGTCGCTGCAGGGCGCGGGTTTTTCGCTCGCGCACCACCACCTCCGCCGCGCCGATGAGCCCGGCAATGGCGAACTGGGCCATCATGCCCGGTGAAGACTGGGCGTAGGAGTTACTCAACTGTGCTTCTTCTTCCGTCGCGGGCGGCGCCGAAGAGCGCATGGTCAGGGTGACAGGCGGCTTCTGCCAGGCTTTGATCGCGTCATCCAAGGCCTGAATAAAGGCTTGTTCGCGGGCAGCGGAGTCTGTGAAAGGTTGTTGTTCTTCAAGCACTTCTACGCTCAACAGGGCGGCGCGGAGAATGTTCGTCAGGCGCAAGGCGGCTCCTTGAAGTTCGTTCTGCACGCTGCTCCCGGCGTTTGAGTTTGGGGCCGTGGTGACCTCCAGGCTGAGTGGAGAGCCGTCTCGCATCCCGATATCGTACTCCTGGGGGATGACAATGACCGCTGCCAGATCCTTTTTTTTGAGCTTGCGTTCCAGGGCTGCAAAATCGTTCCCGACTTCGATGCGAATGACCGTGGAGTCATCCAGCAGGTCGAGCAATGCCGCGCTGAGAGTGGTCCGGTCGCGGTCTACTAATCCTACGGGCAGACGCGGATCGCTTTGGCTGGCGCCGCTGAACACGAAACCGAAGAACAGGGTGAAAATGATGGGCGAGACGATCAGGAAGACAGCCGCCTTCCAGTCACGCAAGATTTGTGAAAGATCTTTGAGAGCCAGATCGATGATTTTCATACCAACCTCCAGGGAGAAGATGCTCCACGAATTTCACGAATTACACGAATTGGAGAAGAAGGCGATTGTTTTAAGATTGTTTGCTTAAAATTCGTGCCCATTCGTGTAATTTGTGGATGAAACCTCTTAGGCGAAGCGCTTGGAGAAGCGCCGCACGCCGATGAAGAAGAATACTGCGCTCCAGGCCAGCATGCCCAGGAAGAAGGGCAGCACCGCAACCAACCCGCTCCCGTCCATTCCGGCTCGCAGGGCAGTCATGGCCCAGCCTTGCGGCACGAACAGGGCAAAGCGGTCGGCGACGCTGCTGGCTCCGGGAGCTCCGCTGGTGAAGGAACTGAAGATGCCGAGCATGCCGGTGATGGTCAACCCGACGCCGAACACCAACCCGACCTGCTTGTCGGTTTTGAGCAGCGAGATCAAGAATATGCCCATGCTGGTAGCAGCCAGGGCCGTGCCCAAAATAGTCAGAGCAACTTCGGGCAGCGCGCCCCAGTGGATGTTAAAGATCAGGCGGCCAAAAGTCAGCAGAACGATCATCTGCACCAAAACGGTCAACCCGGTAGCCAGGTACTTACCGCCCAACACGGTTGTCGCGGTGACAGGGGTGGTGAACAGGCGCTGTAAAGTGCCGTGTTCCTGCTCGGTCATGATTGTTTGCGCCGAGGTGGCTCCGGTGTAGAAGGCATAGAACACGGTCATGCCGCCCATGATCAGCCCCAACATGGCAGCCAGGGGGTCGGCTCCGGCGGTCTCGCCGTCCAACGCGCGCAGCGCCACCAGGCCGTTCAATTCCTGGCCCACATTGTCAACCAGGCGCATGGCTAAAGATTGCTGCTGGGCCGGGCTGGCGCTCAATCCAGCGGCTTCCATTTGCTTTAGGATGACACTCAGACCTAGCTTGGCCCCGGCTGTGCTTTCGATGGCGCGTTCCACCAGGGTGCGGACGATGCCGGGAGAGAGGGTCAGGGTGGGGTCGTGATATAACTCAACGTCGGCGGTAGCCTGCGGTTCGATCATCGCGCGGGTGAAATCTTTCGGGATGATCAACGCGATTCCGGCTTCCTGCCGGTCAACAGCGGCACGGGCAGCCTGCGCATCCGCAAGGCTGGTCACTTCAATGAGCTCATTCAGTTCGGCGCTGCTCAAGATATGCGTCAACACGTCGCCCATATCTTGAAAGTTCTCAGCGTTGCCCGAGTCCATCTGGAAGTACGGGCTGCCTTCATCCAGGTCAGCGACCACCACACGGGTGGTGGGTAGAGAGAAGGCGGCGCCTTCGTTTCCAACACTGCCGCCAAACATGAGGTAAAACATCCCCGTCACCAGCAGCGGCACGCCGAACATGAATGCCAGCGCGAAAACGCTGCGAAATGAACGGGTCATATCTTTGAGGGTAATGGCGAGAAGTTTCATCGTTCCTCCTATCCGTCGCGCAGCGCGCGCCCGGTCAGGTGCAGGAAAACTGCTTCCAGGTTGGGTTCGTTGATGTCGATGCCGGTGATGCGCGCGCCTACCGCGGAAGCGGATTCGAAGAGGCGCGGCAGGACGGCGTTGCTATCGCTGACCAACACGGTCAGGTGACCATCTTCGGCGTACGCCTGGCTCACCCCGCTCACCTGTTGCCAGGCGGGCAGAACCGCCGAGTTTTCGGCATGTAGGGTCAGGTCGATGCGGGTTTGCTCTCCAACCAGGCGGATCAGTTCATCGTGCGTCCCCAGGGCAATCAGGTGGCCGTGGTCCATAATGGCGATGTGATTGGAAAGCTCTTCAGCTTCTTCCATATAGTGGGTGGTGTAGAGCACGGTGGCGCCTTCGCGGTTGAGAGC
>CAYOHX010000181.1:0-9918 GCA_964403875.1 uncultured Anaerolinea sp. | reverse complement strand
CCCGGCGCCGCCAAGGCTGGCGCCCTTGGCATCCCCGTACTGAAGGGCAAATTCGACGGCTATTATCTGCGCGTCCCCACCCCCACCGTTTCGATCGTGGACTTCGTGGCAACCCTCGAAAAGCCGACCACCAAAGACGAACTGAATGCCGCCTTCACCGAAGCCGCCAACGGCGCTTTGAAGGGCATCTTGGGCGTCACCACCGGCAAGTATATGGATCCGCTTGTGTCCATGGACTTCAAGGGTGATCCTCGCTCCTCCATCGTCGACCTGCCCTCCAACATGGTGATGGGCGGCACGCTGGTCAAAGTTGTGACCTGGTACGACAACGAGTGGGGCTATTCCTGCCGCACCGCCGACCTGGCCGCCAAGATGGCGAAATCGCTCTAAATTAGCTCTAAGCAGTCAGCCATCAGCCGTCAGCCAATCTGTTTGGCTGCGTGCTGATGGCTGATCGCTAATGAAGAGAGACTATCCGAAAATTCGGACAAGAAGCATTAGCTTCTTTTGGAGGGAATTATGTTCGCGAAGAAATCTGTGCGCGATATCGATGTGAAGGGCAAGAAAGTCCTCGTGCGGGTCGATTTCAACGTCCCGATCAAGGAAGGCGTGGTACAGGACGACACCCGCGTGCGCGCCGCATTGCCGACGATTGAATTCCTGCTCGAGAAGGGCGCGGCTGTGATCTTGTGCTCCCACCTCGGTCGTCCCAAGGGCGGCCCGGATCCCAAGTACACGATGAAGCCGGTGGCCGAATATTTAGGCAAGGTAATGGGCAAGCCGGTGGCCTTCGCCGAAGATTGTGTGGGCGAGCCGGCCGTTAAAGCCGCCGCCGCGCTGAAACCCGGCGACGTGCTGGTGTTGGAAAACACCCGCTTCCACCCAGAAGAGGAAAAGAACGACCTGGACCTGGCCAAGCAGATGGCTGCCCTGGCGGATTTGTACGTCAACGATGCGTTCGGTTCCGCTCACCGCGCCCACTCCTCCACCGAGGGTGTGGCCCGCTTCCTGCCCGCCGTGGCTGGTTTCTTGATGGAAAAGGAAATCGAGTACTTGGGCCAGGCCATTGACGATCCCAAACGGCCTTTTGTTGCCATTCTGGGCGGCGCCAAGGTTAGCGACAAGATCGGCGTGATCAAGAACCTGCTGTCCAAAGCCGACACCATCCTCATCGGCGGCGGCATGGCCAATACCTTCTTCAAAGCCCAGGGCTACCCGATTGGCGATTCGCTGGTCGAGGATGAGGTTCTGGATTTGGCCCGCGAACTCATCGCTCAGGGCGGCTCCAAGCTGCGCCTGCCGGTGGATGCGGTCATCGCCGAGAAGATGGAAGAAGGCGTGGAGACCAAGGTGGTCCCGGTCGGCCCCATCCCCGATGGCTGGCGCATCCTGGATGTCGGCCCGCAAACGATCGAAGCCTACGGCAAGGTGATTGCCGGAGCGGCGACCGTGGTGTGGAACGGCCCGATGGGCGTGTTTGAAGTGCCGACCTTTGCCAAGGGCACCTTCGAGGTAGCGAAAGCGCTGGCTGCCAGCAATTGCGTTAGCATTGTAGGCGGCGGCGATTCGGCTTCGGCCATTCAAAAGTCCGGCCTGGCTGATAAGATCACGCATATTTCCACGGGCGGCGGCGCTTCGCTGGAAATGCTGGAAGGCATCGCCCTGCCCGGCGTGGCTGCGCTAAAAGACAAGTAAACCGTAGATTTGACCTGCGAATTAGACCCTAAGGGTTTTGAAAACCCTTAGGGTCTTTTGTTTAATCCCAGAGGTTAAAAATTATTCACCGTCTCTTTAATCACCCAAACGGGTAATTTGTTACCGGAAAGGCACTTTGTACCCAAATGGGTAGTTGGAGCAGCACAAGCATGTCTATACAATGTCACCATATTACCCCCGCCCGTGATTGGAGTTTGGATATGGAACTTACCCTTGAAATGCTGCTTCCGCTGGCCGCCATCTTAGTTGGATCGCGCGCCGCCGCGCAGGCCAGCCAGAAATTGGGTTTACCGGCTGTCTTTGGTGAGTTACTGTTGGGCTTCCTCATCGGTCCGGCGGTGCTGAACCTGTTCCACACTTCTGAAATCCTGGGGCTGATTTCCAATATCGGCGTGATCTTACTCATGTTCCTGGCTGGAATGGAAACCGACGTACAGGCCGTGCGCAAGGTAGGCAAACCCTCCTTCCTGGCGGCCTTGGGTGGCGTGATCCTGCCGCTGGCGGGCGGAACCTGGCTGGGCACAGTCTTTGGGATGTCCTTTGAACATGCCCTGTTCCTGGGCGCTGTGCTTACCGCCACCAGCGTGAGCATCTCGGCGCAGACTCTGCGCGAGATGGGCAAGCTGCGCAGCACTGAAGGCGCCACCATCATCAGCGCGGCCATCATCGACGACGTGCTGGGGGTGCTGATTTTCGCCGCCGTAATGAGCCTGACCGCGGGTGGCAACCTGCTGCTCACCGTAGGTCGCATGGCGCTGTTCTTCCCCCTGGCCTGGATCGTGGGTGACAAACTGCTGCCGTGGGTCATGCGCTGGGAGCGCAAATTCGAGCACCGCGAAGCCTCATTGGGCATTCTGCTGGCCTTGATCTTTGCTTACGCCTGGGCCGCCGAAGCCCTGGGCAGCGTGGCCACCATCACCGGGGCTTACATCCTGGGCGTGCTCATGGCTCGTCATGTAGACCACACGCACATTGTCCATTCTGGCATTTCCGCCCTGGGATACGGCTTCTTCGTGCCCATCTTCTTTGTCAACATCGGGCTGCAAGCCAGTCTGGCCGGATTATTCCAGGCTCCGCTGTTGACCATCAGCCTGATCGTCTTCGCCATCCTGTCCAAGATCATCGGCTCGGGCATCGGGGCCCGGCTGGGCGGGCTGCTGCCCTCTCAGGCCCTGCAGGTCGGCAGCGCCATGGTCTCGCGCGGCGAGGTGGCCCTGGTGATTGCCGGGGCTGGGCTGGCCGGCGGGCTGCTGGACTCGGCCACTTTTTCGACCCTGATCGTCGTCACTCTGGCGACCACCCTGGTGACCCCACCCCTGCTGCGACTGTCTTCGATGAACCTGCCCTCGCTGGAACCGGCCAAAGGTCTTCTTGCCAAACTGACCCCCGCGTCGTGGCATGATTACGCCCTGGAAGATTAATTTCATCCACAAAACGACCCCACGCCGAGATCACCGTTTTTATTTTTTTGTGAGAAGGAGAAATGTCATGTTCCGTCAATTCCGCTTTTCCGTTGTTTTAGCAGCCATGCTGCTGGCTGCGCTGGTGGTGCCTGTCTTTGCCGACAGCCCCGACCCCACTGGCGGCGCCACGATTGAAGCCAACCCCAACGCCGGGTTGAACTTCTCGTGGACACTGATGACCGGCTTTTTGGTCTTCTTCATGCAGGCCGGATTTGCGATGGTGGAAGTGGGTCTTTCGCGGGCCAAAAACGCCGTCGCCGTGCTGACCAAGAACTTCATGGACGGCTTGATCGGCGGCCTGGCTTACTGGGCTTTTGGCTTCGCCTTCATGTTCGGCGGCTCGGCGCTGGCTTCGGGCCTGGGCGAAGGCAACGCCTTCATCGGTCTGTCTGGGTTCATGCTGGGCGGTGACGCCTACGACGTGACCACGATGGAACTGTGGTTCTTCCAGATGGTCTTTGCTGCCACAGCCGCGACCATCGTCTCGGGCTCGCTGGCCGAGCGCACACGCGTCCCGGCATACCTGGCCTACAGCTTCCTGGTTTCAGCGATCATTTACCCGATCTACGGGCACTGGGTGTGGGGCGGCGGATGGCTGGCCACCCTGCCCTTCGGCGCGGGCGCCAAAGATTTCGCAGGCTCGGGCGTGGTGCATGCCGTGGGCGGCATGGTGGCCCTGGTGGGCGCTGCCCTGGTTGGGCCGCGCATCGGGAAGTATGACGCCAAGGGCAAAGCGCGGGCCATCCCCGGCCACAACCTGACCCTGGTGGTTCTAGGCACCTTTATCCTGTTCTTCGGTTGGTTCGGCTTCAACCCCGGCTCCACGATGGCAGCCACCGATCTGCGCATCTCGGTGATCGCGGTGAACACCTTCCTGGCGGGCGCGGCTGGCGCAGTTGTGGCGGTGTATTACAGCCTGCTCAAGACTGGCAAGATCGACGTGACCCTGGCCTGCAACGGCGCTTTGGCGGGGTTGGTTGGTATCACCGCAGGCTGTGCCTATGTTTCGTCCTGGGCCAGCGTGGTCATCGGTGTAATCGCCGCCATCATCATGATCTGGGCAGTGGGCTTTGTGGAAAACAAGCTCAAAGTGGATGACGTGGTGGGCGCGGTGGCCGTGCATGGCTTCGGCGGCCTGTGGGGCCTGCTGGCTGTGGGCATCTTTGCCGACGGCACCTACGGTGGCGTGAGCGGCCTGATCGTGGGCGACACGGGCCAAATTGTGGCCCAGTTGATCAGCATGGTGGTGGTAGTGGCCTGGTCACTGCTGACGGGATACGCCGTGTTTGCCCTTCTCAAAGCGACCATGGGCTTACGCGCTACCCGCAAAGAAGAGATCAAGGGCCTGGACGCTTCGGAACACGGCCTGGACGCATACGCTGGCGACATTCTGGCCGAAGAAGCGGCTGCCTGAGCAATCAAGCATATCGTGACGGCGGGGGCCCGGCGCTAACCGCCCCCCGCCGCAAATCTCAAATTAGGTTCAAACAAGAGTGGTTCTTGAAAGGAGTCAAAGATGTCTACCGAAATGCTCGCTGGTTTGATTGGGTTCGCTGTTTTCTTCGGTTTGTGGGTTGTCGTTCCCACCCTGGTTCACAAGAAACACAACGCCGAATTGGAAGAGGAATAAACCTGGGTTGTCGAATATTACCCATATGGGTGATACCCCGGTAGAGCGAGGGCCGTTAGAATCGCATTCATTGTGATCCCACGCTCACCCTCGCTCTACCGGCAGGCAACCCACAGTCGAGGAAGCAATTTTAGGTCTTTAGAAATTGACGTGAAAAACTCCGAGTTCAGGGTGGAACCCTGAACTCGGAATCTGCCACGGCAAATCCCGAAGAACCGTATTTTTCAAAGGAGTTTTATCTTATGGCTCAATCCGTTGCTGATGTAATGAAAATGAAGTCCCAGGTAAAAATGGTCGACCTGCGATTTGTGGATATGCCTGGCACCTGGCAGCACCTCAGCCTGCCTGTTCGCGAACTGACCGAGGAATTATTTGAGGATGGTCACGGCTTCGATGGCTCGTCCATCCGCGGTTTCAAACTCATCCATGAATCCGACATGCTGCTCATGCCGGATGCCTCCACCGCCTTCATCGATCCGGTGCTGGAAGTACCCACCCTGGTACTCATTTGCGATGTCTACGATCCGATGACTCGCCAGCCCTACAGTCGCGATCCGCGCCACGTGGTGCAGAAGGCCGAAGCCTACCTCAAACAGACCGGCATCGCTTCCACCAGCTACTGGGGGCCAGAAGCCGAATTCTTTATGTTCAACGACGTCCGCTATGGCGGCGGCACCAACAACTCGTTCTACTACATCGACAGTGTTGAGGGTTGGTGGAACAGCGGCGACGATTCCAAGCCTAACTTCGGCGGACAGATTGCTCCCAAGCGCGGCTACTTCCCCGTACCCCCCACCGACACGCAGCAGGATGTGCGCTCACGCATCGTGTTGGCCCTGGAAGCCGCTGGCGTCCCCATCGAGGTGCACCATCACGAGGTGGCTACCGCCGGACAGGCCGAAATCGACATGCGCTTCGACACCATGTTAAAAATGGCTGACAACGTCATGGTCTACAAATACCTGGTCAAGAATGTGGCCCGCCAGAACGGCCTGACCGCTACCTTCATGCCCAAACCCCTCTTTGGCGACAACGGCTCGGGCATGCATGTGCACCAGAGCTTGTGGGAAGGCAACACCAATGTGTTCTATGATGCCTCTGGTTACGCCGGGCTTTCCGACACAGCCAAGTACTACATTGGCGGTCTGCTCAAGCACTCTTCGGCCCTGCTGGCCATTGCGGCCCCCACGACCAACTCCTACCGCCGCCTGGTGCCCGGTTTCGAAGCACCCGTCAAATTGGCCTACTCGCAGCGCAATCGCTCGGCCATCTGCCGCATCCCGCTGTATTCCAAGAGCCCCAAAGCCAAACGCATCGAGTTCCGCGCGCCGGATCCTTCTTGCAACCCGTACCTGTGCTTTGCTGCCCTGCTCATGGCCGGTTTGGATGGCATCCAGAACCGCATCGACCCCGGCGACCCCTCTGATAAGGACCTGTACGAACTGCCGCCGTCTGAGGCCAAGCTGATCAAAGAAGTGCCCGGTTCGCTGGAACTGGTGCTCCAGGCTCTGGAAGCGGACCACGAATTCTTGCTCAAGGGCGACGTGTTCACTACGGATCTGCTCGAATCGTACATTGCCTACAAGTACGACACCGAAGTCAACCCGATGCGCATGCGCCCCCATCCCCACGAGTTCACCCTGTACTTCGACGCGTAGGGAATTCTTGAAGATAATTTCAGGCTCGGAAAGGCAAACCCTCCCGGGCCTGGA
The DNA here is from genome assembly GCA_964403875.1 of uncultured Anaerolinea sp. Taxonomy (GTDB): domain Bacteria; phylum Chloroflexota; class Anaerolineae; order Anaerolineales; family Anaerolineaceae; genus Anaerolinea. Next base: position 3,397 of record CAYOHX010000181.1, on the reverse strand, counting down.
GTTACACAATTTATTGGTAGTGCGGTGAGCCAAAGGCCGGGATGCCTGCCCCGGCCTTTTGGTTTAAGGCAAGCAGACTGATCGCGGGCTATTTTGCCTGCAGACCGGTTTCAACTTTTTTTCAAACATGATATGATCTAAATATGACGACAAAGAAAGGCCATTTGTACATCGTTGCCACCCCCATTGGCAACCCCCGCGACATCACCCTGCGCGCGCTGGACGTGCTGCAGGAGGTGGACGCGGTGATCTGCGAGGAGCACCGGGTTGGCACCACCCTGCTCAAGAAGCTGGGCCTGCCCGCCAAAGAAATCATCCTGCTCAACGAACACAATGAAGCCGAACAGACTCCCGCCATTGGCATGCGTTTGCTGCAAGAGCAGTCTCTGGCGCTCATCTCGGACTGCGGCACCCCGGTTTTTGCCGACCCCGGCGCCACGTTGATTAACTATCTGGTGGAACAAGAAATTCCGGTGGTACCCGTACCGGGACCATCCTCGCTCATGGCAGCCCTCTCTGTGCTCAACCTCAAACTCGACCGTTTCATCTACGCCGGGTTCTTGCCGCGAGACCGCGAAGAGCGCCGCAAGGCCATCAAACACCTGCGTCACCTGCGCATCCCCATCATCATCATGGACGCGCCTTACAGGCTGACGCCCGTGTTGGATGACCTGGAAGCCACCTTGGGGGGCGGCACACCCGTGACCCTGGCCCTGGACCTGACTCTGCCCGGCGAAGCCATTTTGCGCGGCCCGGTCAGCAGCGTGCGCAAGCGCGTCAACCAGCGCAAGGGCGAATTTGTCCTGATCGTGCATTAGAAAAACTAACCGCCTTTTCTATTGCTATTAAAGAGGAACAATGAAACCAAGCAACAATCCTTTAGCAGAAATCTTTGGGTTTCCTCCTGACAATGGTTCAGGCATCGCGGAACATTTTAGGCGCAATAGGCTCTGCCCCTATAACAATAGGGTTCCCTCTTGTACGAAGGATAAGGCAAAAGACCCCTTGGGCGTGTGCACAATTTATGAAGATAACCGTCTAGCAATTACTTGCCCTGTTCGATTTAGACAGGATTGGATCGTTGCGAGTGATGCTGCGTCTTTCTTCTTTCCCCAAGGTGCTACCTGGACCTCATTGACAGAAGTAAAACTAAACGATGCCAACGGAAAAAGCGCAGGAAATATTGACATTGTCCTCGTCGCATATAATGACCACGGGCAGGTCATTGACTTTGGCGCGTTGGAAATCCAGGCTGTATATATTAGCGGAAACATCCGTGAACCCTTCCAACATTATATGCAAGCCCCAACAGCGAACCATTCTATGTCTTGGCATCATGGTTTTAATTATCCACGTCCCGATTATTTGTCATCATCAAGAAAGCGATTAGCTCCTCAGTTAATATTTAAAGGTGGAATACTCAACGAATGGCAAAAGAAAATGGCGGTGGCACTACACACGCCTTTTTTTGAAACGTTACCAGAATTAACCGAAGTTGATCCGCAAATAGCGGATATTGCGTGGTTCTTGTACGACTTGGAATTAGACAACACCCAAAACAGATATTTCCTACGGTTAAATAGAGTTGTTTACACCCTGTTTAAACCCTCTCTTCAACGAATCACATCGCCCGAACCCGGTCTTCTGGACTCGTTTATTGAGTTACTTCAAAAAAAGTTGGATGAAAAGCTAGAAAACCCACCAGACGCTCCGACCATCCAAGATTTGGGTGAAGCACGATGAACGCTTCACAATTATCTCTATTTAATACCCCATTAAACAAAGTTGTTAATGTAGCATCTGTGCCACATAGAAGCCCATTTCGCTACCCAGGTGGAAAAACATGGCTAGTACCGCAAATAAGGTCTTGGTTGATTAGTTTGGAAAAAAAACCGACAGAATTTTTCGAGCCATTTGCAGGAGGCGCAATTGTTGGGTTGACGGTTGCCTTCGAGGGGCTAGCCGAGCATGTCACTCTGATTGAACTGGACAGCTCAGTCGCTTCAGTCTGGCAAGCAATTTTATATGGTGATGCGAAAGGTTTAGCTAATCGAATTTCCACCTTTTCACTAACCGAAAAATCGGTTCGAGATATTTTATCCTCAGAACCATCGACAATAGAAGACAAAGCATTCCTCACAATTTTGCGAAATCGTGTTAGTCATGGCGGAATTCTTGCAGAAGGCGCTGGCCTTATCAAGAATGGAGAAGCCGGAAAGGGTCTTCTTTCAAGATGGTACCCAGATACATTAAAAAAGAGAATATTAAATATTGCAGCCATTCGAGAAAAAATCACCTTTATCCACGATGATGGCATTTCAACAATCAAGAAAAACAGTGAACGTAAAGATGCAGCGTTTTTTATCGACCCACCCTATACTGCCGGCGGAAAAAAAGCAGGTTCGCGGCTTTACACACACTTCGATATTGATCATGAAGCATTGTTTTCGGTTGCTGCAACCGTTGAGGGCGATTTTTTAATGACCTACGATTTATCAGCGGAAGTAAGTCTGTTAGCTACTCAAAATGGATTTCAAACAAAAGAAATCGCTATGCAAAATACCCATCTATCAAAAATGACGGAGTTGCTGATAGGGCGTAATCTGGATTGGGTCGAAAAAGAAGGTAAACAATGAACAAACTGACCGATAAACTTCTGCTTGCCCAAGACTTTCTCTTCCACAACGCCCGCCTGCTCGAGCGGCGGCTGTTCGCCTATCACTTCACGGGCGGGCCACTTGAAACCGCCATCTCGGCCCTGCGCGCCTATCAAAATCCCGACGGCGGCTTTGGCGACGCGCTGGAGCCGGATAAGCGCGACCCGCACAGCCAGCCTGTGGACACCGAGATGGCTTTCCAAATCCTCGACCAATTGGGGGCCTTTCCCGCTGAAATCGTACGCCCGGCTGCCGATTTCCTGTTGAGCATCGCCACCTCCGAAGGCGGGGTGCCCTTCGTCTTGCCCACCGCCAACGACTATCCTGGAATGCCCTGGTGGCGGACCGATCCCAACCCGCCCGCCGCGATTAACCCTACCGCTACACTGGCGGGGCTGCTGCTCAAGCACCGCGTTGAGCACCCCTGGTTGGAACGAGCTGTGCCCTTCTGTTGGAAGACGATCGAAGAAACCGAGACCACCCAATTCCATGACATCATGCCCATCCTGGCCTTCCTGCAACATGCGCCCGAGCGTGAGCGGGCTGAAACCCAAATGGAACGCATTCGCGCGCGGCTGCGGGCGGCGGATGTCATCGCCTATGACCCGGCTGCGGCGGGTTACGTTAAGTTCCCGCCGGATTGGGCCCCCATGCCCACCCCCCCCCAGCGCCCCTTGGTAAGCGACGAGGAGATGCAAAATCACCTGGAGGCGTTTGCCCAACGCCAACAGCCCCATCGC
>CAYOHX010000180.1:0-9922 GCA_964403875.1 uncultured Anaerolinea sp. | reverse complement strand
ATCTTGAAGAAACGCATTCCTGATATCGCGGGAATGATCGCGGGATCGAAATTCTTAGCAACGTACTCGGTTTTGTTGCTGTTTTGAGCGATTTTTAAAGATCAAACCTTGCTTACGTTCGATTTTACATGCTTTCTGGTAACTGGGCAAGCATAATAATGACTTTACATTTTAGTAAGGCGTTCTCTACTCTGGGGGAATAATTAAGGATGAGACGGGTAATAAAGACCATCTGATGAGGGGCTAATGCCAGTGTCAGATTATGTCTTAACTATCACAGATAACGGGCGAACCAGACTTTTTGGGCTTGTTTCTTCCAGCGATCTAGGACGTTTGGATGTGCCCCGCATTCGGAAGCTATCTGGTTGACTGTCTTTTCTTCTTTCAGAATCTCTAGCGCGATTTGTGACTTGGCTGGTGCTGAAATGTTTCTCGTGGGCATGGGAATTCTAGTTTACACCTTATTTTTGCTCATTTTCGTGTCCAAATTTTGTTAGTCATTAAAGTTTCCGTTGGGAAATACAGATCGGGCTACTTCACCGTTTTTGGGGGAACGGTATAAGAATCGTGTATTCATAAGGGCAAGCTGACCTCCAGTTGTCATTGAGCCAGTATCCTTCATTCTTTGCTGTTCGACAATATCATTCAATCTTGATCGGGAGGATTCACCAATAAGATCATAGATAAAGGATATACACGTTTTCCCTCCATCAATCCAGGTAGATCTCTGAAACTTTCCGAGTAAACACGCTGATCCTTCAATAACATTCCTGTATAATACTTTATGTGATCTAAAACATAAAAAATTTACATCGGGCGCTGGAGGAACGATTCCGCGCGTCTACGGCTAGCCTGGGGAGGTAGATGAATGGTATGTCCTCACTGCGGAAAGAAGCATCCTGATGGGGCTTTGTTTTGCCCGTTTACCGCGCTACCAATCACAGATGATGCCGGGCTAGACCAGGCGATTCAAGCTGCGCCAGCCGCTCGAGCAGCCGGCGTTGGCCTGTCTCAGCCGGTTCCTTCCGCCCAGAAAAAAGCACTGCCCTGGGCACAGATAGTTCTACTCGGGGTTGGGTCGCTGCTGCTGGCAGCCGGCTGCCTGGTGAGTGTGCTGCCGATCATCCGATCGATGACCATGGCCAAGCCCGAACCCCTCCCTGCTGTGGTGGTTCGATTTTCACCCGATGATCCCTGGCCGAATTTAGTTGTCGAAGCGCGAGAAAGCACCGCCAAACCGCTTGCCACCAGCGCTCCTGAGCCAACCCTGGTGCTGCCCAGCCCGACCGTGCCCGCGCTGCCGCCGACCAGCACGCCAAACCCCACACCTGGCCTGCCCACACCCGGGCAGATCAATGAAAAAGACCAAGCCCCGCTCGTTCTGGTTCCAACTGGCCCGTTTGTGATGGGTAGCGAACCCGATCGAGACCCCTACTTCTGGGGAGCCGAAGGCCCACCGCACAACGTCACCCTAAAGAGCTATTGGATCTATCAAATTGAGGTGACCAATGCCATGTACCAGACCTGTGTGAACGAGAAGGCTTGCCCGCTCCCACAGCAAAAGAAATCTAGAACACGCCTTTCCTATTATAACAATCCATTGTTTGACGATTACCCAGTGATCTATGTGACCTGGCAGTCTGCGGCAGCTTACTGCACCTGGGCCGGCGGCCGTCTGCCGACTGAGGCTGAATGGGAAAAAGCTGCCCGAGGCGACCAGGATACGCGCCTCTTTCCGTGGGGCGATAAACCCCCTCTTGGCAGCCAGGCCAATTTCTGTGATGACCGATGTGCATCCGAGCCAGATGACCGCGAAAAACAAGACGGTTATGAAGATACCGCGCCGGTCGGATCATACCCGGCTGGGGCTTCACCATACGGCGCGCTAGATATGTCTGGCAATGTATGGGAATGGGTCTTCGACTGGTTCCAGCCCGGCTATAGCAAGAACGATGTCGAAGACCCGCGCGGACCGGCCTCGAGCAAAACCCGCACAATCCGGGGTGGGTCCTGGTACAACCCGTCCGCGGGTCTCCGAATTGTCCAGCGAGACGGAGTCAAACCCGACAACAGCCTGGATACTCTTGGTTTTCGCTGTGTGGTGGATGACAAATGAACCGAAACAGACTGAGCGTTTTTTCGATTGTACTGTTGCTGGTATTGGGGAGTGGGTTTGGGCGCACCCACCTCACCGCCGCCGCTGCTTCGCCGCGCGCAGCCGCGCCGCTTGCCGCCGAACCGGCCGCCGAGTGGATCGCTTTCATCAATGACCAGAGCCAGGTTGTCCTGATTCACCCAGATGGAAGTGGGCTGCGCACCCTGATACCGCCTGCCGAAAAACGCGGCTATTCGAACTCTATGGTTGCCTGGTCGGCTCAAGGGCGCTACTTGGCCTGGCTAGAATTTTTTCAAAATCCAAGTTTGAGTAAGTTATGGGTGTGGGACTCGGCTACCGATGCATATACCGCCCTCTCAGACCAGGTAGCTGGCGGTGAGGTTCGTTTTGCCTGGAACCCGGTGTTGGAAGACCAGATTCTGATCATGATCAACCGCAGCGAACAGGACCGCGCCCTGGTGTTGAGTAATCTTGCGGATGGATCGTACCAGCCCCTGGTTGAAAAAGTTGGGTGGGTCTTCCAATGGGGCCAGGACGGCAAAACCATCCTGTATGATCGAGCCTTTGCCTCAAGCGAGCCGGTGGCCTGTCCGCAGATGCCCACCTGGACCAGCTATGATGGCATATATTCATTCGACCTTGTCACGAAGACCTCCAGCCTTGTGATCCCCCCCCAAACCGATCCTCTCTATCTCATGTCGGCTTCTCCCAATTTAGAGCAGATCATTTATGGAGAACGCAAACCTTTCTGCACCGGCATGGATGGATTTTGCCCGAGCTACAATTCTTTTTCTGCCGGAAGTGAACAAAACCGGGAAGAACTTGGTAGTGTCGCCTGCACCTGGTCGGATGACGGCCAGAATTATGCCTGTTATGGCGGGCGGTGTGGGAATGCCGGCCTGGAGCTTTTTGACTCGACTGGCACGCTGCTAAACCGGATCGATACGCTGCCAGAAGGCTGGACCATCACCATGGCCCCCCATTTCTGGTCACCAGACGGGTCCTATCTCATCGCCTTAGCTGGCGGCGAAAATGCTAACCAGCACAGCTATCTGCTTCCAAAAGACCGCCCGCAGGATTTTACAGAACTACCTGGTGCTTTCTTGGAATGGTCGCCTGACAGCCGGCAGATATTGATGGCGGTAGGAAAAACCCTGGCGGTTTACAGCATGCCTGATCAGGCCATCATCACCCGCTTTGAAACCGGGTTTAATTTTGGTTCTACATCCTGGCAGCCGGCACTGCCTGGCCCGGCGGTCGTGACCGGGGTGATGATCCAACCAACCGTTGAGATCAACCGTTTTCAGCTGAGTTGGACCGCTGCGGCTGAGAGCGACCTGACCTATGAAGCCCGGTACAGCCGCGAACCCATCCATGCAGATACCTGGGCCGACGCCGAGCCGATCGATTGTGTGCCAATGCCGGGTAAAGCCGAGGAGCCAATGCAGTGCGCTTTCAATCTGACGCTGTTATCACGCACGCCGTACCAGTTCGCCGTACGCGCCCGCGACAGCCAGGGCCGCCTTTCGCCTGTGAGTGAACCCCACTGGATTGCCATCTCCAATTTTTGGATAAACAAGGATGGCTACAATTTCCCAAATACCGTCAACCCAGTCGTGCCGGAGAATTTCACGGAGAAAGACCTGTTCGATCTGGTTGGCAGCCATCTGTGTATCTTCCCGGTGGAAAACTACAGCGACTGTATCCGCAACCCGCTCATGGAGGATACGCACCAGATTTGGTATGCCTCAATGAAAAATGGCCTGTGTTTGGGTTTGTCGATCGTCTCCGAGCGTATTTTTATTGGGCAGGAACCGAGGTACGAAAAAATTGATTTCGATGGAAGGGTCGTCCATGATCTCAAGCTGGAAGAAATCCGCAAAGAGGCTGTGATGGCGCATGTGGTCCAGAAAGCGCTGACCCAACGCGAGGTACTTGGTGAACGAGGACAGACCAGCACCATCACCGAACTGCTGGATGATGTTCAGACCATGCTGTTGGGCAGCGGCGAGCAGCATATTCTTTTTATGATGCATACCGATAAAACCAGCGCGCATGCAGTCGTGCCGCTGGCATTGGAAAAATCCGGCCCAGATACCTGGCGCATCTGGACTTCTGATACGAATTCACCAGGAGCACCGCGTTCAATTCAGGTCAATGAAAAAGAGCAAACCTGGCAGGCAACCCATCCCAAAGACGCAAAGTATCATGGGAATGCCGACACGCATAATATCTACCTCGTACCGCTCACGGTGTTTGATCCGCCTTATTTATTGTTTCCTAACGAGGATCCACTGAGTGCATTGAAAACCTTGTTTGTCTCAGGCGGGCGGCCGCTGGTGAGCGACGCCCAGGGCCGCCGTACGGGTTTTTTGAATCAAGACCTGTTGGAGGAGATTCCCGGTGCTCAGCTAATGCCCACGGCCGATCAAGCTGCCGGCGAAACAGCCTATGAAATCACACTCCCGCCCGGGCAAGATTTTCAGGTGGTTGTGGTTCAAACGCCCGAGACCGCCTCAAGCAGCCGGGCGAGCCTGATCTATATCGGGCCGGATTTTTCACTCAATATCAAAGACATCCAGGCCGGCGCGGGCTACCAGGTTTTCTTGAGAGCCGACCCGGCCCAAATTGATGTGTTGGCCGGACAAGCTCAAACCAATCAGGTCGAGTTCAGCTTTCTCAGGCCGGGTGAAACCGGTTATACCGTGCGCCTGCCCGCGCTGGCTCTCGACCCGACCCAACCGCTTTCACTGAACCTCTTTGCGGCCGAACAGCGCCTGGCAATTATGCCGCCACAGCTCGTGTCTGGAAAATTGGATCTTGAAGTGGAAAAAGCCGCCGCGCCGGGCAAGGCCCATATTTTTCGATCCGCGGTGGAGGCTATCCCAAATGCATTGCTCGTGCTCGATTTGCGAAACTGGGACGGCAGCCAGGCCCTGCCGTTCGCCGTCGATCAAGATGGTGATGGTGCGTTCGAAAAAAGCGCGCTGCTGTATAACCAGGCTAATTCGATCGCCAATATTCCACTCGAACTGGTGGGTGGGGGTGTTTTAGCGCTGTCCGGGCTGGTATGCATCCTGGTGGCCGGTGTGATGTGGTGGAGTCGCACGCGCGCAGCTGTACCCCGGTTGGCCAAATAATCAGTGCTGATTTTCGTGGGTGAAAGAGGTCGACATGCGTAAGGCTCTCGGATGGTTATTGTTCATGCTTATGCTGGTTATTCTCATCCAGCCGGCTGCAAACGCCGCGGGTCAGGGCAGCCCACCTGTCCTAGAGACCTGCGACTCACAGCCTGCCGCCGGTTGGAAGCGAATCGGCGAAATTCGTATTGAAGATGGCGCCTGCCGCTTTGGGTTCGAGGGGCGGATCTATACCGAAAGCGTCTTCACAGATTACCATTTGCGTTTTCGGCTGCGGCTCGAACAGCACGGAGTGTTGAAACTTGATTTCTCCAACACGATGATGGACCGCTACGAACTGACAATTTCGGTCAGCGAGGCCAAATTGACCCGCTTTGAAAGCTTCGGGAATGCTTCTTCGACCGTGAAGGAAACACGAATCTTGTTTGCGGATGTAACCCTGCCGGTGGGTCAATGGGCTCAGGTAGAAGTGAGCCAAACCGGCGCGCGCCAGACGCTCATGATTAACGGTGTGCAAGCCTGGGAACATGAATTGATTCGGTTTAGTTACAACAGCATGTTGACAGCCGGCGGGCCGGTGGCTGTCGATGATCTCCAGATCGACCCCCTCGATTTGTCAGTCGACCGGCAGTCACTGGATAGTTTTACCCCTGGGCTGGCGGCTACCTGGATCGCATTTCAAAGCTCGGTTGATTCCTCGCTGTGGCTGGTTCACCCAGACGGCAGCGGTAAAATGCGGCTGGAATATGAACCCGAAGGAACCTGGGGCATCCAGCCAAAATTTTCACCGGATGGGCGCTATCTGGCCATATTGCGCGGCGGCCCGGTAACGAGCGAGCTAACCTTTCTGGATATGACCAACCTCACTCCATTCGGCCCAGGCATCCGCGGTGCAAGCCGCATGTAGTTTGACTGGCTGGCCAACAGCCAGGAGGTGATCCTGGTCGAAAAAGAGGTCGGCGAAAAGGCAACACTACGCATCGCCGAAGTGCGAAGTGGGAAAACGCTGCGCCAGCTAGCCGTTCCCGAAAAAGTGGATGAGACGGATTTTGGATACAGCATTTATCCATGGTGTATAACTCCATTATCGCATGGGGTGATAAAATCGGGGTCCAAAAATAGCATAACCCGGAGCTGACCCTGTCTTTGAACAAAGATTTATTGATCTTCATAGCGACGATTATCATCCTGGTGGAAATCTACCGAAAGCTGCGCCAGGTCTGGCAGCAGCACCTGAAAATGGAAAAGAAGAAAAACAAACCACCGCGAAAACCGGCGGTGTTGCGACCGAAGAGTGAGCGAGATTGCCGATTCTGCCTGGAAGACAAAGGAAGAAGAAACGAAACAAAGCGCGAAACACCGATATCCTGGCAATTGCGGAAAGGGAAGGGCGGGCCGAAGAAGAAGGTAAACACAGCGGGGTATTTTTGTTCGAACGACAGCTGCGAATATTACGGGTTAACCGAAGAGGCGATCCACGCGCTAGTAGGGTATGGCAGTCATGGATTGTATGAGGAAATCCAGGATTTCAAATGCCAGGCATGTAAGAGTAAGTTCACGATCCGGCGGAATACGATCCTGTACCGGCTGAAAAGCCATTCGGAGTTGGTAGAGAAGATACTCTGGCTGCAGGCCTTGGGTGTAGAGGGCTCCGCTTTGGAAGAAGTGTATGGCGTACGGGAAGTGACTATCCGGTGCTGGTTGTTCCGAAGCGGGGTACAGGGGCGGAAGTTACACGGTCGTCTTGTAGCAGAACTGAAACTGGTGCATGTGCAGTTGGATGAATTGTGGGCGAATGTAAAGCAAGGTGGGCAGGATATGTGGCTGTGGGTTGCCCATGACGCAATAACCAAGTTGATACCTGTATTGCAGGTGGGTGGAAGGAGCCAGGAGATGGCGTTTTCGGTCGTCCACGAACTCAAGAGAAGACTGGCAGCGGGCTGTGTGCCAGTCTTCAGCACAGATGGGTTGCGCCATTATTACTATGCGTTGACGGCGCATTTTGGGAAGTGGGAGCGTGGGGATGGAAAGAAGCCAGTGTGGGTGCTGTTGGGAGACTTCATCTACGGCCAGGTGATCAAACACCAGAGGCGTAGAAAAACGGTAGAAGTAGAACGGCGAGTGCTGGTTGGAGAAGCGGCGCAGTACCGTGAGCGACTCTCCAAGGCGGGGCTCAGCGGGAGAATCAACACATCATTCGTAGAGCGACTGAACTTAACGATCAGACAGTCGGTCAGCAAATTGACTCGACGAACGTGGGGACCGGCCCGATACTCAACAGAATTATTAGAGCACCTCGAATGGTGGCGGATGTATTACCATTTTGTCAGGCCGCATGAGAGTTTGGCAGTTGAACTAATCAAACCAGCGCCACGAAAGGGGCGGCAGATCCCCAGAAAGTACCAGAAGCGGACTCCGGCGATGGCGGCTGGACTGACGGAGAGAAGATGGACAGTAAGGGAGTTAATCAGTTATCCCTTGCTGTAATTGATATATGAAAAAGGGGGTATCAAGGGAATTATTGGCGTCTAGCCCAACTCTCGGGCTGGATTTCCGCCGTGCTGCGGGCGGTATAACTCCCAAACACGCCCATCAGGCATGTTTGGGAGTTATACACCAGGGATAAATGCAGTGCCGGAATTTTGGTGTATGGTAATTGCATTGTAGAAGAAAGCGCTTTCATGAGGCGCTGATATCAGCTACCCGTATATATATCTTTTCAAACACGCGAGAAACCCTAAATATGGAATATCATATTTTTAGGTGCGTCTTCCGGCGGCCGAAACTTATACCCGTATATACGACTCGGTCCGCACGACTGATGTAAGAGTGTCAATTTAACGGCAAGCGTTACCGGCGGGTGGACGTGGATTCTGTTTGAAAGCAGGAAGAATTCGAAGCCACGCTTTGCGAATGCCCGAAAATGCCGTACGCGAAGCGTCCCACACGTTCAGTACACGCTGTGTTGGGCGGCTATTGTATTTTCTGCCTTGCCTGGTTATCAGAATGCATTTCATCAGTGGGCTTTCTTTCGAGATCCATCATTCCTTGTCATGGATTGAGTGCAGTTTGCACGGAAGCCACTACGGCAGAAATTACTTGTATTGAAAAATCAATGTCGAGTGTGTTTATTGTGTCTTTATATGTGTGTTGGTAGGGATTTCGATTACCTGCTGTGTCCGTAATTTCAATCGCTGGATATCCTTGACTCCAGAATGATTGATGGTCTGAGTTTCTCAACTGAGTAGGAACTCTTCCATTCAAATCCACCTCCAATTGTATGGCTAGCAGATCCTGTTGATTTGATGCATCTGCAATCATATGGGCCCATTGGTTCGCTTGATTGTCAAAAACGAGGAGCACAAAATCCCCTTGGGATTGATTGGCGCGCACTTTCGCTGCTTCGATAGGATATAAGATATCAAACCCGGTTGGGAAATCCTGGGAATTCGGCTGATGATTGACATACCCTATTTCATCAAAAATATAAGCCACTTGAATTTGAGTCTGATTTTCTTTTGCTCTATTTACATACATATACGAGCCGGTCAGGGCCGGCTCTTCCTGATCCCAGCAAGCCACGATCAATGTACGTTCATGCTTTCCGGTGGATAATAACCTTGCTGACTCCAACACAGCAGCTACACCACTGGCATTATCATCTGCTCCATTGCTATTGGCGATCGTGTCATAATGAGCAGATACGATAACAACCTCATCCGAACGGTCTGTTCCCGGGAGCGTTCCGATAACATTCACGCCTTCACCATAGTCGTGGCGTTCCACCGCATAGCCCAATTCAGTGAACCGGGATGCGCAGAGATCTTGGACTTCTTGATAATTTTTGTCATTTTGAGTGCGAGGAGCTTGTGCAATAATGGCTAAGTCGGAAGCGTAGAGAGATTTATCTGCTATCTGAAAGGCAGGTGGACTCTTTTCTCCCCCTGAACAAGATGAGAACATAAATAACATTGAAAGACCAAGTAATCGAAAGAAATAGTTGGCTCGTAAATTGTTCATGGCTCCTCAGAATAATCTTCGATATATTGGAATCATAACGTTTCGTATTTGCCTAACGTCGACTTTTTCATAATCGACACGAGGTTTTGGCATATCCACTAATTCACAAAGAAGATCCGCTTGAGAAACTAACTCATTATCATTTTCTAAGAGAGGGTTTGGAACATTCATGTTTTTTAGCCAATTTAGCAAGTAGGGAAGCGGACATATCGAGTAATTGCTTTTGATGAGACAGTTAGCCTTTATATGCCTCAACAACCTTCTGAAAAATAATTGAAGCTACTTCTTGAGCTTCCCGCATCATTTTGAGCATTCTTTCCCAGTTCAACCTTGTCTCGGCCGAAACTTATACCCGTAAATACGACTCGGTCCGCGTGGGGGAGGTAAAGATTGTTTTCTAACGGCTTGCGTTACCTACGAGGCGACAATAGCCGAGTCAGGTTGAAGCAGTTGTTAGACCGAAATCGACTCTATAATCATACTTTTGCATTTAGTTAATAATCTTTAGCATATTTAAAGATAGTCTCTATAGCTGCGTTTTTATCCATACAACGGGTCTTACTCCGCCTTCATTGCTTTTTGTAATGTGATGAAGCGACAGTAGCGTAAAATCTTTACTGTAAATTCCATCACCATAAAAAGTGTA
>CAYOHX010000179.1:0-10024 GCA_964403875.1 uncultured Anaerolinea sp. | reverse complement strand
CCCCCACCCTTATTTTCCCACATTTCCCCTTGAAATTGAAACGCACCCATCTCTCCCCTGCATTACAATTACTGCCATGAACATCGCCATGCTCTCTTACCACACCTGCCCTCTGGCCATCCTGGGCGGTAAAGATACCGGCGGCATGAACGTTTACGTCCGCGAAATCACCCGCTACCTTGGCCGCCGCGGAATCCACGTCGATGTCTTTACCCGGTCACAGGATGAGCACGTGCCCCACGTCCTCCACGATTTGGGCTACGGCAATCGCGTTGTTCACATCCCCGCCGGCCCCGAAACGCCCATGCGCAAGCAAGAGCTGGCCTCTTACCTGCCCGATTTCGCCGCCGGTATTCAGGCCTTCGCCGCCGAAAAAGGCATCCATTACGACCTCATCCACTCACACTACTGGATGTCCGGCATCGCCGCCGAACAACTCAAAGCCGCCTGGAACGTGCCCGTGGTGCACATGTTCCACACCCTCGGCTTGATGAAGAACCGCATTGCCCGCCACCCCTCCGAAATGGAAGGGGCCTACCGAACCGATGGCGAGCGGCAGGTACTGGCCTCTGCCGATCGAATCATCGCCGCCACGCCCGCCGAGCTTTCCCAGCTCCAATTTCTCTACCAGGCCGATCAAAACAAAATTTCCATCATTCCCCCAGGCGTCGATACCAGCCATTTCTATCACATCCCCACCGATGAAGCCCGCCAGGCCATTGGCCTGCCTGCTGATGAGCGCATGTTACTCTTCGTGGGCCGCATCGAGCCGCTCAAGGGCATCGATACCCTCATTCGCGCCCTCGCCCGTCTGCGTGAAACAGGCGTGCAATGCCAGGTCCCCCACTATCTCGCCATCATCGGTGGCGATCCAAGGGCCAGTGGTGAAAATCTTTCAGACGAAATGTCGCGCATCCAGACCTTGTGCCGCGATCTTGGCCTGGGCGACCTGGTGCTCTTCCTGGGCAAGCGCGACCAGACCTCGCTCCCCTATTACTACTCAGCCGCCGACGTACTGATCATGCCGTCACATTACGAGTCGTTCGGCATGGTAGCTCTGGAAGCTATGGCCTGCGGAACACCCGTGGTCGCCTCGCAAGTGGGCGGGCTGGCCTTCCTGGTACAGGACGGCATCACAGGCTTTGTCGTCCCCGATGACAACCCCGACCTCCTTGCCGAGCGCCTCACCCGGCTGCTCAGAGACCCCCAACTGCGCGACCGCCTGGGCTTTCAGGCCGCCGAATACGCCAGCAAATACGCCTGGGAAAATATTGTGGACCGGCTGGCGCACGTATACAACGAAGTAACCATCGCTGCCACCGCCAGCGCGCTTTAGTTCATTCCCAGCGCGAAGGCAAAGAAAAGCAGCGCGACAATGAGCAGCGCCGCCCAGGTGCGCTGTAAACGCGTCTGCGAGCGCACCATCATCCAGGCAAAAATGATAACCGCCGCGCCCACCACCACCCAACCCCATGATTGGCGAATCCACGGTTGAAGCGTGACCATCGTCGCCATCCGATTCAGGAAATACACCACCACCGATACGCCCCAATGCAGCAACAGCGTGACCGCGAAAAACCGCCCGCCAGTCGACAAATTCCCCTCCCACAACTGCGCGACCACCAACCCACCCATAATCAGCAAGATGATGTTAGACATGCCGTAAGAAGGGTCTCCATCCGTCGCCAACATTAATGAGGTCACCGCCCACAGCAGCGCTCCTGATGCCATTCCATACCAGGCCCGGGTAGGTTCTGGCGACGACACGATCAGCGCGCGGTGCAGGCTGAACATACCCACTGCCAACAGACTCACGCCCATAAGCAGCGCGCCCAGACCGCCCAAAACCGACTGCACCAACCCCGCCCCCATCGTTACCATCATCACCAGCAGATATAGCGCCACGCCCGGCAGCACGCCATCCATCAACTTGCTGCGTAATTCATACTTCCAGGAGAAAGGTTTTTCCATCGGATTAACTCCCTTTCAACTTCCGACCTGATTGCACCACCCCATCGCCAAAACGTTCCCGCAAGCCATCCAAGGCTTCTAGCAAGCGTCGTTCTTTCTGACTCTCAGTGTCCCACAAACTCAACTGCTGCGCTCGCGGACCCAACCGGCTGGCGCCCACGCCCAACAATCGTACAGGCTGCCCTGGCTCCCAGAGTTTGTCAAACAACCCCACCGCTGCCGCGAAGATGACCCCGTCTTGATCGGCAGGCTGGTCCAGCGTCACCTGCCGGGTAAAGGTGGTGAAATCGGGTTTGCGCAGCTTGATCTTCACCGTCCCGGCGCACAGATGGCTGGAACGCAAACTGAAAGCCACGTGCTCGCTCAAGGACCGCAGCATGTCTCGCAGGCGCGCCCCATCCGCCACGTCCCGCTCAAAGGTGACCTCCTGGCTGATGGAGCGCGCCGAATGCTCCGTGGTCACCGGGCGGTCATCGATGCCCCTGGCGCGCAGAAACAGTTCGTGCCCCATCACCCCAAAACGGCGCATCAAGGCCGCCTCCGTAAAGCGGGTCAGGTCACCAATGAACGTTACGCCCATCGCCTTCAGGCTCTCCGCCGTCTTCGGCCCCACACCCCACAGCGCCTGAATGGGCAGCGGAGCCATAAAGGCCGCTTCTTCCCCTGGCGGCACGACCAGAATGGCGTTCGGATAGCCCCCGCCGCGATGGCGCGCCTTGGCCGCATCGGTAGCGGTCTTTGCGACCAACTTATTAGCCGCCACCCCCAGCGAGCAAGGCAGCCCGGTCTGCTCGCGAATTTGAGTCTGCAACATGCGGGCCAATTCCTCGCCCGATTGGGGCAAATCCGTCAGATCCAAAAAGGCTTCATCAATGGATAGCTGTTCCAACAGGGCTGTGTGCCCGCGGAGAATGCCCATCACTCGCTCAGAGGCTTCGTGGTAGCGAGCATGATTGGGCGACACAACGCGCAGTTCAGGGCATAGTCGCAGCGCGTGGCTCATGGCCATTGCTGAGCGCACACCTTTCGACCGCGCCGCGTACGAGCAAGAAGACACCACCCCGCGTTCGTTCGGCTTGCCCCCCACCGCAAACGCCAATCCACGCAAATCCGGGCTGCGCAGCTCCTCTACCGCGCAGAAAAATGCATCCAGGTCGAGGTGTAAAATCTTCCGCGCGCCCACGGCCTCATCACAAATCCGGGCGTTGAATGCGCCGCGTATAATCCGGTAAGATGCGTTCGTACTCTTCGCGCATCAGCGTAGACGAGATCAAAAAATCAGCCGTCGAGCGGTTGCTGGCGGTAGGAATGTTTTGCAACACCGCTAAACGCAGAAGCGCCTTGACGTCCGGGTCGTGCGGCTGCGGCTGCAACGGATCCCAAAAGAAGATGAGGAAGTCAATCTCGCCTTCCACAATCCGCGCCCCAATCTGCTGGTCGCCGCCCAACGGCCCGCTTTTGAAGCATGTCACAGGCAGGTCGGTCTCTTGGATGATGAGATTACCCGTCGACTGGGTAGCATATAGAAAATGCTGTTGAAGGGTGCCCTGGTTGAAGCGCACCCAATCCAGCATCTCCAGTTTCATACCATCATGCGCAATCAAAGCGATGCGCTTTTTTCTCCGCATGGTCATACTCCGCTCTTGCATTGCGCCTCACTTTCTTGAACAATCCCCATTTTGAACCTTCACAGGCGAATCACATACCCGCAATACTCGCATTGAATGGTGTCCTGACCGCGCAGCACCACCTTGGTAATGATCCCGCCGCAAGCCGGACACTGGCTGGGAGCCGCTTTCACTTTCTCCACTTCCGCCTGGTCCACCGCCACGGCCCGGTTTTTATCAAAGTCCCTCGATTGCACCCGGTTGATCAACTTGAGCCATTCGTCGCAATCCTGCCAGATATGCAGGTGAATGGTGCGGAAAGGCGCGCCGGAAGCCATTTGCAAGTCCAGGTGATCCTCGTTCTTCAACGCGCCTTGCTTGCTGGTGGTCACTTTTTCAATCAGCGCCACCGGGGTTTCCCATTCCAGTTCCTGCACCTTTTTCTTTTCAGTGGTGATAAACAGAACCTTCTTCGTTGCTACTTCTTCTTTTTGTTCAAAGATCAGGCGTTGGTCCGTGAGGAACAACACGCCCTCGGGGTCGTTCTTGTCTTCCTTGCCGTTGGGGCACCAAACCGCTTTCACCGCCATGATCCCGCCTTCGGTCGGCAGCAGCTTGAAGGTCGCCTCGGCCAATTGATCCAGCATCCATTCGATCTTATTCAAATGGCTTTCCACTGCGTTCACCTGGCTGCGCAGCGAATCGTACATGCCGTCCACGGCACGCGACGCTGCCGAGGCCCTGCTTTTCACCATGTCGATTTCCGCTTCCACTGTGTTCGCCAGGTTCTTGCCCATCGCCGGGCTCGAACGCATTCCCACCAACTGGGTCATCTTCGTTTCCAGTGAGCGGAAAGAAGCGCTCAATTGTGAAGATTGCGTATTGAGCTGCGCCTGGACGCTGGGGTACAACTTTTGCCACTGCTGCCCAAACTGCGCGGCTTTCTCTTCCAAATCTTTATCGAACACATACCCTTTCGTGCGGGCGTCCTTGATGCGCTGAGCCAGGTTGGCAGTTGAAGTCTGCATATCTTCCACCGCGTCGCGAGCGCTCTGCAAACGCACCTCGCTTTGCAGCCACCCTACCTGGGTCTTTAATGAATCCACTTTTCCGGCAAATGCTTCGGCTGGTGATTTTTCTTCCATGACGAAACCCCTTCTCCCATTCATTGATAATCGATCGGTCTCACATGGGTTAAGTATACACTGGAACGCCGAGGTTCTTTGGAAATCAGAACGGAAAATGACCCCAATCCAATAAAAACGCGGAAAACAAAATCTCCCCTTTCAGGGTCAATGAAAGGGGAGAAAAACTTGCAATCACGGCTTGATGAAGCCGGCTAAGTGGTCTTCTCGCTAAATAAGTGATTTTTATTTTTGGGGGGTGTTACACCCTAAAAATATTACTCAATAACTTGGCGAGAGAACCACTCAGTTCTAGGGCTCGTCGATGAAGAAATACTCGAATTCCACCTTTACAGGCACATCGTCATACGAAGTGACGCCAAAACCAACCTGACCTTCGCGGTGGGTGTCATCGCGCACAGAGAAAGCCTTCTTACCATTGATGTAGAAGGTCAAATCCTGTCCGTCGCACTCTGCGCCGTATATATTCTGGGCTTTACCCATGTTGATGTTCTGCGAACCCCCGTTATACAGCATGGTGTAATCTTCAGAGTCGGAATCATACCGCCAGATGTACCACAAGCCGTTGCTCTGAATGGCAAATTCATACCAGCCATCCTCGCTGAAGCGACACACCAGAGAGACATCCATCGTGTTCGCGCCGCGGTTTTCAATCGCAACTTCGGTATAAACGTCTTCGTAAACCCACGGATCATAGGTTACGTAGGCCGCCGTGTTATCCGAAGCAATATCAAAAATCAACTTATCATCGTCGGAATACAGCTCGTAACCATCATCGTCTCCATAGTTCGTGAAGTACGTATAGTTACCGAGATCACCGCCAAATTCTTCGAGATAGTACGCCGGCGGCTCATCACTCACCGGAGCTGAAGTCGGCAGGTCCGGCGAATCTTCGGTGGGCTCTTCAACCGGCTTTTCGGTGGGAACAGCGGTCGGCTCGGGGGCTTTGGTAGGCTCGGGCGTATTGGTGGGCTCGGGAGCCTTGGTCGGCAGCACTTCCACCGTCGGCTCGGGCGGAAGCGTGGGAGTGGCTTTGTCACTGGCTGGGGCCGCGCAAGCCAGGGTCACCAATACCAGCACCACGATGGGCAACAAAATTCTACGATTCATCTCATCTCTCCTAACCGGCATCCGACCGGTGATGATATTTATCGAATTCTATCATATTCAACACGTCAATTCTCTTATCACTTGGTTAACAATTGCTCCGCGTAAATACGGCGGATGGTTTCTTCCAGCGGCGGGCGGCGGATTTCCAGATCGACCACCTGAAAGCGCGCCATCAACTGTTGCACCACCTCCGCCGTGGTGAGCGTGCGGTGATCATACAGGTACAAGGCTTGCCTTCCCTGCCGCCGAGGCGCGGGCAGCCCCGGCAGGCTCACATCCTCATACTCCTCGTCGAAATCCACTTTCAGTGTCCAGGCGCTTTCGAAGCGCCGGTTCAACGCCGCCAGCGTGCCGTCATAAAGCAGCCTGCCGTGATCCAGAATCATCACCCGCTCGCACAACCGCTCCACATCGGTTAGATCGTGGGTGGTCAGCAGCACCGTCACCCCCCGCTCGCGATTGATATGCAGCACAAAGCGGCGGATATGCTCTTTGGCTACCACATCCAGCCCAATGGTCGGCTCGTCCAGGAAGAGCAGTTTGGGCTCGTGCAGCAACGCCGCGCACAAATCGGCCCGCATGCGCTGCCCCAACGACAACGAGCGCACCGGCGTATTGATGAACTCATCCAGATCCAACATACGCTTGAACTCGGCCAGGTTGGAGCGGAAGCGCTGCTCTGGAATTTGGTACATGGGTTGAAGCAGTTCCAGCGAATCGATCACCGGAAGGTCCCACCACAATGTGGGCCGGTTGCCAAACACCACCCCAATGCCCCGCACGTAGCGTTCGCGCTTCTCCCAGGGAACCTGCCCATCTACGCGCACCTCGCCGCCGGTCGGCACCAACAGCCCGGTCAGCACCTTGATGGTGGTCGACTTGCCCGCTCCGTTCGGCCCCAGGTAACCCACCAACTCACCCGGCTGAAGATCGAAATTGACCCCTTCCACCGCCTGCACGCTGCGATAACGCGGCGCAAAGAGGTTGGCGATCGAGCCGCCCAAACCTGGCCTCCTCACCAACACCCGAAAGGTTTTGCGCAAGTCGCGCACAGAAATGATCGCTGTCATCTCAACTCCCCGTGCTCTGATAATGTCTCAAACCAAACTGCCAGAACCGCAGCGCCAACCACAACATTCCAGCCGCCACCAGCGGCGCCAGAAAAGGCGGCCAGACAGGCAGTCCCAGCGGATCGGTCTTATCCAAAAAGAACAGCGCCGGATAATAACTCAAGAAAAAGAACGGCAAGATGTAGGTAAAGATGGATCGCAAGAAACGCGGGTAGATCGATGCCGGGTAGCTCATCAATTCCACCCCGCCGTAGGTCAAGATGTTGATCGCCTCCACCCGCTGGATGGTCCAGATCGTCAACGTGCTGCCGGCAATGAACAATGCTCCCATCGCCACCACCTGACTGACCAGCACCACCGGCAGGAACAGAACCTTCAAAGGCGTCCAGGAAATTTCAGCCAGGAAGAAAGAAAAAATCAAAACCGCCGCGCCCTGCGCAATGCGCCCCAACCGACGCAGGACAAAGCGGTGTCCCATGATCTGCACCGCCGGGGGCGTCGGGCGCAGCAAGATTTGGTCCAGACGACCCTCTCGCACCAGGGTCGCGAAGTAATCATAGTCGAAACCGCTAAAAACCATATCCATCACGCCAAACGATGTTTCGGCCAGGCCATAAAGAAGCGCTAATTCGCCCAACCCCCACCCGCCAATGTTTCCAAATCGTTCCAGAACCAGATACAGCGAGGCAAACACCGAAGCATTGACCGCCATTGTGGATAGCAAATCGACCCAGAATGAGAGACGAAAAGTCATCTGCGAGCGCAGGTCGCAACCAACCAGACGGAAATACATACCCAGATTTCTTAGCATCAGCCCCCCTGAATGACCAATTTTCGCAAACCGCGGCGCAGCGCTACCCGGGACAGCAGCCACAGCGCCGCCAGCCAGCCCACCTGCGCCAGCAGCGCCGGGATGATTTCGGGCCCTTTCAACAGGCCCATGAATATTTCCATCGGGGTGTTGAAAATCGCGGGGAATGGCATGAACGAACACAGCCGGCTGAACGCATCCGGATACAGGCGCATGGGCATATAAAAACCACTAAACATCATCAGCATCGTGTAAGCCGCCCGACCGATCCCGCGGGCATCCGGTGTCCAGAAAGCCGTCAGATTCACCAGGAAACGGAACCCATAATTGATGCCCCAACCCAGCAGCAGCGCCACCAGCCCCACCGCCCACTGGCCCAATGAAGCTGGAATGACCACCGGGTAGAAGATACCAAACAGCAGCACCAGCACAATGCCTCGTGCCACCAGGTTGACCAGCGAAGCCCCAAAATCTCGCGCCATCCAGTAGAAGAACAAATCCACCGGGCGGGCCAGATCAGCCCCAATACTGCCGGTATAGACCGTGTTCATCACGTCGTAGGTCCCAAAGATGAAGAGAAAAGCAATGAGCGCTTGCGAAAAGGCCACAAAGGTCAGACCCTCGGCCTGAGTCATGCCGTTCACCGCCGGCTTCACCTGGAACAACGCCAGCAGCACCGCCGCGCGCAGCAGCCCAAAGAAGAAGTTGGTCGCCAGCCCGGCCAGCAGCGCTGTCCGATAGGTAACTTGCTGCAGGAGGGCCAGCTTCATCACGCGCAGGTAAAGACGGATCATTTCCTTTCCTCTTCGGGCAAATCACGGAGAAAGAAGTCAACGGCTCAGGAGGTTGGGGATAACGCCCTTTCCATCTCTGGTAATGTAGCGAGAATAAAAGAAACACATCCCTCAAGTACTTGTGGGATGTGTTTCCTATTATATGCGGTTCTTACTTAGACAGTAATTTCTTCAGCCGCGGCGGGGAGCTGGAAACCAGCGGCGCGCAGAGCCTTCTTCATATCAATCAAGGACTTGCGGCCAAAACCTTCTACGTTCAACAAAGCTGTTTCGCCCTGCTCGAGCATGGAAAGCACCTGGCCAACCGTGGTGATGCCGGCCTTGGCCAGCGCTTCGGTTGGGCGAGAGCCCAAATTCAGCTCGGTCAACGGGCGATCCATCGAAGTGCGCGCTTCATCGCGCGACTTCTGCTGGTCCACAAAGCTCTGGCGAGCCTGCAACTTGCGGTAGAAGCGGTCCACCTGGCCCTCGCGGTCAACGATACGCTGCTGCTGGCCGGTGTAGAACGGGTGGCACTTGGAGCACACCTCGGTTCGGATGAGCTTCTTGGTCGAACCGGTCGTCCAGGTGTTTCCGCAGGAGCAAACCACCTGAGCGTCGGCGTAAAAAGTCGGATGAATACCCTTTTTCATTTCATTCCTTTCGCCTGCAACCGTCAACCCTCACGGAAGACGCTGCAGGACCACCGGACAAACTAAGCAGCCTCAACGGGCGCAGCCACTTCAACCGGCTGAACGCTGACCTGCTTGCGGCCATTGGGGAGAGTCTCGTACACGACCACGCCATCCGCAACCGCAAACAGCGTATCGTCCTTGCCGACCTTGACGTTCAGGCCGGGTTTGATGTGCGTGCCGCGCTGGCGGACCAGAATGTTGCCCGAGAGCACTTTCTGACCGGCGTAGCGCTTGACGCCCAGCCGCTGCGAATTGCTATCGCGACCGTTTCGGCTAGAACCACCACCTTTTTTGTGCGCCATAGCTCTACTCCATTTCGATAGAATTTACGAGTAAACGGGTGTACTGCTGGCGATGCCCGGTCTTGTTGCGGATGCGCTTCTTGGGGCTGTAATGGAACACGTAGATCTTGGGACCCTTGAAGTGCTCGACAACGGTCGCGCTGACCGCCGCTCCGGCAACCTTCGGGGTGCCCACGGCAACCTGCTCGCCATCCACCAACAACAGGACGGAATCCAGCTTGACAGGCTGTCCGACCTCATTCGACAGGAGATCCACTTCGATGGTGGCTCCCTCGACGGCCTTGTACTGCTTGCCGCCACTCTCAACAATTGCGTACTTCATACACACTCCTCAATCTTCACTTCGCCTCGCAACCCGCGCTACGCAACGCGCCGGCGGGAGGGGAAGTTGGGGATACAGACGGATGCCCCGACTTCAGCCGGGGCTTGAGCGAAAGGTATTATAAGGAGGATTCGCGAGTCTGTCAAGCTCGATTTTCTTCCCCCGTATGGCTTTCTCAAGAAAGTGGAATGGGGGAGAGAAGTAAGTTGAAGGCCTCC
>CAYOHX010000178.1:0-10222 GCA_964403875.1 uncultured Anaerolinea sp. | reverse complement strand
GGGGAATTCCCGCGGGGTTTTTGGTCATGGGTGGGTAAATGGGACTGCGGAGTTAGTTACCAGCGGCGGCTTTCCACGCGTCGTACTGCTTCTGCACCTCGGCCATGACCTTCTCCAGGCCGGCAGCCTTCAGGGCGTCCACGTACTTGGGGATTTCGACGTCGGGGTCAACCGCGCCGACCATCAAAGATTTGTTCATGCCGTCCACCACAGCCTGAATCGCGGTCAATTCAGCCGCCACAGGCTCGGTGCGGAAGCGGAATCCCAGGGTGGGATGCGGAACCGAGTCGTTCGAGTACTCGATCAGCATCTTATTCTTGTTGGGATCTTCCTTGTTAGACACAGCCTGAATCTGGGTATCGCCCAACGTCCAGGCGCCACCATGCGCGCCGTACCAGGCGCTGTTGGTAATGTTCACGCGCCCGTCCGACTCGAATTCCCAGTGGGTTCCTTCAACGCCGTACAACATCATGTTGATCAGCTTGGAATCCACATGCATCAGGTTGATGAACTTCATCGCCTGCACGGGGTACTCGGACATGGCGGGAATCGCCAGCATCGAGCCGCCGGCGTGGTGGGTCACGTTGATCTTGGGCTGTCCGTAGATCTCTTTCAGTTTCAGGTCAGGATTGCCCGAAGCATTGACCAATTCCTGCGCTTTGATGTTGCTGCCCTTCAGCGGCTGAGTGCGAGCCAAGAATTTACCGGCATTGAAGTCCGGAGCCGGGTCCCAGGTGGTCAGACCAGAATCGGGATGGATATAACCCTTCTGCATCCAGCTATACATCAACTTGGCGAAATCCTTGTTGATGTCGGTTTCCCAAACGCTAAAGATGGTTTCATCGTAGTTGCCATTGGCATCCGGGAGCATCTTCATGTTGATGACGTTGCCGGGAATACTGGAGCTGAGGCTGGGCAGCCAGGGCTCAAAGCCCCACCACTGTTCCGCAAGGTAGGGGTATTCAGTGGGGTGCAGTTCTTTGTACTTCGCCAGCCAGGGTTCCAGATCTGCCATGGATTTAATGTTGGCGGCTTCTTCGTCGGTCAGGCCAATTTCCTCAGCGGCGCCCGCGTTGTAGATCAGACCCATCGGAACGGTCAACTCTTTGTTGGTCGGGACCGCATAGTTGACGCCATCCACCTGCGTGCCGGTGATGAACGAGGGATTGAGCGTGCGCAGAATATCCTGACCATACTGCTCCAGCAGGTTGCCGTTGGGGCCGTTGTCATCATTCAGCGGGGTCAGCAAGCCTTCGCTGGCTTCCTGCATATAGTACGACCAGTCAGCAGTGAAGATGATATCCATTTTCTCGCCAGCCTGCAGGGCGGTGAAGGCCTTTGAACCCCAGTCACCCCAGCCAACGATGTGGAATTTGACGTTCACGCCAATGAGGGGCTCAACGTATTCGTTGATGGCCTGCTCAACCAGCTCGCGCTGATCTGTGTCGCCATTGCCGATCCAGTAATAGTCAAGCGTGACTACTTCCTCTTTCGGGGTTTCGGGAGCAACGGGTTCTTCTCCACCACCAGGCTGGGCGGTTGGCGCAGGGGTGCAGCCAAACGCGGCAGTCAACACAAACAGGACCAAAAGTAGTGAAACGATCTTCTTTGCCATATCTCCTCTTTCGTTGTCCATACAATTGATTATATGGCCCACCCATACAATATTTTATAGCAGCGCCTGAAAGGGCCGCCAATAAAACCTTATCCCTTCACCGCGCCAATCGTCAGGCCACGGATGAAGAAGCGTTGGAAGAACGGATAAGCGAAAATGATCGGTCCCACCGTCACCACTGCCATTGCCATGCGGAAGGTTTCCGAAGGCAACTCAGACAGGTTAACGATGCCCGGCATCTTCTCCGCGTTTTCCAACAAGAAGCGGATGTTATTCAACGTGGTGTAAATGGTGAACTGCAAACTATAATATTTGGCCTCATCCACCAACAGCAGGCAGTTGTAGAAGTTGTTCCAGATGCCAATCGCCGCGAACAAAGCCACCGTGGCCAGGCCGGGCAGCGCCAGCGGAACCACAATCTGGATCAATGTGCGCCATTCGCTGGCTCCATCGATGCGCGCCGATTCGATCACCTCGCTGGGGACGTTGGAGCGGTAGAACGTGGTCATCACAATGACCCAAAAGGCGCTGAAGGAGGAAGGCAAGAACAACGCCCACAGCGAGTCATTGATCTGCAATACCTGGCGCATCACCATGAAGTAGGAAACCAGGCCGCCACTGAACAGCATTGTAAAGAAAGCGAAGAAGGTGAAGAACCTGCGGAATTTGAAATTGGGCCGCGAGAGTGGGTAAGCGTACAACCCCACCGAAATTACCGCCAAAATCGTGCCCGCCACGGTCGAGATCAAGGTGTTTTTGTAGGCTATGCCAACGATTGAACCCTGCCCAAACAAGAATTTATACGCCGACAGCGAGAACTCTTCAGGCCATAAACGGTAACCGTTCGCCGCAAGCGATGATTCTTTCGTAATGGAGGAAACGACGATGATCCAAATCGGGATCAAGGTCAACAGGCTGAAAATAATGAACCCAATGTTCAAAATCGTGTTGGTGGCTGGGGACAAAGCCAGCATATCGCGGGCATACCTCTTTTTTCCCGAGGTTTTCGGAGGAAGGGGAGCAGTAGAGTGCATGTTTGTTTCCATGGTTTGCGCCTTTTCAATCCCGCTAGAACAATGCCAGTTCTGGCCGGGTCTTACGCACAATGTAATTGGTGACCAGAATTAAGATGAAACCCACCACCGATTGGACGAACGCCGCCGCCGAAGGATAACCGATCGGGGTCGAACTCCGCAGCATGTTATATACAAACACATCCAAGGTGTAGGTGACATCCTTCACCAGCGCCGCGCCGTTGGGCAGGGTGTAGAACATGTCAAAATCGGAGCCGAAGATGCGGCCTACCGCCAGAATTTGCAGCAGAACAATTACTGGAATCAAATGCGGGAGGGTAATGTACACAAACTGTTTCCACTTCCCCGCGCCGTCAATCGCCGCCGCCTCATACAACTCGCGATCAATGCCCGTGATGGTTGCCAGGTAAATGATCGACCCGTTGCCGGTATACTTCCAGGCGTTGGCCACAATAAAGATGATAGGCCATGCCTCTCTCGTCTTGTAAAACTCCAACTTCGCGAAGCCTAAAGGCTCGATGATGCTGTTGATGATGCCCATGTTGCTACCCAAGGCGTACACCACATAGGCTACTACGATCCAGGAAATAAAAAACGGCAGGAAGAAAATCGAGTGATACAACTTAGCCAAAAAACGGTTGGTCAACTCGAAGATCAAGACAGCCAGGGCCACCGAAAGCACCAACCCGACCACCATGAAAATGAGGTTATAAACCACCGTATTGCGGATGTAGGTCAGCGTATTTTCAATGTTCGTGGGAAGGGTGAGATAACGGAAATTTTCGAGGCCTGACCAGGGGCTGGTCAACAAGCTGTAAAAAAACTTGTTCTGCAACCAGAAATCCTCGGGGGGTCTGCTCAGCTTATAGGTCTTGAAAGCCAGCAGGATGCCAGGCATGGGCAAATAATTAAACAGCAACAAAAAAATAGTTCCAGGCAAAACCATGGTCAGATAAGACAAATTGCTATAAATCTTATCTGCTCCCCAACTTCTCTTTCTTTTCTTGATTGGAGCCGGATTGGAAGCGGTCGTCGTTTCAATAGACATTAGGTAATCTCCAGTTCTAAAGATCAAGGTTTCGAAATTGGCTATGATGTTAGATTTAAGGTTCTACCAGTAACACGCGACTACACACCGGAGTGGTGAAAAGGGAACTTCTCCAATCCCGGTGGCCAGGCACAGGAAACACAAAACCCTCATACAGGGTGGGGGGCGCGGATTAATGGATGGGTTTTAAAGGGCTAAATATGAGCGTTAACACTGGGGGACAAAAAAATTTTCCGTGATGACCATCTCAAGCAATGAAATCGGTCCGTTGCTGCTTCTATCCTGGGCCATCTAAAAACCTATGGTGAGCCTGAAGGTTAGCTTTTTGAAGCTGGTCGACAAAACTTGTTACTATGATTATAGAGAAAATTGAAGTAGGGTCAAGCGATATTTGTAATAACTTACAAAATTTTCACAATTTCCACTTTTCTCACAAAAAAGCACTGCCCTTTCGTGAGCTGTGATCGGCGATAACAGCCTCCAGCACCCGCCGGGGCTGCGCCGCCGCATCGGTGTTGACGTCGATGTTCGGGGCCAGGGTGATGAGCGCTTTCCACAAGGCCCAGCCCCGCCCACGCGCCCACGCGCCTTCATCCAGCCGCAGGTTGTCAAAAAACGTTTCCCGGCTTTTCCCTTCCAAAAATGTCCAGGCAATGACCGTGTCGCAAGCCGGGTCTCCCACACAAGAGCTGCCGAAATCGATTACCGCGCTCAAACGTCCCTCTTTCATTAGCAGGTTCAGGGCGCTCACATCCCCATGCACCCACACCACCGGCCCATGCCACTCGGCTGCCAGCGCTGCCTGCCAAACCTCCCATGCCGCGTTTGTGTCGATTCTGCCCTCTAATGCGGTTAGAGCCGCTCGCGTTTCACCGTCATAAACTCTCAAATCTCCGCCTCTGTAAAAATTGTGCGCTCCGGGTGGAGGCCCGCCTGCCGGATCGATGCGCTCCAGGGCTGTCAGGAATCCGGCCAGGTCCGAAGCAAAGCGGACTTTGTCGGCCACACCCGTCCACTCGGCAATCTCGCCTTCGCGCCAGCGATACACCGACCAATGCCAGGGGTAGCCCTCCGCCGGAGAACCCATCGCCACCGGCTCGGGGATAGGGAGGGGCAGCAGCGGGGCCAGCCTGGGAAGCCAGTAATGCTCTTTTTGCACCTGGTCTTTATACCCTTCAGCGCTGGGCAACCGCGCCAGCAGCTCCTCTCCCAGCCGGAACGTGCGGTTGTCCCACCCGTCCACCACCACCCGCCTCACGGGCAAGTGCGCCCACTGCGGATACTGCCCGGCAATCAGCTTGCGCACTAATTCCTCATTGATCGCTTCTTTTGGATATGTCACGGTTTCGCTGCCTCAGTCTTAAGATTAAATCAGGTCGATCCGGCGCATGACTACCGTTTCGACCTGATTACGAATGAACCCAAACGTCATTAGATGCGTTTGATCAAGCGCAGCAGGTACAGCAGCACCACCGCGCCAACCAGCGCCGTGATGAGCGAACCGATGATTCCGCTGGCCGACAGGCCCAGTACGCCAAACAGCCAGCCGCCCAGAATCGAGCCGATGACCCCAATGACCAGGTCGCCCACCAATCCCAGCGACTTGCCTTTCATAATCTTGCTCGCCAGCCATCCAGCGGCCAATCCGATCAATAAAAATAAGAGTAAACTCCCAGCATCCATTTCAATTCCTCCTTTGCGCTACTATAACACAATCGGTTCACAGTAGCCACCTGCCCGCAAAGTAACCCACCAGGCTTACCAACGTGCTTAACACCACGCCCCAGGTGATATCCACGAAAGTGAGCATCACAGGCCAGTCCTTCAAGGTAGCCAGATTGGTCAAGTCATAGGTAGCATACGTAATCAAACCATATAGGGCCCCCCGGATGAGCGCTTCGCGCAAAGACTGAGCCGAAAGTCCTGGTAAAACCACAAAAAACAGAATACCGGCGACAAATAACAAGTAGAAGATGATCGCCGCAACCCAGTTGGTCTGAGGGGCCATTAGAAACCCAAGATGTTTACGGTAAAATCCTCGGGCAATCCAGCCAAGCCAGAGCATATCGATGGCAAAAAATGCCGCCAGAGTCACCCCATAGAGCTTGAGGATATTCAACATGTCACCCTGCCTGTCGCACTCGAAACACCGGATAGCGTGCCGCGATTTTCTCAAACTCTGCCACTGGCGCGTATCTATCTACGTAGACATGCGGCCTGGCGCCAGGGGCAATTTGCAAATACTGTTTCAATATGGGCCCACGCAGCCCAACTTCCACCTCTTCGAGTCGAATTCGCTCTACTTTGCCGTGCCTTAAAATGGCCTCGCCGCCGACAGCCTTGACATTCCGCACCCAATTGGCATTTTCACCCAGCATCGACACCAGGTACCGCTCACCCTTTACAACCGCCATTGCCAGCGGAAAGCTTACCGGTTTGCCTGATTTCCTACCTACCACCTCCAGGGTCACCATATAATTGGGCGCGATACCCAGCGTGTGAAGCCAACCCCAGAACCCGTTGAGCAATTTCGCCAACCCGTTAGGGCGGCCTTCTTTATACAACCAGCGGTGAAATGTCATTCATTCCCTCCCATCTTCCCGACAAGATAACGCGTGCCTGGCCAGATTGTCTCTCAAAACAAAATCCATCTCCTGTCCCCATCACTGCGGCAGCATCCACACCGCCGCCACGCCTAAAAAAAGAATAACGAATCCCAGGAGAAAATAAAAGCCCATCCCCGCCGGATTGGTTTCCAATACCGCGTTGGCAGGGTTGGACGGGTCGTAATGCACCGTCACCAGAACGCCCTGCGGATATTGGCGCAGTTTTTCCATCCCCGCTTGCAACCCATAGGATGCGCCGCCAAAACCAACCTGCTTTCCCTCGAATTTCTGCCCGCCTACCTGATACTCGTAATGCACCTGCAACACGTAACGCGGGGTGACCTTGCTTCTCCGATTCATTCCGTCAAAGGCATCCAGCCCCGATGCCTGCACCACTCCTTGTGTGATGGCCCAGCGCTTCCGGGCAATCCACGCGACCCGGTACTGATACATGCCTGATGCCAAAAACGCCCCGCCTACCACAACAAGAATTACCGTTAGAATGATGTTTGCAACCATCGATACACTCCTCAAAGCAGAAGCATTCCATGCCATCTTCGGCTTGGCGGAACCCTTTCTTCGGGACTAGCCAGGGTAGACACCAAACCTTACCCCGCTTTTCGTGCTGTTCTTGACCTGATACATCAGATCATCAGCCCGCCGGACAACTTCGTCCAACGTCTTCGGCGGCGCGTTATATGTCATCACCCCCACGCTAAACCCAATGGGCCAACCCCGCCGGCTCATCTCTTGGTCCAGTTGATTAAAAACCTCAGATACAACAGTCTTCACGGCCACCCCACCCGTCTCGGGAAACAACATGACAAACTCGTCGCCGCCCAACCGAGCAAACGTATCGGTCTTCCGCAACCTTGCGCGGATCAACTCGGCGACCGTTTGCAGAATCTGATCCCCGGTGCTGTGTCCATAGCGATCATTCATCACCTTGAAGTCGTCCAGGTCAAAGTATGCCAGAGAGAATGGCCGTTGGTATCGAACCAGGCGGTTGAGTTCGGCGTGCAATACATCGTAAAAATACCTTGAATTTCCAACACCCGTCAGGTAATCGACTCTGGCCGCTGATTTTTCGATCTCAAACCTGCTGCGCAATTCTGAAAGCAACAAAGAAGCGATCAAAAAAAACGACAGGCGGACGAAAGCATTCCAAACGTAAATGATGGGATGGGAATACGTATGTCCGGCCTTCAGGTCCGCCAGGAGCCAGCTCGTCGCGCTGATGATCGAAGCGAGAATCCCCGGCCATTTTCCCACCAGCCATGCAAACCAGGAAACAGGCGCCAGATAAAACAATGAAAAGGCGTATTCATACCCGGTCAGATAGTCGAACATTCCAACCAGGATGATCAGCAGGCAGCCTACAGAATAGTAAAAGCCAAAGCTTCGCCGCTCAAGTTTTGGTAGGATTTTCATAAATTCGTTCCTGCAAGCAAACCTTCGTCGGCATGACTTCGCGAGACCATTCTTGAATTATTATTACACAATTTTGCGTTTTTCGTTTCTTGAGACAGCCTTGATACCCTTGTCTCCTCTTTCCGCTATAATAAAGATTGTCCATTCACCCCGAGGAAGACCACCGCATCCAAGCGCTTTCCTCCGTTTCGGTGAACAGGCGCAAAAACCGTTTTCCTGCTCAACCAGAGCATTTCAGAACCTTTCAAAGATCTTCTACCTCTGGCGGATGCCCCACAGCGAATTCACCGCTCACCTACACTGGGAGACGCATGACCCTCAACACCATTTATCTCATCTGTGCAATTGCCGGCGGGACCATCCTGGTCTTGCGCATCATCTTTACTGTCATCGGCCTGGACCACGGCGGCGACGCTCTGGAAACACATGCCGATGTCGGCCACATGGAGCTGGACCACGCCAACGCGGGCCACGGCGGCAACCTGGGCGTTGGCATGAACCTGCTGTCCCTGCAATCTCTGGCTGGATTTTTCACCATGTTCGGGCTGGTCGGAATGGGCTTATTGCAAGCCCAACTGGCTCCTATCTGGAGCCTGGTGGGCGCGCTGGTCGCCGGGGGCATCACTGCCTGGGCTACCGCCTTCATCTTCTTCCAAATGGGCCGCCTTCAATCCGAAGGGAACCTGGTCATTACCGACGCGATCGGCCAGGTCGGCACCGTGTATTTGACCATCCCCGAAAGCGGCACGGGCGTCGTTTCAGTAACCGTCAAAGGCACATTGCGCAGCCTGGATGCGATCTCAGAGACCGGTAAGCGTATTCCCACCGGCGCCATCGTCCGCGTGGTGTCCATCACTGCCGGCAAAATCCTCGTCGTGGCAGAACAAACTGCCAATCATTCTTAAACCCCAGGAGGTTTTTCAATGGGTGACTTTCCCCTTCTGACCCTTGCGGTCATCGTCTTCATCGTTTTGATGATCTTCGCGGTTCTATATATGGCCAGCCGCTACCAGCGCTGCCCGTCCGACCAGATTCTGGTCATCTCCGGGCGCGTGGGTAAAGGCATGTCGAGCAAAACCATGCATGGCGGCGGTGCGTTCATCTGGCCGGTGGTTCAGGAATACCGCTTCATGAGTTTGACCCCGCTGACCATCAGCATTCCCCTTCAGAATGCTCTCTCACTGCAAAACATCCGCATCAACGTTCCCTCTACCTTCACCGTGGGTATTAGCACGCAACCCGAGATCATGACCGTCGCCGCGGAGCGTCTGGTAGGCCTCACCCCCGCCCAGATTGAAGCCATGGCCAAAGAAATCATCTTCGGCCAACTGCGCCTCACCGTTGCCTCGCTGACCATCGAGCAGATCAACCAGGATCGCGAGAGCTTCCTCGAAGCTGTGCGCAAGAACGTGGAACCCGAGCTGAACAAAATTGGCCTGTATCTGATTAACGTCAACATCACCGACATCACCGATGAAAGCGATTATATCGAGAGCATCGGAAAGAAAGCCGCCTCCGAGGCCGTCAACCAGGCCAAGGTGGACGTGGCCCAGCAGACCAAGAAGGGCTCCATCGGCGAATCGGACGCCAAGCGCGAAGAGACCATCCGCGTCTCTGAGAACCTGGCCGAAGCCGAGAAGGGCAAGACCGCGGCCATGACCGGGCAGCGTATCTTCATCCAGCAGCGCGAGTCTGAAGCCGTGCGCGGTGAAAACGCTTCGCGGGCTGAAATTGCCGCCTCCAACGCCGAGTTGGAAGTGCAGAAAGCCACGGCCCTCCAACGCGCCGAAATTGCCAAGCGCGAAGCCGAAAAAGCCATCCAAATGGCCGAGTACGAGGCCCGCATGGCCCTGCTCAAGGCTGAGGAAATTGCCCAGCAAGAAATCAACAAAACCAAGCAGGAAATCGACGCCGAAGCCAACGCCGAGCGCATCCGCCGCGAAGCCCGCGGTGTGGCCGACAGCACCCTCATGAAATACCAGGCCGAGGCCGAAGGTCTCAAAGCCCTGCTTGAAGCCAAGGCAGACGGTTATCGCAAGCTTATTGAAAGCTGCAACGGTAACGCCCAATCTGCCGCCAGCCTGCTGGTCATCGAGAAGCTCAGCGATATGGTCAAGGCCCAGGTCGAAGCCATCAGCAAACTCAAGATCGACAAGATCACCGTCTGGGACGGCGGCGGGCAAAATGGCGCCAACGCCACCGCCGACTTCGTCTCCGGCTTCGTCAAGGCCATCCCTCCGCTGCAAGAAATCGCCGCTATGGCGGGCGTGGAACTGCCCGGTTATTTGGGCAGCGCCGCCCCGCAAAAACCCGGGGGTGAAGCC
This sequence comes from uncultured Anaerolinea sp., assembly GCA_964403875.1. GTDB lineage: Bacteria > Chloroflexota > Anaerolineae > Anaerolineales > Anaerolineaceae > Anaerolinea. Next base: position 164 of record CAYOHX010000178.1, on the reverse strand, counting down.
CCCGCGGAAGAAGCCAAGGCATCATTGCCCAGCGCATAGAAAGACAGAAAAATCGAGGACTGTTTCACCACAGTCCTCGATTTTTTCTCTATGTTATGGCAAATTACGGCTTTTACTTCTGGATAAAACGAATCGCGCGGCCAGAGCCAGCAGCCCACCCCCAA
>CAYOHX010000177.1:0-10293 GCA_964403875.1 uncultured Anaerolinea sp. | reverse complement strand
CGGGCCCACTGGCGGGGCTGGGGTGGCCTTGGGGGCGCAACCGACCAGGCTGCCGACAAAGCCCATCATCACGACGAGCGCGAAGAAGACCTTCGAGATTTTCATCTGCTTTCTCCTGATTGTTTAAAACTGAAATAGATTCTGTGAACGTTCCCGGGATACTACACATAAGGTACAACTTCTGGAGGCAAAAATCTATACATTCTTTTTTGAACGAAGTATGAAATATCATCCCGTCCATTACGAAAAGAAATCTGCTCTTGGGGAAGGGCAGATTTCTTTTGATAGAAGTTAACTTTCTTTGGTTGTCTCTCCTGGCCGAAGGTGGAGAAGCGTTTCTTCTACCTTCGGCCTGAAAAGGAGCCGTTGGTGATGGTCAATATTTTCGTGTAGGCAAGATTTCGGCGGCGTTTCCGGGGAAGAACAGGCCTTCGGGAGAAGGCACCCACTTGGGCACGTCTTCGTTATTGATGACCTTGAGGGCCAGCTCAAAGAACTGGGGGCCCAGCAGTGGGTTGCATTCGACCGTGGCGTTCAATTTTCCAGCGATCATGGCCTCGAACGCGCCGCGAGCGGCGTCAATAGAGACGATCTTGATGTCCACGCCAGGGCGCAGGCCGTGTTCCTCGATGGCGGCAATCGCGCCCAGGGCCATATCATCGTTGTGGGCATACACGGCAGTGATGTCTGTGCCATGCTCGTTGAGGAATTTTTCCATCACCTCGCGTCCGCGCGCGCGGGTGAAATCGCCCGTCTCCGAGGCGATGATTTTCATCTTGGGGTATTCGGCCAAAATTTCTCGGAAACCCCGATAGCGATCGTTGGCCGGGGCGGAGTTAATGGTGCCAACCAGTTCGACGATATTGGCTTCACCGTTGGTCAAGTCGGCCATGATTCGGGCGGCGTTGCGGCCTTCTTCCAGAAAGTCGGAGCCCAGATAGGATACGTACAGGTCTTCCTGGACCGATGCGCGCCGGTCGACGAGGATGATGGGGATGCCGGCTTTCTTAGCCTCCATGAAGACTTCCGCCCAGCCTGTTTCGACGATGGGGGATATGCCAATGAGATCCACTTTTTGGACGATGAGCTTGCGCACGTCCTCAATTTGCTGGGCCTGGTCTTGCTGGGCGTCGAAGAAATGCAATTCGATGCCGAGTTGCTCGGCGGTCTCTTTGATAGATTCGGTGTTGGCGGCGCGCCACTCGCTTTCGGCGCCGAGTTGGGCATACCCAATGATCACGTCCGCATAGGTTTTCTTGGCGTTGGGTTCGGGGAAGCTTTCTTGGGGAGCCTGGGTTTGTTTTGGCTGGCAGCCGAGGGTTCCCAGCCATAGGAGGACAGCCAGGAGGGAGAGCAGTTTTGGGAGGGCTTTCATGAAAAATTCTCCTGCGGTTCCGCCAGGGTGGCGCTCTTGCCGTTGGCGCCCGTTTCGGGAACGGCTGGAATCACCAGCGTAATGCGGGTTCCGGTATTGTATTCGCTTTCAACCGACAGTCCGTACGGCCTTCCGTAATATAGCCAGATTCGCTTATTGACGTTGCCAATGCCAAAGCCGCTTTCCATTTTGATATCGCCAGAGTCGTCGGCCAGTTCGGCGCGCAGTTGGGCCAGTTTTTCGGGTGTGAAGCCCACACCATTGTCTTCCACTTCCAACAAGATTTCACTGGCGCCTTTGCGCTTGGCGCGGACAACGATGGATCCGCCCTGGCGTTTGTTCTTGATGCCGTGGTAGAGGGCGTTTTCGACCAGGGGCTGCAAGATGAGCTTGAGGACGGTGAAATGGGCGACCTCTGGTTCCATCTCGATGCGGTAATCCATGATGTCACGGTAGCGCATTTTCTGGATGGTCAAGTAGTTGTTGGTGCGCTCCACTTCTTCGCCGATGGTGATCCAATCGGCGCCTTTGCTGAGGCTGATGCGGAAAAAGCTGGAGAGCGCGCTGACAATTTCGACCACCTGGCGGGTCTTTTTGGCCTCGGCCATCCAGATGATGGTGTCGAGCGTGTTATAGAGAAAGTGGGGGTTAATTTGCGCCTGTAGTGCGCGCAGTTCGGCTTTCTTGAGGTTTTCCTGTTCTTTAATCTTGGAGTCGAGCAGCTCCTTGATCTTGCCGATCATAATGTTGAAACTCATGCCCAGTTCGGTGATCTCATCCACATTTTCACGGGTCACCAGGGCTTGCAGGTCGTTCTTGGTGATGACCGTGGTGACGTCGTGAAGCTTCTTGATGGGAATGTAGATGCTTCGAGAAAGACTCCAGGCGGCGAGGACGGAGAAGGCCAGCGCGGCGGTGATGAGCAAAATGGCCAGGATTTCCCAACTGACAAAGCCGGCGCGCATGACCTGGTATTGGCTTTCGGTTCGCTGAACCTCGAAGATGGTGTAATCTTGAATCACCTCTTCCAACACAGAGGTGGCAAAATGGATTTTCTTGAGTAGGGCTTCGTTTTCGGCGGCGGTGCTACGATTTTCGATCTGCACACCCATCTGATCGACATATTCGGTGATAGTAAGCATGGTGCGGCGGATGCTTTCGAGTTTCAACCTGGATTTGGGCGAATCGGTGTTGATCATCATCGAGCCCAGCTTGGCATTCACCTCTTCGATCAATTCGTATTGGTTGCCGTCGATGAAGTCTACCTTCCCGGCCACGATTTTCCACATTTCGGTGTCGATATCCGATTTAATGCTGCCGCGAATACTGTTGGCTGTGGTGATGTTCGTGATAATTGAATCGTACCGTTGGGAGTAGCTGAGCACTTGAGAGACCAGCATGGCATTGGCTGTACCCATGATGAGGATCACAATTAACAAAGATAGCAAAATTTTTACCCGGATCGACAAATTCAAGTTGGCGACCGTGTCGGCAAAACGCCCCAGGTATTTGAGCGGAGAGCGGCTGCTGGATTGGGCCGCGGCTCGCAAGCGGGCCAGAGCGGGCTTTGGAGATGGATGCGTAATATTATTCATCTTTCTTTTGAGAGCGGAAATCGGTGGGAGATAAGCCGGTGTTTTTCTTGAAGGCAGCGCTGAAATAGTGCGAGTCGTTGTATCCTACCTGGCGGGCGATGTCGATGGCGCGCAGCGAGGTGGTGCGGAGGAGCTGGCGGGCGCGATTGATGCGCACTTCGGTGAGGAAATCTTTGAATGTCTGGCCACATTCCTGGCTAAAGACCATGCTGAAGTGGCTGGGAGACAAGTTGACATGGGCGGCAGCGGCGGAGAGGGAAAGGTCGGGGTCCATGTAGCGCTGCTCAATGTAGCGCTTGGCCTGCTGGATCATGCCGACATACTGGCTGGAGGCGCGCTGATCGCGAAAAGTGATGGCGGTGGTGAGCACACTGAGAACCTTTTCTTTGAGTTGTTCCAGCGAATGAATGTTGGCAAGCGTGGTTTCGATGTTGGTGATTTCGGGAATGACCTGGTTGATTTCTCCGCCCATTTCTTCGACCAGTTTGACGGCTGCGCAGATGACATCGACAAAAACGTAATTTTTGAGCAGGGGTGACTTCAGCGCGGATTCGTTGAGCGTGGAAAGGTAATTGTCGAAGAAGGCCGCGATTTCTTCTCTACTCCCACTGCGCATGTAACGTTCGCAGGCGGATTTGTCAATTTTCAGGAGTTCTTGCTCCATGAGCGTGGGGTTGAGGAATTCGGCCCCGGCAGAGTTTTGGACGATGGACAAAGCTTCAATGAAGGAGTGGGAAATGTCGGCGATGCGCTGCTGGATCGAGCCAACTCCAATGGAGAGGCGGTAACGCGTATGGCCCACCGCTTTTTGGATTTGCGCTAAGAGTAGATCTTTGTCCTCTTCCATGCAATCAGGGCTGTTGCCTTTCATCAGCAGGATCAACTCGTCCCAGTCTTTGGAAAAGAGGAAGATATCTGGGTTGTCGGCAACCAATTTCTGGACAATTTCTCGGGCATGTTCGTAATCACTGTAATCGAAAGCCTCGGAACGATCGTCCAGGATGGTTTTCAGGATGATGACCTGATAGCAGAGCGCGGAAAGGTCAATGCCCAGCGACAGGCCCTGGTCGATAGCGTCGGAAGCGGAGATTGCGCCAACGATGAGTTTGAGGAGCAGTTTTTCTTTGAGCAGCGAATGATTTTCCTCTAGCTGCTCGCGCAGTTTGTGCTGGTTTTCCAGATCCTGCCGTTCGCGATCGAGTTGGGCGGCAACCTTTTGGAGGGTTTGTTGGATGGTGTGAACGGTGACCGGCTTGAGCAGATATTCTGTGACGCCTAATTCGATGGCTTTTTGAGCAAATTCGAATTCATCGTGGCCGCTGAGGATGATGATTTTGACGCCAGGCATACGCTCGCGGACTATTTTGCTCAATTGGAGCCCATCCATGAAAGGCATTTTGATGTCGGTGATGAGCACATCGGGCTTGAGCGTCCGGATCATGGGCAGCGCCATCTCGCCATCGGCGGCGTCGCCGCAAAATTCGAAACCGTACGCGGTCCAATCGACGTTGTCGCGAATTCCTTCCCGGGTGACAATTTCATCTTCGACAAAGAAAACTTTATAGGGCATTCCGGACCTGCCTTCAGGCTGTTAATCAAAGGGTCCCTTTGGGGGGGAGAATAGGGTTAGGAGATTCCGTTTCGAGGAAGCTGGTCAAAAGCTTGAGCGAGACGGTTTTCGTAATAGGCGCGGCGCTCGCTGTCACCGACGTGGGTGAAGTAGGTAATGTTGGCCTCGTAGTGGTGGCGAGCATCTTCGGGGTGACCCTGTTCGGCTGCAAATTGGCCCATGCTGTGATGGATCCAGGATACGCGTTCAAAGTTCTTCAGATCGTTGAATAACTCCACGCTTTGATTCCCCAGCCGCTGCGCTTCGGCATAGTTGCCGGCTTTCTGTTCGAGAACCATGAGGCCATTCAGGCAAAGGGCCTGCCCCCAACTGTTCCCGGCGGCGGTGAAGGTGTCGAGGCTGGCCAGATAAGCGACTTGGGCCAGGGTGGCGTCAAAATCGCTGAAGTTCATTTCATCGGCCCAAATGAGCTGCGAGAGGGCCTCACCCCAGCGGTCGCTATTCTTTTTGAAAGTGACGAAACTTTGGCGGCATAGATCCAACTTTTGGTCGGATTCCAGTCCGGGCCCACGGCAAAGCAGGATGAGCGTGTAGGCTTTGGTGATGGTGTCGGGCACGGCGTTGGCCAGTTCAAGGCTCTCCATGAGGAGGGCGTCTTTCTGACCGGGGGTGAATTCCAACGAAAAGTGGCGAACAGCCGAGAGGGTGAGGGCTAGCAGCCCGCGCAAGAAGGGCTCTTGCTCCTGGCGCAGCACCGGGGCCAAGGAGGCTAACTGAGCGCGCAGGCGTCGTTCCAATTCGGCGAGGATGGCGAGCATTTCACGGGTCTCAACGCGTTGGTTGTTCATCTCAAAGAACAGGATGACTGCCGGGCAAATTGCATCGAGCCGCTCCAGCTCGCCGAGCTGAATGAGTTCTCGCAGCGCGGCGCGGATGTTGAGCGTTTCGACCCTTAAAGCAGCCAGAGCGGCGGCCTGATCCTGGCCTTTCAACCCATCAAACATCCGGCGCAGCCAATCGCTGAAGAAGAGAGCGTGGGCGGAGCGGACTTCGGCGAGGGTGGCAGGATTGGCCAACAGTTTTTCCTGGGCGTAATGGTTGAGAACGGGGTGAATTTCAAAACGCCCTGACTCGCTGCGGCGGATGAAGGATTTGTCGACCAGGGTAGAGAGGACGGGCAGGCTGGCATGGGCGACTTTGACCGCGGCCTCTCGCTGAAAACCTCCCTGGAAGACAGCCAGACGACAAAAGGTCTCCTGTTCGGCGGCGGTGAGGAGCTGCCAGGACGTTTCGAAGACCGCCCGTAAGGATTGGTGGCGTTCAGGGACACTGCGCCAACTGGCATTGAGGAAGTCGAGGCTGCGCTCAATCTCATCGGCGATTTCGGGGATGGAAAGGAGTTTCGCCGAGGCGGCGGCCATCTCGAGTCCAAGAGGGGTTCCTTCCAGCAGGCGGCAGATACGCGCTATGGATGGCCAATCGGAGCCGTTCTTGTAGCCGACTCGTTCGGCGGCCTTGAGGAATAGTTGGACGGCAGGGTAATGGAGCGTGTCACCATTGGCCTGGGAGGCGGGGAAGGACAGCCCGCCGATTTCGACGACCCACTCATCAGGCAGATTGAGACGTTCGCGCGAGGTGACCAGAAGCTTGACGCCGGGCACGGAGTTCATGAATTCGGCTAAGAATTCGGCGCAAGAAGAAAGCTGTTCAAAGTTGTCGAGCACCAAGAGGGCGGTCCGTCCCGTCAGATAACGGGTGAGCTGGATTTGCGCATCGTGCGCGGAGAGATTCATTCCTGGTTGAATAAAGAAGGTGTAACGAACGGCTTCGGCGATCGCGGAAAGCATGTCGCCCAGGCAGGTGGCGGAAGCCAGGGGCACGAAATAGACGCGGCTGTTGTAGGATTGGTTGCGGCGGGCGGATTCTATAGCCAGGCGGGTCTTGCCGGTGCCACCAATGCCCACCAGGGTGATTAGACGGCAGGCGGGGTCGGCCAGCAGTGACTCGATGCGTTCCAACTCGGCTTCGCGGCCAAAGAAGGGCGTGCCAGGAACGGGCAGACTGGGAGGGGGCTCGCTGGAGGCCAGCGGGGGGAATTCTGTAGGCAGGCCCGGGGCCAGGATCATGAAAAGATGCTCGGGATGACTCAGGCCTTTCAAAAGGTGTTCGCCTAGATCAGATAGGGTCGTGCCGGCGGGAAGCGGGCTGCTCAACAATTCCTGGGTGGCCTTGGAAATTAGGACCTGGCCGCCGTGGCCCGCTGACATAATGCGAGCGACCCGGTTTTTGGTATGAGAGACGGCGTATTCGTCACCGCCGGGGTCCAGCGTGGCTTCTCCGGTATGGAGGCCCATGCGCACTTTGAGGGGACCTAACTCGTTCCAGGCCGCAGCGACCAAACCACGTTGCCCATCGATGGCGGCTTGCAATGCCTGATCCGCGGTCGGGAAGACAGCCTGGAATGCATCTCCGACAACCTTGAAGACCAAGCCGCCGTGCATGGATATCGCCTGGCGCAGCACGGAATTGTGGATGCTCAAGGCGGCAGACATTTCGGTGGGGCGACTTTCCCAGAGCGGGGTGCTGCCTTCGATATCTGTGAAAAGGAATGTGACTGTACCGGTAGGTAGAGGAGGTGCTTCCAAGGGCTTTTGTAGATCCGTCATTTGGAGGTTGGTGGACGGGCAAACGCCCCGTCCGCGACAGTATCAGTATAACTTAACCTGGAAGTGAAATGTTAGGGGTTCTCCAGGAACATGGCTTTTCCAGAGTCAAGCCCCACACCCCTCAAGGCGGATTTCACCACGCCAATTCTCAATGAGCCGGTTTATTCAGAAGCCGCCGGGTTAGCCGAAGGATTATAATGAGGTCAATAAACTGATCCTTCAGGAGCCTCTATGGAAGAGAAACTGCAAGAGCTGAAAGCGCGGATGGCGGAGATCGTTGACCTCGATATGGCTGGAGCGGTGTTGGGTTGGGACCAGAATACGTTCATGCCGGCTGGAGGCGCGCCAGCGCGCGGCCGGCAGGCGGCGACTCTGGCGAAAATTTCGCAAGAAAAAATGACTGACCCTGGCATGGGCCAGTTGTTGGAGGATTTGGTTCCCTATGCGGAGAGCCTGGAACCCGAATCGGATGATGCGCGGTTGATTCAGGTTGTGAAACGCGAGTATGACCGGTTGGTCAAGATACCGCCAGAGTTTGTCGGGCGGATGTATGAACATATTGCCGAGACGTATCAGGCCTGGGCTGAGGCGCGACCGAAGAATGACTTTAAGGCTGTGCAGGGAAAGTTGGAGAAAACATTGGAATTCAGCCGGCAGTTCGCGGCGTATTTTCCGGGATATGATCACATCGGCGACCCATTGATCGACCTGGCAGATTATGGCATGAAGACCGCGGAGATTCGGCGGATTTTTGCCGCGCTGCGACAGGAATTGGTTCCTCTGGTTCAGGCGGTTACCAGCCAGCCCCTGGCGGATGATTCGTGTCTGAAAGAATATTATTCGCCAGCGGATCAGTTGGCCTTTGGGCAGGAAGTGGCTGGAAGAATCGGCTACCGGTTCGAGCATGGCCGACTGGACCAATCTCCGCATCCCTTTACGACCCGCTTCTCGATTAACGATGTGCGCATCACGACTCGCATTCAGGAGCGGGATTTCAACGATTCATTCTTCTCGATCGTCCACGAAGCCGGACACGCCATGTACGAGCAGGGAGTGTCTCAGGAATACGAAGGCACACCGCTGGCCAGCGGAACCTCGGCGGGCGTACACGAGAGTCAATCCAGACTGTGGGAAAACCTGGTGGGCCGCAGCCGAGGTTTTTGGAACTACTATTACACGATCGCGCAGCAGCGTTTCACGGCGCAGTTGGGGAACGTGCCGTTGGAGGTCTTCTTTCGGGCTGTAAACAAAGTTCAGCGCTCGCTCATCCGAACGGACGCGGACGAGTTGACTTATAACCTGCATGTAATGATCCGCTTCGACCTGGAAATGGAGATGTTGGAAGGCAAGTTGGCGGTGAAAGATCTTCCGGAGGCGTGGCGCGAACGGTATCGGAGTGATTTGGGGATTACGCCGGAAAATGACCGCAACGGGTGTATGCAGGATGTGCATTGGTACGGCGGATTGATCGGCGGGGCATTCCAGGGTTATACCCTGGGCAATATCTTGAGCGCGATGTTTTTTAACCAGGCGGTGTTGGAAAACCCGCAAATTCCCACGGAAATTGAGCAGGGGCAGTTTGGCACGCTGTATGGCTGGTTGCGAGAGCGAATTTACCGGCACGGGCGCAAATTCACGGCCAACGAGATTGTTGAAAAGTCTACCGGCGGGCCGATGACGATCGAGCCGTATATTGCCTACTTACGCAAGAAGTACGGCGAGCTTTACGAGCTGCCTTGAGGATGGTGGAAGCGGCGCTGGAGATGGTGGTGGATTTTCCATAGCGCCAGCGGTAACAGAATGAGGAATGCCAGCCCGGCCACAATGAGCGCCGGGCTGATCAAAGCATAGCGGTTGGTTACAGTTTCTTGGTTGAGGAGATCGACTGGTTAGCGCGGTTTCTCCGTGGGAATTGCTTTCATGACCGGGATGGGGTCAGTTTCGTCGTTGAGGATTTTCTGGCCCATTTCTTCGCCGTATTGTGCCAGAAGGGGGATGTTTTCAGGTTGGTCCATCTCGATGGGTTGCATAAGGTCTACCTGGAACCGGCGGAAATCGAGCTGCTCAAAGAGCGAACCGACCAGATGCACTTGTTGATCGTCGGCGGTGTGCATGAACGCGCCTAGAATGGGGCTGAGCCACTGCCACACGTAGAATTGATCGGCTTGCCCGGGTTGGAGGTAGTGGGGGGAGCGCCCGGTGCCCAGGCTGATGAGGGTGGTCTCGGAGAGGTCCCACTCGAGGTAATATTTGGCTTCGTAGGCGGCTACGTAGCAGGGGTTGGCGTAGGAACCGACGCCGCCATCTACATAGCGCCCCGCTACAACGGGAAAATAGGTGGGAACGGAGCTGGAAGCCAGCACGGCCTGGATGACAGACCAGTTGGTGTACTCGGATTTCCAGGGCTTGATGAAGCGCGTTCGGTTGGCTACCAGATCGAAGGCGGTGATGATGACATCCAGCTTGCGCGAGTCAGTCCAGAAATCCCCCATGACGCGGTCGCCCAGGGCGCTGCGCAGGGCGGATTCGAGCGGGGCGTGGGGGTAGCGGTAGCGTGTGAGGGGGAAGAAGGTGGTGCGCCAGCTTTTCTGGAAGATGGTGCTGCCCAGTTGAACATACAGGTCGAACATCTGCTGTGCAGTGAGGCCACAGCCGATGCCAGCGGAGATGATGGAACCGGTAGAAGTGCCGGCGGCCAGTTGGAAGATCTGGCCGCTGGTCTGGCCCAGGTGTTGTTCGAGGATGGAGAGCGCTTTGGTGACGATTACGCCTTTGATGCCGCCGCCGTCAATGGCGATGGCCACGTTCTTGCGGAAGGGTTTCACAATTCACCGCCTTTCAATTGGTAATCGGATACGATACGTCTAGACAATTGGTAACTACTCAGGCTATGGTAGAAAAATCTCGAATTTTTGATGTTTGGCGGGCGAAGCCTCGCCAAACACCTCAAATTCGGCCTCTCTCACCAAAGTGCTGAACTGTAACGATAATTGTAATACTTTTTTGTCAAGAATTAACGGCTCTCTAGGAGTTGCCGTGGTAGGTCCCGCATTTAGGGGTGTGTGAGTGGCGAAGCCACTCACACAC
>CAYOHX010000176.1:0-10362 GCA_964403875.1 uncultured Anaerolinea sp. | reverse complement strand
GGAGGGGGCGGGGGTGGGGCTACGAGTTTGAAATCTTAAAGTGACATTGTCAAACTACTTAGAGGTTGGGGAAAGTCCCTGAATTCTGTCCTGACAAAACAAGTGACAATCCCGCAAAGAATCGGTAAAATGAACGTAACAGCAGACAAAAAGGTTGAGACATGAAAATATTTTTCGTGCGGCACGGCGAGAGCGAGGCCAACCTCCTGCGGGTTATCTCGAACCGCGGGCGCGTCCACGGTTTAACGAATACCGGCATCGATCAGGTCCGTCAGCTTGCCGCACAATTGGACGACCTCCAAAATCCACGCATCTTTTCCAGCCCTCTGCTCCGCGCCACTCAGAGCGCCCAACTTCTGGCTGGCGGTTTGAAAGCTCCCTTGACCATCATTGACGCCCTGCGCGAATATGACTGCGGCGACCTGGAAGGCCAAAGCGACTCTGCCGCCTGGGAGGCCCACGCCGCCCTGCGCGAGGCCTGGCTCGTTCGCCGCGAGTGGCATCTGCGCCGTCCTGGGGGTGAGAACTTCTTTGACATCCGCGACCGTTTTGTGCCCTTCTTGCACGATCTGCTCGACGATGGCGACCCCCGACCCATCCTGATGGTTGGGCATGGGGGCACGTATATGTGCATGCTGCCTTTGGTATTGAATAACATTCGCTATGAGGAGATTTATGATCTCCCCTTCCCGAACACGAGTTACGTCCTGGCCGAATCGACTCCGGAAGACCTGGTTTGTAAGGTATGGTGTGGAATAAAGAAAGGTTAACTTGACAATATATATCAACAATATGTATAATTGCCAAGGATAAACAAATTTTAATTCCCCCATTGCTTTCCACAATCGAATCCGGACCTTGTGTTTGTGCAGGAGTAGATCATGCCTCGATCTGTCGATTTTCCATCGAACGAGAAGGCCGTGCAGAACAATGCTGTCATCAACCCCTATGCGCTGGCCGAACTGGTGGCGGGCCGCCGCATCCCCTGGGCTGAAATTGCCGACGCGCCCCAAGTCCTGGAGGATATCCTCCAAACTCCCTACGAAGAATTGTTCGACCCCAAGTTCAACGGCCCGCTTTACACCGGGCTGCGCCTGAACAAGAATTTCCAGTTGGAGCAGGTTCGCTCGCCCTTGCTGGATGTCGAACTCAAAGTAGATATCAACGACCTGGAAGGCGGGCTGGATATGGAGGGGGCCATCGAAAAATTGGCCGACCTGGGGCCGCGCTTCCAGACCGACGACGTGGGTGGCATCGTCGTCAAACGCGCCGAAGTGGTCGGCCAGCGCTATCTGACTCTGGTTGTCGAACTTCCCGACCGTGACCGTCTCCAGCGCCTGGCGCGCCTCTTCACCGTGGATGTAATCAACACCATCGCTTTGGACCCCACCATCAAGCTACCATCCGATGGTTGGACACCCCCCAATGGCGAGTGGCGAGACGTGGGGCGCTTCTTCAACGAAGCCGCCGAATTTTTCGATCCCGTCCAGGGCGCGGTAGCCAATTGCTACTACATCGCCGCTCTCTCTGCTGTGGCCTGGGCTCGACCTTACCAGATCAAACACCTCACCCGCGCCACGGGCCAGGCCCAGGCGAGTTTCACCAATCTAATCCGCTTCTACAAGCCCGACAGCGGCGGGGTGGTGGACAAAGAAATCGAGGTCACCGACAGCGTCCCGGTTAACTCCTCTACGGGCTCGTTCCTCTACTGCCGTTCGAGCGAACCGGGTGAAATTTGGCCGGCAGTCTACGAGAAAGCCTATGCCAAGCTCAAAACCGGTGTCAGCCACGACCACCCCGATATTCTTGCCACCGGCTGGGGCGACTGCGTTTGGGCCACCGCGCAATTGACCGGCGAGCGGCGTTACTATTACGACACCCCCTCCCGCTCCGCCGATGACCTGTGGAACATCGTGCGCGGCAATTCTCTCAGCAAGCGCACCTTCAACCCCATGACCGCCTGGACCTACTCTTCTGGCGACGCCACCGACAAGAAAATCGTCTACTCCGACGCCAATGTAGTCGCCTCACACTGCTACACCATCCTCGGCTGGGATTACTACAATGGACGCAAGTACATCATCTTACGCAACCCGTGGGGCAACACCGAAGCCACGGTGGCGACCCTGGGCGGCACCTCCTGGCTGTATGACATCAGTTGGTGGCGGCCCATCACCCTGGCAGCAGTCGATGGAACCTTTGCGGTGGAAGCCTGGGCCTTCAAGACCTATTGGGCCGGGATGGGTGTAGCAAAGTAAGGTTCCGCCTTATTCGTGATCAACATCAACCAAGCGGGTACAGCGCAAGCGTACCCGCTTGGTTTTGGCTTATAATTACCCTGTAACTATTTCCCCGTATTCCTATCTGTAACCATATATTCAAACCGAGGAGAGAATTATGTCTAGCACTGTCTACTTTGGATCGGCTCGTCAATCTAAGCTGGTCGCCGAAGAAACCCTGCCCGCCAAGCTCGACTTGATTCTGGAAAAGCTGAGCCTGCGTGACCGGGTCAAGGGCGAACAGGTTGTCCTGAAGATGCATACCGGCAGTAATATCGGTTACTCCACCATCCATCCCGTCTTCATTCGCAAGGTCGTTCAAGCCATCAAAGATGGCGGCGGCGAACCGATGGTCGCCGACATCGATTGGGATGTGCAGCACTCCTATGCCCGCGGCTATTCGCCCGAGGTGCTGGGCTGCCCCATCTTCCCCATCGCCGGTCCCTCCGATAAATATACCTATGCGCACAAGCACCCTTACAAGGGCATCGAAGATTGGAAGTTGGGCGGCCTCATTCAGGACGCCACTTTCCTGGTCAATTTTGCCCACGCCAAGGGGCATCCCACCTGCGGTTATGGCGGCGCGGTTAAGAATCTGGCCCTGGGCTGCATGTCGGGCCCTACCCGCGGCGCTATGCACGACACCATGCACTACGATCCATATTGGTTCCCCGCCAAATGCCCCGATGCCGCCGTGCGCCAACAGATCATTGACTCCTGCCCCTTTGGCGCGATCGTCCAAGACAAACACCAGGCCGAGGGTCTGCATCTGCACATCGAGGGCTGCAACCAGTGCGGGCGCTGCCTCAAAGTGGCGCCTCCCGGCAGCCTCAAGATCGACGCGGCCAACTTCCACACCTTCCAGGAAGCCTGCGCCATCAGCACCAGCATCAGCATGGGCACCTTCGCCAAGGAAAAAACCACCCACATCTGCCTGGCCACTTTCATGACCCCCGTGTGCGACTGCTTCGGCTTCACCAGCATGCCCATCCTGCCCGACGTAGGCATCTTTGGCTCCGATGATATCGTGGCCCTCGACCAGGCTGTATTGGACGCCACCAGCAAACTACGCCTGATCGAAGAAAACATTCCCACCTCGATGGAAGTCCACACCCGCGAAGGCCACCCCCTGAGCTGGCTGCACGGCCCCCTCAAGGATCCCTACAAGGTGACCGAATACTGCGAGGCCTTGGGACTCGGCACGCGCCAATATGAACTGGTCGACGTGCTGCCCGTGGAGGGCTTCACCCGCACCGAGGTCACTTACATCGCCGCGAACTAGTACTGTATCAAACCTGATAATGATATTACTCGGCTTTTATGTATGACACAGCACCAGGAGGGCAGCATGTCTCTCACCATCCAGCAAGTCGTCGACACTTTTCTAGCCTCGCTCACCTGCGACCCCGTGCCCGAAACGGTGGACAGCTTCAAGTCAGGCGATCCCACCCAACCGGTCAAAGGCGTGGTCACCACCTTCATCGCCACCCCGGAAGTCATTCGCAAGGCGGCAGCGGCGGGCGCCAACCTCATCATCACCCACGAGCCCACCTATTACACCCACATCGATCAAACCGATTGGCTAACCGAAAATGAGCAGTACCACGCCAAAAAGAAGTTAATCGATGATCTGGGCATGACCATCTGGCGCTGTCACGATCACTGGCACCGCACCCAGCCCGACGGTATTCTCACCGGCATGGTGGCCCAATTGGGCTGGCAGCCATACCAGGACCCCGAGGATCCGTGGATCTTCAATGTCCCCGCCAGCACCCTGGTGGAAACCGCCCGGCACTTCCAGTCTCGCCTGAATGCCTCTACCCTGCGCTACGTGGGCCCCGATGATCTGCCTTGCCAGAAGGTGGCTTTCTTGCCGGGGGCCATTTGGGAGAAGTGGCAGATCAACGCAATGAGCAAGGCCGACGTGCTGGCGGCGGGAGAGGCCAATGAATGGTCGGTGGTGGAATTTGCTCGCGATTCGCAGCATTTGGGCCGCGCCAAAGGCCTGATCCTGATTGGGCACGTGGCCAGCGAAGAAGCCGGCATGGCTTATCTGGTGGATTACCTCAAAGAGAAAATCCCCGGCTTGCCCGTCACCCACATTCCTGCCGGCGCGCCGCCGGTGAAGACGCTGTAACGATTCATGTAAGGGCAAAATTGTTGTAGCGGTTATTCATGAAATAGCGCTGCAACAATTTTGCCCAAAAATTATTCTCTTTCCGCGGGTGGTTCGGGCTCTTCGACCGGATCGATCTCATCCAAGGCGTCAAGCGGTTCCGCGCCCTCAACCGTTTCCCCGCCGCTCACCAATCCCAACGCTCCTTCGGGCAACATGGGCGGATTCTCTCCACCTTCCCCATCTTTCGCCTCGGGCTGAGTGTGCGGGCGCACAAATCGCCACAGCAGGATGGCCCCCACCAAACGTCCGATGCCCGAAACCAGGAAGATGGTGGCAAATCCGAACTGTTCCACCACCACCCCGCCCAGGGCCGCTCCCACCGCCAGCGACAGCGCCACCGAAATTTGGAACAGCGCCACATAGCGCGGCCTGCCTTCCGCCGGGCTGATATCCAGCAGAAAGTTGAACGCCGCCAACCCCTGGCCGGCCCAGAAAGCCCCCGAGAGAATCTGCACAAACCAGGGGTCCCACGGTTGGTAGGTATAAATCCACAACACCGGCACAATGGGGATCAGGAAATGGGTGAGCAGCATCACCTTGCGCGCGCCCCAATGGTCGTTGAGCCAGCCAAAAAAGCGCAGCGCGGGAAGCCCTGCCAGGCTGGCAATGATGTTCAGCACGCCCACAATTTCTGGGGTGGCTTTGAGCACTTCCACCTGGTACACGCTGAAGAACGGCCCGGCGATGTTCAGCGAAAGGTTCCACACCATCATTGCCACGCAGAACATGAGGAAGTTCCGGTCACCGCGCAGCGCCTGGAGCAGCGCCTTGGGTGAATACGCTGAGAGCGTTCCGGCTGTGGGCTGGCGCGGCTCTTCGTGCAGCCTGGAGAACGAGTACGAAGCGCCCGCGCCGAAGAGGAAGGCCATCATGTAGCCGATCTGGTAACCCAATAGGCCGCCGATGCGCGTGATGATCGAGCCGCCCAGGTAAGTCACGCCGATGTTAGCCACGCCCATGGCCGAGTTGCGCGTGCCAAAGTACCGCCCGCGCCATTGCAGCGGGACGATATCGGCGGTCAGCGCGGTCCAGGCCGGGTTGCTCAGGTTGGTAAAGCCGTCCATGACGATCTTAAGACCAATCGCAACCGCCACCATGGCCGGCCCATGCACAAAGAAAGGCAGGATGGCCAGGCACAACAAGGCCAAACGCGCCACCCCGCCGCCGCTGGCTACTACCAGCCATTTGCGGCTGGGCAGCCGCTCGGCCAGAATGGCCCCCGGGACCAGCAAAATCACTGCCATCAGACTGGCCAACGAGGTCATCAGGCCAATCTGGCCTTTGGTGGCTCCCAGCGCCAGGACGAACAGCGTCAAATAAGTGAGGTTGATGGCTTCTTGCGAAGAGGCCAGGATGCCGTCGGCGAAGTACCAACGCAGGTTGCGCTGGGCTTGATCGGGCAATTGCGCCGACCATGCCCCACCCGCGCTGGTATGCGCCGCCAACCGGCGCACTCGTTCCCACAAGATAGACAAAGATTGCCGCATAAGAACTATCCGCGCCAAAGGTGAAAAATTAGGGACTTCCCCAGTTTCGATGAGTAGATACGCCTCATGGGGATGGCTAGAAGACCTCGTAATATTCGATGGGTAAGCTGTAAATCAGCGCGCTGCCCACCTGGGCCTCGATGAGCATGGGCGGCAAGCCCTCGGGCATCACAAACTGGCCTTGTGAGGGAATATACTGCGGGCGGGGTTTGCAGGCTTTCGCTACCAGGGCTTTCAAAGCATCGTAACGAGCGGAATCGATTCCCAGCAGCAGGCACACCGTCCCGGTTTGCATCAAACCGCCGGTCTGCACCAGGGTGAAGCGGAAGCCCAGCTTCACCAGCTGCTTGCCCAAGGCTTTGGCCTGGTCATCCGCGACCATCACCATCACCAGTCGATTGATCGTTTCGCCCGCTTCCATCATCTTCCCTCGTTCAAGCATGTTCTGCCCCGTTCATCAGGGCACCCCCGCATTATATCACCTTGCGCCTCTGCTCCCTCTCCCTTTCAGGGAGAGGGTTGGGGTGAGGGTAAGATCAAAGGGCAGAGGGTAGCAAGCAGGTCGGATAGAGCGGGTATCCCCTCATCTGCCACCACCCTGGCACAAGCGAAATCCGACGTTGCCCTTCTGCTCCCTCGCCCTTCCAGGGCGAGGGCCGGGGTGAGGGTCAGCCCACAATTCTACTTCCCGCTCATCCAAATCATGTATAATAGATTTTCACCATTTTCTGTCCACAATTCTGATCCCATCCACATCCTGGAGAATACCGCCCATGACCAAACGACTGGTTCTTGTCGCCGGAAACATCGGATCGGGGAAAACGTCTCTGACCGAGCGGATCGGGGAACGCCTGGGCTGGCACACCGCTTACGAATCGGTGGTCGACAACCCCTATCTGGCCCGCTTTTACGAAGACATGCGCGCCTGGTCTTTCCACCTGCAAATCTTCTTCCTGGGGCACCGCGCCCAACAACACATGGACATGTGGAACGACCCGCGCTCCGCCATCATCGATCGCTCCATCTACGAAGATGCGTACATCTTCGCCCGCGCTCTCAACCACATGGGCAACCTCAGCGAGACAGACTACCAATCCTACCGCCGCGTGTTCGACCTGGTGGTGCGCGGCCTGCCGGCCCCTTCGCTGCTGGTTTACCTCAAGGCCCCCGTGCCCGTGCTGATGGAGCGCATCCGCAAGCGCGCCCGCAACATGGAAACCGGCATCTCCGCCGACTATCTCGAATTGCTGGACAGCTTCTATGATGAATGGCTGGGCTCCTTTGACCTGTGCCCGGTCCTCACCCTGCGCACCGATGATCTCGACTTCGTCCACCGCCCCCGCCACCTCAAGCTCGTTGTTGACCGCATCCAGGAAAAGCTTTCCGGCAAAGAAGAGATGATCCTGGAGTAGATATGAAAAAACGCGCAGCCGTTCCGCTGCTCTCCGCCCTGCTGCTCACCGCCGGAGTCCTGGTCTCGCAAACCCGCGCAATCTTGCCCGCCTACGGGCAAACCGGGACGCTTGTCCCTTGGGCGTACCTGCCGCTGGTTGCTCGCGCCGAGCCCGGCCCCACGTTGGCGGGCTGCCCCATGCTCCCCGCCAACAACATCTGGAATCACCGCGTCGACACGCTGCCCGTGCACGATAAATCCGCTGAGTACGTCGCCAGCATCGGCGCAAACACCGGTCTGCACCCCGACTTCGGCTCGGGCGAATGGGAAGGCGGCCCCATCGGCATCCCTTACGTGGTGGTGCCCGGCACGCAGACCAAAGTGAATGTTACCTTTGATTACGACGACGAAAGCGACTCCGGCCCCTACCCCATTCCGCCCAACCCACCCATCGAGGGCGGCCCCGACAGCGACGGCGACCGGCATATCCTCATCGTAGACCAGGAAAACTGCAAGCTGTACGAGTTATCCGATGCCTGGCCCCAATCCAACGGCACATGGACGGCCGGTTCGGGGGCTATCTTCGATCTACGCTCCAACCTGCTGCGCCCCGCCGGCTGGACCTCGGCGGACGCCGCCGGGCTGCCCATCCTGCCGGGCTTGGTGCGCTACGACGAAGTGGCCTCCGGGGTCATCCGCCACGCCATCCGCTTCACCGCCGAGGATACCCAGGCAGCCTACGTCTGGCCCGCCCGCCACCTGGCCTCAGAAATCACCGATGAAAATGTGCCGCCCATGGGCCAGCGCTTCCGCCTGAAAGCTTCTTTTAATATCAGCGGCTATCCCGCCGAAGTGCGCGTCATCCTGCAAGCCTTCAAGGATTACGGCATCATCCTGGCCGATAACGGCTCGGACTGGTACATCAGCGGCGTGCCCGATGAGCGCTGGAACAACACCGTGCTGCGCGCGCTCAAGAACGTTACGGGCAGCAACTTTGAAGCCGTCGACTCCAGTGGGTTGATGATTGATCCCAACTCGGGGCAGGCCAGGCCTTAACGCAAGAAACTAAACAACTGTCTCTGCAAACACAGTGCTAGGCTGCATCATCTTTTTTGATTAGGCTTAAATTAGCCTTTGCACTTATGATTCGAAGTTCCGCGTGCAAATTGTGGTATGCAACCCATAATCGCTTAATTTCTTCATCTTCAAAAGTATCTTGATACTCGTTATCAATTTCGCTACCCTTGATTTTCACTTGATTGACATCAATAGCATATTCTTTCAGGAAATTATTGACGATCTGTTGAAACGTCTTAGGCTTTTTATGGTCAACGTGAGAACCTAAAAAGCTTAAAGGCTCATTCGTATACGGGCAATGATAAATTTCGCCTTTCAAGCCATCAAAGAAATTCCGCTTAAATTCTTGTGTGTAAGGCTCAATTGCAGATCTGCAAGCATTGATAAACTTCTTTTCATGCGAAGTTGCCTTGAGACACTCCAAATAACTAAAATCCGTTTCACTATCATCTTGACGAAGGATCCAAAAACAACGAGTGCTTTTATAAACAGGGTTTTGCTTGACGAAAATCGCTTTAATGCCAACCCCATTCTTAATCTTAAAATCTGGGTGGTGCTTCAACACTTCCAACATAAATTCAAAATCGCTATCTGATAGATGCTGACCATCCTGATACTGATACAGGATTCCCTTTATAAATTCTTGCAATTCTATTTTTGTTGGAAATGTCTTGCCAGCAATCACAAAATTTTGACGCTTGCTCATTATCAACCTGTTGTAGAACGGAGTCTCCCATCAATTATGCCTACTGAAGCAACGCCACACTCACTCCCCCCTCAGCTTGTAATGCACCGCGCTCTGCTCGCGCAGGCGATGGGCGGCTGTCTCGGGGGTCAGGTCGCGCTGCGGCATGCCCAACATCTCAAACCCCACCATGAACTTGCGCACCGTGGCCGAGCGCAGCAGGGGGGGGTAGTAATGGGCGTGGAAGTGCTGCCCCGGGTAGGCATTGCCGTCCGTGGGCGCCTGGTGGAAGCCCATCGAGTAGGAGAAGGGCGTCTCGAACAAGTTGTCATAGCGCACGGTCAGCTTTTGAAGGATGTCCGCCAGGCCACTCACCTGCCCAGCGGTTAGATCGGGCAGCGAACCGCAGTGCCGGTTGGCCACCAGCAAAATCTCAAACGGCCACACCGCCCAGAAAGGCACCAGGGCCGTGAAATGCTCGTTCTCCACCACCACCCGCTCGCCCAGCTTGCGCTCTTCGGCCACATAGTCGCACAGCAGGCATGAGCCGTGTTCGCGCAGGTAATCGCCCTGGCGGGCCAGCTCGGCGGCGGGCTCGTTGGGGATGTGCCCAATGGCCCACACCTGGCTGTGCGGGTGCGGATTTGAAGCTCCCATCATGGCCCCGTTGTTCTCGAAAATCTGCACGTAATTCACAAATTCTTTGGCCCCCAACTCCACCGTTTGCTCTGTCCAGGTGCGCACCACCGCCTCCACGTCCGCCGGTTGCATCAGCGGCAGCGAAAGGTCGTGGCGCGGCGAAAAGCAAATCACCCGGCAGATGCCCGCCTCTTCCTCCGCCACCAGCAGCGGGCTGCCCGTGCCCGTCTCCTCACCGCTCTCTTCGGGCAGCAGCAGCGCGGCAAAGTCGTTGTCGAACACGAAAGTTTCCGTGTAGGGCGGGTTCATCGCCCCCACCGAGCGCTGGTTGCCGGGGCACAGGTAACAGGTTGGGTCATATTGCGGCAGCTTCGCCGGGGGAATCTTTTCCACCTGTCCCAGCCAGGGGCGGCGCGCCCGGTGCGGCGACACCAGCACCCATTGTCCGGTCAGCAAGTTCAAACGGCGGTGAGGGCGTTCAAAGTTCATGGGGGTTCCTTTTCGGAGAAGAGGTCGGGACCAAAGTAATTATAACGCCTCTTGGGAAAGAAGCCATCAGCCACAAAAAGGGCTCTCTAGGAGTTGCCGTGGTAGGTCCCGCATTTAGGGGTGTGTGAGTGGCG
>CAYOHX010000175.1:0-10373 GCA_964403875.1 uncultured Anaerolinea sp. | reverse complement strand
CCACCGCGCTGCCGCCTGCCGCCCAGATTGGCTCGGCGCAAACCCGGCAAGGCGTCACCGTGACCCTCGATTGGATCTATCTTGACGATTCCTGGCAGTCGCTGGGCTTTTCGGCCAACCCATTGCCCGAAGGTCAACGGCTCGGCCAACCCCGCCTGACCTTTGGCGAGCTTCTTCCCCAGCAGTACAGAGGGGCAGGCCTGACCATCACTCAGGCTGAAGACGGCCTGGAGGGCAGGTTCCTTGTGGTTCAAATTCTGCGCGACGAAAAAACCTACGGAATTGCTGAAACCTTTGCCAACGTAGCCGTGGAAATTCCATTGCTCGATACTGTCGGAAAGGAAATCGATACATTCCGCTTTGCTTCCTCCCAGGTTCCGGTTCATCAAGGGCAGTTTGCCAGTGGGAACACCTACGCTGTCCGCGCCACAAGCCAGGAAATCCGCCTCGAATCGATCAGCATCACCCCTCAAGAAACGCGCGTCCAATTCTGCTCTAACGCTGAACTGCGCCTGGAAGATGCCTCCCTCCAGTGGGCCCGCCGGCAGGATGAAATTCTCCTGCCCGATCAAACCCCGTCCGTCACCGGGTACATGGGCACCGAGAGAATATCAAAAGACGGTTGGGAATGCGCGGAAGTCCTTTTCCCAGGCAACTCCGCTCCCCAGGATCTCAAAGCGTTTCGACTGGTCATGACCACCACCGGAGCAGAACCCCCACCCACCTGGGAATTTGCCTGGTCAACGCTCCCCCACAGCCTCGAAATTCCGGGGGTTGCGCCCCTGGCCCCCGTAAACGCCGAATCAGTCCAACCCACCCCGCTGGCGTCTCAAGAAAATGGCGACATTCGCGTCACTTTGCTCCAGGCGTATGTAGACACCCTCCGGGCAGCCGCGGTTCTGAGCATCGAAGGCGCGCAGCCGGGCGGTTACCCCGAGTTAATGTTGACCGATCCGCAAGGTCTGCAATTCAACACCGGTTACAGCGTCAATGTAGACCCCACCGACCCCAACCTGCTCACCGCCTCATTCACCTTTGGCGATTCCTACAATGGTTCCTTTGCCGATCTAACCAGTATGCCGGAGGGGCGTTTTGTGGGCAACTTGGTGGTCAAAACCGACCCCTGGGGTGCAGACAGCCAATCCTTCACCTTCAAATTGGATTTGCCCCTCTACCCTGTCACCACGCGCCTCGTCAACCAGGCCTTCACATCCAACGGCATCGAAATACGTTTGAACAAAATAGAAACCACCCCGTCCTATTCTCAGGCGCACCTGTGTTATCAGCTTCCCACCCCCAACGGTGATTGGTATATCGATATCCAAACCACCACCCTCCAAATCGGAGACATCACTACAACCTCCAACAGCATGGAATGGGTTGATCCGCCGGAAAACTATCGCTGCACGATCGTCGGCTTCCTTCTTGGATCGAACAAACAGGATGAGCCCTTTACGCTGACCATCCACGGCCTCCGCCAAACCTCCCCAGAAGTCATCCCCGATGACCAAATCGAAATGGCGCGCGAAAAGCTACGCCTGCAAGGCATCGAAATGGACTGGATCACCTTCTCGGGAACCGGAGGCGGCGGCGCCGGCCCGAAAATCACCCTAAAACCCGAGGGCATGACTGACAACGAAGTCGTCGATCGTTTCTTCGATGCCCTTGGCTATTGGTTTAGTGGAAATTGGGTCTTCAACGCAAACATTGCCCCTTGATCCACCCGCCTAACAAAGTTAGATAATTCCTTCCACCCTCCACATCAGTCGGCTTGAGCGGTCCCATACAAACCCTCAAGCCGGCCTTTTTACCTCGCCCTCCCAATCTTTCCTCCACGCCAAGATTCATTCGTTTTTTTCGTTTCTCCCCTACCGGGCACAGTCCCCCCCTCCGCGTATGCCGGGTATCCCTACCCGGCACAGCCACGCCCGCAAGACACACAGGAATAAATCCCCTCTGATCACATATTAGTTTATTTCTTCTCCTCTCTGTGCGCCTCCGGGCCCACTTGCCCTGGCGGGCAGTGCCAGGGTCTGCCGCTCGTCTTCACCCCGTGCGGGCGCAGCTCATCCCTTGTCGACTCTCGAGCCCGAACCCACCGCTGCGCCCCTACCCGAAATCCGCGCCCTAAACTTCTTCTCCTCATTCGCGGACCATTCCCTTCCAATCGCGACAATTCGCGGAAAAATTTTTCTTCTCTTCCAATTCGTGCCATTCGTGAAATTCGTGGATAAAATTTCTTCTCTTCATTCTCTGACCATTCTCTTCCATTCGCGGAAATTAGCGTACATTCGCGGATAAAACCTCTTCTCTTCATTCGCGCACAACCACACAGGTTATAATCATCCCATGACCCTCCTCACCCTGATCCCCGCCCACAACGAAGCCCCGCGCATCGAACCCGTCATTCGCGGCGCGCTGGCCCACCTCCCTGTCCTGGTCGTCGACGACGGCTCCACCGACAACACCGCTGACGTGGCCCGCGCCGCCGGGGCCCAAGTGCTCACCCAAACCCCCAACCAGGGCAAAGGCGCGGCCCTCAAAGCCGGGTTCCGCCGCGCCCTCGAGTTGGGGAGTGAGGCCGTCCTCACCCTGGACGCCGACGGCCAGCACGACCCCGCCGAAATCCCCAGCTTCCTCGCCGCCTACCGACAGCGCTCTCCCGACCTGCTCATCGGCGCCCGTGACTTCACCAAAATGCCCCCTGTGCGCCGCTTCGCCAACACCAGCGGGCGCGCCCTCTTCTCCTGGGCCCTGGGCCAGCCCATCGCCGACAACCAGTCCGGCTACCGCCTGGTCAGCCGCCGCCTCATCGAAGCCGCCCTGCAAAGCTCGCTTTCCGGCTTCGAGTTCGAAGTCGAAATGGTCGTCCTCTGCGTCCGGCGCGGCTTCCGCCTCGATTGGACCCCCATCCGCACCATCTACGGCGACGAGCGCAGCCACATCAGCCCAATCAAGCACACCACCCGCTTCCTCTCCCTGGTCCTCCAGACTCGCAAAGCCATGCGCAAACCGCAGGAGTAAAACCCATGCCCGACCTGACCCCCGATGACATCTACCGCCACGAGCCCATGCCCCAATCGCAGGACGAAGCCCGCGCCCGGCATGAATCCAACCGCGCCGCCTGGAACGAAGGCGCCGCCATGTACACCGCCGGAATCGAAGAGGCCATCGCCTTCTTGAGAGCCGGAAAGAGCAACCTGCACCCGGTCGAACGCTCCTACCTGGCTCCCATCCTGCCCCAGATCAAAACCGCCATCCACCTGCAATGCGCCTCGGGCCGCGACACCCTCTCGCTGTGGAATGAGGGCGTGCCCCGCGTCATCGGCGTTGACATCTCCGACGTGCACATCGCCAACGCCCGCCAAATCACCGCCGCCCTCAACGCCCCCGCCGAGTGGTACCGCTGCGACCTGCTCGACACGCCCCACGAACTGGACGGCGCCGCCGACCTGGTCTACACCGGGCGCGGGGCCATGTGCTGGATCAACGACCTCGACGGGTGGGCGGGCGTCGTCACCCGCCTGCTCAAACCCGGCGGCTACCTCTCCCTGTTCGACGACCACCCCGTCAGTTGGCTGTTCAATATCGAAGCCGAAACCTACCAATACGACAACATTGACTTCTTCAACCACGCCGACTCAGGGTTAGGCTGGCCCAGCACCTACATCGGCGACCAGGCCGGCCCCCTCGAACAGCAGTCGCGCAAATACGAGTGCTTGTGGCCCATCGCTCGCATCGTCCAGGCCCTGCTCGAGCGCGGCCTGGTCCTGCGCCACCTCGGCGAGCACCCCGACCCCTACTGGGAGGTGTTCCCCAACCTCCAGCCCGAACTGCGCGGCAAAATCCCGTTGACGTTCTCGCTTCTTGCGCAGAAATCAGCAAATTAAGCAAATGATTCCCAGATCAAACGGCAACCCTACTCAAAGCTACACGAAGTCAACTAAGACATTTATACTATTCATTTTGTCGTTAGTTTTGGGACTGGTTGGTTGTTGTTATGCGCCATCAATCTACTGGGCTATTAAGGGAGATCCAGGGAATTCAGAGAAGGTCTGGCGAGAACTCCCACCACCACCGGAAGAAGCAAAGGAAATAATTGCTGTTGACTACTGGACAGTATACATAAAGACTACGAATGGAAAAATTTTCAGTTGTTATCGGGAAAGTAATCTTGATATTGATTGCTGGAAAGAGGTTAAAACATTACCGGACCTGACGGAAGACTGGGACTGTGAGGGCTGTTTATTTGCTCTCCCTCCCCCATATATAGAAGTTTTGCAGAATTTTCAAATCGATTATCGTGCAGGCCGTGATTCACGTTCTGCTTTTTCATATGTTTTAGATAAAAATGGCACAATCTGGCAATGGGGTTTCGAAAGATTCGCTATTATCGGTTCCGCTCGTGTCTGGAGAATAACGCAGACAGCAAGCATCATCGGCTGTTGTGTTGGAAATATAATCCCTGTAATTGTCATTTTTTATTTTTGGCGGAGAGAATTGAGAAACTTATTCAAACGAAAGAAAGATAACAAAAACCTTAAGGAATCATAGCCTGCCGGTTGTTGTTGCGTCACGAAGGCGGTTATAATACCCTCAACCAAATTCTTCAGGAGAAAAACAGAATGAAACAATGGCCTACCCCACCCGCAATGGTGATCGACATCAAGAAATCCTACAAAATCAACATGGAAACCACCAAGGGCCTCATCGTCCTTGAAATGGCCCCCACCTACGCCCCGCGCACGGTCAACAACTTCGTCTTCCTCGCCCGCGAAGGCTTCTATGACGGCATCGTCTTCCACCGCGTCATCGCTGACTTCGTCATCCAGGGCGGCGACCCCACCGGCACCGGAGCGGGCGGCCCCGGCTACAAGTTCGAGGACGAGGTCAAGAATAATCCCCTCAAGCACGAAACCGGTGTCATCAGCATGGCCAATGCCGGCCCCAACACCAACGGCAGCCAGTTCTTCATCACCCACTCGCCCCAGCCACACCTTAACGGACGCCACACCGTCTTCGGCAAGGTCGTCGAAGGCATGGACGTGGTCAACGCCATCCGCCAGGGCGACAAGATGACCAAAGTCACCGTCGTCGAAGCCTGATCCACACTCGCCTCCCCGCATCTCCCCGGGGAGGCGAATTTTTACCTGGGGTCCTTGCGTGTGGAAACGAGGATTGGATGGACCGCATCAAACGAATTTTTCAGGGCTCAACTCAAGTCGCGATCTTGCTGCTCCTGATGGGCCTGTTGTTCGCCTATTGGATGGGCCGCGTCAGCCATCTGAACTGCGTCCGCACGGATACGGCTGCCCCGCAATGCAGCCTGCGAATATCCTGGTTGAACTTGTTCACCATTCAGGAAGACGGGCTGCAAGAATTGCAAGGCGCTTACGCACAGCAAAACTGCGACGGCGACGGCTGTACCTACCGGGTTGTGCTGACCACCTCGGCGGGCGACAAACCTCTGACCAGCGCTTATTCCTCGGGATCAAAATCAAAGGAACAAACCGCCCAACAGATCAACCAGTTCATCGCCGACCCCACCCAACCAACTTTGACGGTCAAGGCTGGCGGCGGACTGATCATGTTGGTTCCATTCTCGTTGTTGGGCATGGGCGCGTTTCTGTTCGTGTGCAGCGTCACGCGCCTCTTCCGCGGCGAACCGGTGGAATAGACTGCTTCTTGAATCTTTAAACATTCCCGACACAGGAGACCAGAATGCAACATGTCAAACGCGTCTTCCAAGGTTCCATCCTGGCAGGGCTGCTCTTCTTCTTTCTTGGCATCTTATTCTTTTACCTCATGGGCCAGATTAAATACTTGACCTGCGCCCGGTCAGAGACCGGCGCGGTGCAATGTGGGATGCGCGTCACCTGGCTCGACCTATTCCCAGTGAAAAACGTCGACTTGGGCAGCCCCAAGAGCGCGGACATTGAACAAGACTGCGATGATGACGGCTGTACCTATAGGGTAACGGTGCAGACCGCCACAGGAGATGTGCCTTTCACCAGCTACGAGTCCAACTATTCCAAGACCAATGGGATTGCGGAACAAATCAACCAATTTCTTCAAAACGCTTCCCAACCGGTCTTGCGTTTAAAATCGGGCGGCGGAGTTGCCTTGATTCCCCCCATCATTTTCCTGGTCATTGGCGGCTTCCTCCTCGTTCGGAGTCTGGCCCGCCTTTTCAAAGGCCAGACTGTAGATTGAACCTCCAAAAAAAAATTACTCCCCCGGTTCAGTGCGGGGGAGTAATTTTTCCAGAAACAAGGGTCTCAAACCCTCAAATTTATTCGGTAAAGGCTTTCGGCGAGAAGAAGAGCAGCAGCCCCACCAGCGCCAAACCAATTCCACCCACCCAACCCGCCGCGCTCGGCCCCAGCAAGGGACTCGGTTCGCCCTGCGCCAGCATCACCCCCAATCCGGCAATGCCGTTAATGGCGGCATGGCCAATTACAGCAGGCCACACGCTCTTCGCCCGGAAGGTCAGCCAGCCCAGAAACACGCCCAGCACAAAGGTAAACCAGACCATGGTCAACATGCCCAGCCAGGGGAAGCCGGGATATTCCAGGCCATAGTTATGACCCTGAGCGGTCAGCGGCCAGTGCCAGGCGCCCCAGATCACGCCCATGAGCAGCATAGCCTTGCGCGGCCCTAAGGGCATGAGTTTCGGCTGGAGATAGGCGCGCCAGCCAAACTCTTCTCCGAACGTGAACAGGCTGTTGATGATCGGCGCAATGAGGGCGGCCTGGATCGTCTGGATCAAAACCAACATCCACGGCGTGATCGGCGAAGCCATGCCGGTCATGGCTTCTGATTGGGCCAGCAAAGCCTTCACCACGCCCAGTTCAGGATCATAATACTGTGGGAACACCAGGAAGAAAACGACGATCCCCACCGCGGTCAGTACCGCCGGGCCAAACCAGGCCATCAGCCAATACTTCCAACCCTGGCGGAAGTTGGGCCGCAGCCAAACGTCTTTCCAGCCTTCCTTCGTAACCAACCGGGTCAGCACATGAGCGATGGCGGGGGCGCCCATGTAAACAACCGCCACCAGGACAGTCGCCAGTGTGAATCCCGTGCCGGGGATCAACTCCGCGCTGCCGGTAAAGCCACCATTCAGGTAAACGATCAACCCTGCCAGCCAGGCAATACCATACGCAAAGGCAATATAGATGAGTATTCGCCGGGTATCGACCTTCTTATCGGATAAAACAGTTGGATCAATGACAGTTTCCATTTTTTCATTCTCCTTATTGCATGATTGTATCATTGTATCATCGAAGTCAAACTGTGATGTCAAGAAGATGTCAAAAGGAAGCCGTCAGCCGTCAAAAGTGTAATCTCTTTCTCTTTCTCTTTCTCTTTCTCTTTCTCTTTCTCTCTTTCTTTCTCTTTCTCTCTCTTTCCCTCTGCGATCTCTGCGTCTCCGCGGTTCCTCTTCCCCCTTCGGGCGCAGCTTGTCTTTAGTTCAAACACATGCCTCTTCCCATCGCTGTGCCCCTACCAGATCATTCGCGCCATTCGCGGAAAAATTTCTTCTCCTCCCAATCGTGAAATTCGTGAAGCGCTCTGGCAACCCTCCATTTACGCACCAGGGTCCTATAATGAAATAGAGGAATGCAAAAAATGATTACACCCTGTATTGAAGTCACCAACCTGAGCAAGACTTATCGTGTCCCTGTGCGCGAGGCCGGCCTGAAAGCTTCGCTGCGCAGCCTGACCCACCGCGCCTACCAAGAAGTGGAAGCTGTCCAACAGATCAACTTCGCCATCCAACCCGGCGAGATCGTCGGATTCATTGGCCCCAACGGCGCCGGCAAGCCCACCACCCTCAAGATGTTGGCCGGGCTGCTGCACCCCACCGGTGGGCAGGCAACCGTGGCCGGGTTCACCCCCTGGGAGCGCCGTCCCGCCTACCTGCGCCGCATCAGTATGGTCATGGGCAACAAATCCCAAATGCTGTGGGACATTCCGCCCATGGATTCCTTCCAGGTCCTCGGCGAGATCTACTCCGTGCCTAGCGCCGAATTGAAGCAAACCTTGGACGAACTCATCGACCTGCTCGACATGCGCGAACTGCTCACCAAACCAGTACGCAACTTCTCCCTGGGCGAACGGATGAAATGTGAATTGGTCGCCGGTTTGGTCCATCGTCCCCAGGTGCTGTTCCTCGACGAGCCCACTCTGGGGCTGGATGTGTCCATGCAAAACCGTCTGCGCCAATTCATCCGCGAGTACAACCGGCGCAGCGGAGCAACGATCCTCCTCACCAGCCACTACATGGCTGACGTGACTGCCCTGTGTCCGCGTGTCATCCTCATCCACCAGGGCAAACTTCTGTATGACAGCGAACTCACCGAGTTGGCCCGCAAGTTGGCCCCCTTCAAGCTGGTGCATGCCAGTCTGTTGGTCAACGGAACTCTGCCGAAATTTCCTGGCGGCCTGGAGCCGGTGGAAGTCAGCGACGAAGGCCGTCACACCTTCCGCTTGCCCCGTGACGAAGCAGCCGCCTTTACCGCCCAACTCCTCGGCACGCTGCCCGTTGTCGACCTTACCGTGGAAGACCCGCCCATCGAAGCTGTCATCGACCAGATCTACCAGGAGGGCAAACTATGAACCACCGCGGCGGTTGGGCTCTGGTCAAACGCTCCTGGCTCTCCTGGATGCAGTACCGCAGTTTCTTTTTCTTGCTGGCCTTCGGCTGGATGGTTCCTCCCCTGGTGTACCTGTTCGTCTGGCACAGCGCTGCCGGAGAAGCCACCATCGGCGGAATGAACGCCGCCCAGTTCACAGGCTACTACCTGGCTTTGATCCTCGTCAACCAACTCACCTACTCACAAACCAATTGGACCCTGGGCGATGTGATCCGCTACGGGGGTCTGAACGCCTGGCTGCTGCGCCCGCTCCCACCCATGTACAATGTGCTGGCCGCCGAGCTGGCCGGCAAGGTAGTCTACCTGGCCTTCATTCTGCCGATCACCGGGTTGCTGGCGCTGGCGCTGCGCCCCGAGCTGAACGCCGGTCCGCGCGAAATCCTGCTGTTCTTTCCCGCTCTGGTCCTGGCCTGGCTGCTGCGCTTCTTCTGGGGTTACTGGCTGGCCTTGTTGGCCTTCTGGGCCACCCGCGCTGACGCCCTTCTGGCGCTGCAGGATGCGCTGGTCTTTCTGTTGGCCGGGGTCGTTGCCCCTGTACCGCTCCTGCCTGCCGCCATGCAAACCATCGCCATGTATCTGCCCTTCCGCTACATGGTCGGCTTCCCCATCGAAATTCTCACCGGTCAGCTCAGCCTTGCCCAAACAGCCCAAGGCTTTCTGATCCAGGCCGCCTGGCTCACCGCGGCCATCTTCCTGGCGCGGTTGGTGTGGGCCAACGGAATCAAGCGCTACAGCGCCATTGGAGGCTAACATGCATGCCCTCAGACTGCTCAAAACTTTTGCCCGCGCTTCTTTTCAGCAAGAGCTGGCTTACCGCTCCAACTTCTTTATCAGCCTGTTCCACTCCTTGCTCAACCTGGGTACCGGGGTGTTGGCTCTCATGGTACTGTTCGGGCAGGTCCAAACCATCCGCGGCTGGGACTTCTCCGCCACGCTGGCCTTGTTGGGCGTTTACCTGATCGTATCCTCGCTGCGAGGGCTGGTGTTCGGCCCCAGCCTGGAAAGCATGGCGGGCATGGACGGCGAGGTGTGGACGGGCCGGCTCGATTACACCTTGCTGCGCCCGGTCAACACCCAGTTTCTGGCCAGTTTCCGCGTCTGGAACCTGTACGCCTTCATCGACCTCGCCCTGGGCGTAGCCGTGTTGGCTCTGGCTGTCGCCCAAATCGGGCAGGCTGTGCCCGCCGACCACTGGCTGTCCTTCCTGCTCGCGCTCCTGGCCGCCGTGGCAACCCTCTACGCGTTGATGTTGTTCTTTGCCGCGCTGGTCTTTTGGTTCCCCGGCGTGCTCTTCACCTGGATCTTCAACAGCATCTTCCAAATGGCCCGCTATCCGGTGGGACTCTATCCCTCCTGGCTGAGGGTAGTGCTCACCTGGATCATCCCGGTGGGGGTCATCACCACCCTGCCCGCCCAAGCACTCACGTTAGGCCTGCCCTTGCCGCTGCAACTAGGTGGGCTGGCTCTTTCGGTTGCCCTGGTCAGCGCCGCCTCGCTCTTGTTCCGCGTCGCCCTGCGCCGTTACGCCAGCGCATCGTCTTGAGCCCACTGCCTCACGCCATATCTGACCTAAACACGCCTGTTATAAGAATCCCCACCCCTGTATCCCCTCCCCACGCAATAAGATCAGTATGCAGCCCGGCCCGGGGCGTGGGAAGGGGATCAGATTTCGAAAAAGAGAGGGGCGAAACGCCCCTCTCTTTTCCAGATTTC
>CAYOHX010000174.1:0-10514 GCA_964403875.1 uncultured Anaerolinea sp. | reverse complement strand
CCACGCCAATTCCCAATGACCCAAGAATCGGGGTTCGTCGGGCCAATTCCCAATGGGCTAGAATCGGTTGGCCCAAAGAAAAATTCGCCGCGACCGCGGCGAATTTTTCTTCGTAACTGCTCAGAGCGTGGTAAGTCGTTAGGCTGGGTCAGTCTTTGATGACGGATTGGGGGATGCGCCAGCGTGAATCGTCCTTAACGATGAGGGGAACGAGGGAGGTGGAGGTGCGGCGCACGCCAGGCAGGCGGCCCAACACCTCGGTCACAAAGTTATACAGTTCCTGGTTGTTGCGTGCCACCACCTGGATGCTGATGTCGCGCTCACCCGTGGCGCAGGCTACGTAGGTGACAATATCATAATTGGCCAGTTTGTCGGCCAGCTCGTGGATTTGGCCAGGCTCGACCTCGATGAACACATCGGCCACCACGGGAAATCCGACGGCGCGGGGATCGACCACCGCTGAGACATTGATGATGTGCTCATCCAGCAGACGCTGCAAACGGTAGCGCACGGACCGCTCGGTGATATTGCCAATCTGGCGGGCAATATCCGCACAGGACATGCGACCATCTTCTGTAAGCAAGTCCACAATCTGCTTGTCAATAGTGTCAAGTTTAATCGTCATGGGGGATATCCTCCGTGATAACTCCTGGACCGTCAAACTAGGCGCGATTTTTGTTTGCTGCTCAGCAGGCCCGGTCGGGTCCCGTCACTGAGCCATAGCAATTTATATCTATTATATTTCCGAAGTAGACAAATTTCAAGCCTGAAAGATCATTTTTCGCACCTTTTTAGGGAATTTGCTATAATTTGAGAGTGTTTTCGGGCAGACGAGGCGGAAAGGAGGAGCATGGACCTTAACTGTGATCTGGGCGAATCGTTTGGGCGCTATTCCCTTGGAGACGACGCGCAGGCCTTGCGTTTTGTGACCTCGGCAAACGTGGCCTGCGGGCTGCACGCCGGAGATCCACTGGTCATGCGCCGGACGGTGCGCATGGCCGCTGAATTGGGGGTGGCCGTGGGGGCCCACCCTGGCTATCCGGATTTGCAGGGTTTTGGCCGCCGGGTGATGGGCCTCTCTGCCGAAGAGGTGGAAGCTTTCGTGCTCTATCAGATTGGGGCGCTGGCTGGCATTGCCCGGGCGGAGGGAGTGGCGCTTTCGCACGTCAAACCGCACGGGGCCTTGTATAATCAGGCTGCCAAAGACCGCCAAACCGCAGCCGGAATTGTCCGGGCTGTGCGGCGTTACGGCGATGGGTTGATTTTGGTGGGATTGGCGGGATCGGTGTTGATCGAAGCGGGAATTGAAGCCGGGCTGTCCACGGCGGGTGAGGGTTTTCCGGACCGGGCAACCAACCCGGACGGCACGCTGCGCCCAAGGAGCGAGCCGGGAGCCGTTCTGGAGTCGCTGGAAGAAATCTGCGCTCAGGCGGTGCGGCTGGCCCAGCCTGGGCGGGGTGTGGAGACGCTGTGTATTCATGGAGACAGCCCCCACGCTGGCGAGCGAGCGGCGGCAGTGCGGGCGGCGCTGGAGCAAACGGGCATCCCGGTGCGCAAGCTGACGGCCAATCACTGACCGCTTCTTTGATATAATTCCTGGTATGAAATGGTTAAAGAGGTTTCTCCTGGCCTGGGTCATCGTCCTGGCCCTTGGGGGGATTGCGATGCTCATCCCGGCGATCCGCGAGCGGGTCGTGTATCGGGCGTATGTGATTCAACTGCGCGTGCGGCAGATGCTCAACCCACCCGAGGCCGAGGTGTTCGTGCCGCAAGTTCCGGTGGAAATCACGCCGCTGCCCACAGCCACCATCCCCCCCGAAGCCACCGCCACTGCCACGCTGCCGCCCAAGGTTCCTACGCCGACCCTGGCGCCCAGCCCTACGCCCTTGCCGGGGCGAGTGGAGTTGTTGGGAGTTAAGTATGTGGACCAGCACGGCGCATTCAACTACTGCGCTCCGGCCAATTTGGCGATGGAACTGAATTATTGGGGCTGGGAGGGCACGCGCGAGGAGATCGGCTCTTTCGTGAAGCCGCACCCCAAAGATAAGAACGTCATGCCTTACGAACTGGCTGAGTATGTGCGTCAGAACACCAACCTGGGTGTAGTGGTGCGCATGGGGGGCACGCCGGAACTGCTCAAGAAGCTGCTGGCAGAGGGTTTCCCGGTGTTGGTAGAAAAGGGCGCGATCATGCGCGACCTGACCGGGGTGGACTCATGGATGGGGCATTACCAGGTCGTGACCGGCTATGATGACGCTGCCCAGGAATGGGTCATTCAAGACTCGTTTTACAACGCTGATTACATCGAGTCCTACGACCAATTCATGACCGGTTGGCGCTCGTTTAATTTTGTTTTCCTGGTAACCTACCCGGCGGAGCAAGAGGATCGCCTGATGGACCTGTTGGGGGAATATGCCGATGAGCAGCGGGCCAACCAGATTGCCGCCCAAATCGCCGCGGATGAGATTTATAGCACCCAGGGCGTGGATCAGTTCTTTGCCTGGTTCAACCGTGGGTCCAGCCTGGTGCTGCTGCAAGATTACTACGGCGCGGCGGGCGCTTACGATCAGGCTTACCAGGTGTATGCCGGCCTGGAAGAGAAGGGTCGCCCCTACCGGATCACCTTCTACCAAACCGGACCGTACTTCGCCTATTACTATACCGGGCGCTATCAGGATGTCGTCAACCTGACCACGCAGACGATTGGCTTTACGCCCGAGCCGTTTTTGGAAGAAAATTTCTTGTGGCGGGCAAGGGCTTTGCTGGCGCTGGGGAACCGGGAAGGGGCCGTGCAGGATTTGCGCGAAAGCCTGGAAGCGCACCCGGACTATGCTCCCAGCCTGGCCGAGCTTCAAGCCCTGGGAGAAACCCCGTAGCCCCGGGAGGGGCGCCTATGCTGCGCATTCTACATTTCGCCGACGCTCACATCGATATGGTCACACAGGGCCGCCACGACCCCCAATCTGGGCTGGCGGTGCGGGCAATGGATTTCCTGCGCGCCCTGGACACGATTGTGGATGCTGCCATCGACGAGCGGGTGGATTTGGTGATTTTTGCCGGAGACGCCTACCGTGACCGCACCCCGGTGCCTACCTTTCAACGAGAATGGGGGCGGCGGATCAAGCGGCTTTCGGAAGCCGGGATCGAGACAATTCTGTTGGTGGGGAACCACGATCTTTCCCCGGCCAGCGGGCGGGCGCACGCTCTGCAGGAGTTTGAGACTCTGGCCGTGCCGCATGTGCAGGTGGTTTCGCAGCCCAAATTCTTGCGCCCCGAAAACCTGGGCGGGCTGCCGTTGCAAGTGCTGGCCCTGCCGTGGGTGTCGCGTTCGGCCTTGATGGCAGCGCTCAATCTGAGCGGGGCCGAGCCCAGCGAGGTGTTCACCGCGCTGGAGGAACGCCTGAGTGGGTTGGTGAAGCTGTGGTTAGACGAGCAGGTGGATCACAGCCTGCCGGTGGTGTTGACGGCCCACGCCTCGGTGCAGGGAGCCGTGTACGGCGGCGAGCGCACGGTGATGTTGGGCAGCGATTTGGTGCTGCCGGGCTCGCTGGTGCGCGACCCGAGGCTGGATTATGTAGCCCTGGGCCACATCCACAAACCCCAAAACCTAAATGAAGGCGCGCACCCGCCAGTGATCTATCCCGGCTCAATCGAGCGCGTGGATATTGGCGAGACGGCTGATGAGAAATTTTACATCGTGGCCGGGCTGGAAAAAGGCCAGCCTACCCAGGTGGAATGGCGAAAACTGAACGGGCGCAGGTTCTATGACCGGCGGGTGAGCCTTAATTCCACCGACGGGGTCATGGAGCGCTTGATGGGCGCGCTGCCCTCGGCAGAGGAAATGAAAGACGCGGTAGTGCGACTGGTGATCGATTATCCGTTCAACCTGGATTCGGTCATCGATGAGATCGCGGTGCGGCGCTATGCCGAGGAATGCCTGGAGTTCCACTTCGTGCGCCGCCCGCAGCGAGACACGCGCCTGCGCCTGCCAGAGGGCACAGCCGTGAGCAGCATGACGCCGCTGGAACTGCTGGACATCTATTGGCGCACGGTGGATACGGACAGTGAGGATCTGGAAGCGCTGCAAAAGTTGGCCGCCGAGGTGTTGAACGGCTCGCCAGAAGAGGAAGGGAAGTAATATGTCGAGTATTGCCACGGAAGTAGCGATCATCCTGGCTTTGGTGATGGCGAATGGAATTTTCTCGATGGCTGAGCTGGCGCTGCTTTCGAGCCGCAAGGTGCGCTTGCAGCAGCGGGCAGAGGATGGCGACGAAAAAGCCAAACGGGCCTTGGCCTTGGCCACGGAGCCCAAGACCTTCCTCTCCACCGTACAGGTGGGGATCACCCTGGTGGGCATTCTTTCCGGCGCGGTCGGCGGCGCCACGTTGGCCGAGACGCTGGGGGCCGTGCTGGCGCGCTGGGAACTTATCGCGCCGTACAGCGAGGGCATCGCGGTGTTCATCGTGGTGCTCATCATCACTTACCTGTCCCTTGTGCTGGGTGAATTGGTGCCCAAGCAGTTGGCTTTGGCCAATCCCGAAGACCTGGCGAGCAAACTGGCCGGGCCGATGAATTTCTTATCCAAAGCGACCGCGCCGCTGGTCAAACTGCTCAGTGCTTCCACCGACGGCATCTTGCGACTGATGGGCTTCAAGGGCTCCAGCGAGCCGCCCGTGACAGCCGAAGAGATCAAGGGTCTGATGGAACAGGGCGAGCAGGTGGGCGTGTTTAACGAGGCCGAGACCGACATGGTAGAGGGCGTCTTCCGACTGGGCGACCGCCTGGTGGGGGCGGTGATGACGCCGCGCACCGAGATTGACTGGCTGGATACCGAGGACCCCCTGGAAAAGAACTTGCAGGTGGTCATCCGGTCGCGCCATGACCTGTTCCCCGTGGCGGAAGGCAATCTGGATAATGTCTTGGGAGTGGTCAGCTCGAAGGATTTCTTGAATTATTTTGGCCGGGCCGGGGAGATGGATTTGAGTAAGTTGGCCCGCCCGGCGGTATTCGTGCCCGAAAGCACCTCGGTGCTCCGGCTGGTGGATTTGTTGCAAGCCACGGATGACCGGCTGCTGCTGGTGATCGATGAGTTTGGTGGGCTGCTGGGCATGGTGACGTTGTTTGACGTGTTGAAGAGCATTGTGACCGGCAGCGGGGCCGGACAGTTTACCTCGACCATGGCCGTGAAGCGCGAAGATGGAACCTGGCTGGTGGACGGATTGATGCCGGTGGACCAATTCAAAGATTTGTTCGACCTGGATGATTTGCCCGAAGAGGACCGCATTGGCTATCAGACCGTGGCAGGCTTTGTGTTGTCGCAGTTGGGGGCCATCCCCGCGCCGGGCAAGTTTTTTGAGTGGGGCGGGCTGCGCATGGAAGTGTTGGATATGGACGGTTTGCGTGTGGATAAGCTGCTGGTCTCGCCGAGTGAGACGCTTGACGAGGACGCCGCATGAATCCGGTGCGCCTGTTCCTGAACGGATTCCTCTCTTACCAAAGCCCGACCGAGCTGGATTTTCGCGGTTTTGAACTGGCCTGCGTTTCCGGGGCCAATGGAGCGGGAAAGTCCTCGCTGTTGGACGCAATCACCTGGGTGCTGTTTGGCGAAGCACGCAGCCGGGATGATGACGAG
The DNA here is from genome assembly GCA_964403875.1 of uncultured Anaerolinea sp. Taxonomy (GTDB): domain Bacteria; phylum Chloroflexota; class Anaerolineae; order Anaerolineales; family Anaerolineaceae; genus Anaerolinea. The sequence continues at coordinate 4,882 of CAYOHX010000174.1, read as the reverse complement.
TTGATCAATACCCACGCAACCTCGGCAGAGGTGGAGTTGGACTTTGAGTACGAGAGTAACCTGTACCGTGTGAAGCGCAGTAAGCCGCGGGGCAAAACAACCTTGTTGGAGTTCTATTTGAGCAATCCGGATGGCGGCTGGCGGGTGCTGACCGAAAAATCGGTGCGCGAGACCGAGAACCGCCTGCGCCAGGTGCTGCGCATGGACTTCGAGACCTTCATCAACGCTTCATTCTTCCTGCAGGGGCGGGCCGATCAGTTTGCGCAGCAAAACTCGACCAGCCGCAAGCGAATTTTGAGCAGCGTGTTAGGGTTGGAAGTGTGGGAGACGTATAAGGACAGCGCGGCTGAGCGGCGGAAGGCCGTGGAAGCCGAGGTGAAGTCGATCGATGCGCAACTGGCGGAGATCGAAACCGAGCTGGCTCAGGAAAACGAGCGCAAAGCGCGCCTGGTCGAGATTGAACGGCGGTTGGGCGAGCTGGCTGAGCAGCGCAAGGACAAAGAAGCGGCCCTGGCCACCCTCCAACGGCTGGCGGCGGCTTTGGCCGAGCAAGCGCGCATGGTGGAACTGCTGCGCGCGCGATTGGAAGAGACTCGCTGCCGAAGCGAGCGTTTGGAAAGCCAGAACCAAGGTTTGCAGGAAGAGCGCCAGCAGCTTCAAGGACGCATTGAGCGGGGCGCGGAGATCGAGGAGGCTTATGAGCGCTGGCAGGCTGCGCGGCGCGAGTTGGAGCGCTGGGAAAAAACCGCCGCCCAGTTTCACGAGGTGCAGGCCCGGCGCAGCAAACCTCTGGCTGAAATCGCCGCGGGGCAGTCGCGGTTGGAGGAAGAGCGCCGTGCTTTGAATGCCCAGGCCGCGCTCCGAAAGCAGGAGCAGGACCGTCTGGCCGAGCTGGAGGTCGAACTGCCCGGTGTGCAGACGGCCATCCGGGCGTTGGAAGAAAAGCTGGGCGAGCGAGCCGCGTTGGAAGAGCAGTGGCGCGAGGCGCAGCAGTCCATTGAACGCATGAAGGCCGAGAACGAACGCTTGAAGGTAGACATGAAGGCGCTGCGTGAGCGCCTGGACCGGTTGGGCGAGGTGGACGGGGCGGTTTGCCCGTTGTGCGGCCAACCCCTCAGCCCCGCCGACCGGCAGTCCCTGATCGATTCACTGACCCTGGAAGGCAAGCAGATGGGCGATACCTATCGCCAGAACCTGGCCGACCAAAAGACCGCCGAAGATCGCGGGCATGAGCTGCGGGGCTTAATCGAGCGCCTGGGCGGGCAGGAGAAGGAACTGCGCTACCTGACCCAGCGGCAGGACCAGGTGACGGGCGAGATGGAGCGCATCCACAAGGCGGCGGCGGAGTGGGAGCAGTCTGGCGCGCGGCGGCTGGTGGAGATTGACGGGTTGTTGGCTGGCGACGAGTTTGCCCAAGAGGCGCGGGCGCGGCTGGCGGAAATCGACCTGGAGGCCAAAGCCCTGGGCTACGATACCGCTGCGCACGACGCTGCCCGGCGCAGCGAGATGGATGGGCGAGGCGCGGAACGCGATCTGCGGGAATTGGAGGCAGCGCGGGCTTCGCTGCAGCCGTTGGAGCGGCAAATCACCGGGGTGACGGCGGAATGGAAGAAAGAGCGCGAGCAGGTAGAGACCCAGGAAAAGGAGCTTTCGACTGCCGAAGCGCGGTACGAGAAGGAAGCCCAGGATTTGCCAGACCTGGACCTGGCCGAAAGCGAAGCGCTGGCGCTGCAAGCCGAAGAAAACCGCCTGCGCATGGATGTAGGCATGGTTCGACAGATGGTGGCGGTGTTGAATACCCAGCGCAAGCGCAAAGATCGCCTGACCCATGAGCGCGAGGAGGCAGTCCGGCAGGTGGCACGGTTGAAGATGCTGGAGCGTGCTTTTGGCAAAGACGGCGTGCCGGCGCTGCTCATCGAGCAGGCCTTGCCCGAGATCGAAGCGCAAGCCAACGATATTTTGGACCGCTTGACGATGGGCGGGATGTCGATTGGCTTTCACACCCAGCGTCAGTTGAAATCCAAAAAAGATGAAATGCGCGAGACACTGGACATCGTGATCACCGATTCGTCGGGGTCCAAGCGCGAGTACGAAATGTTCTCGGGAGGCGAGGCCTTCCGGATCAACTTTGCCATCCGCCTGGCGCTCTCGCGGGTACTGGCCCACCGGGCCGGGGCGCGGCTGCAAACGCTGTTCATCGACGAGGGTTTTGGCAGTCAGGATGCCGACGGGCGGCAGCGCCTGGTGGAGGCGATCAATCTGGTGCGCAGCGAGTTTTCGCGCATCCTGGTGATCACCCACCTGGAAGAGTTGAAGGACCACTTCCCGGCGCGGGTGGAGGTGGAGAAAACTCTGAACGGTTCGCAAGTGCGGGTGGTGACGTGAGCGAAACGATTGCCGCGCGGGTGGGACTGGTCCAGCGCGTGCTTCCGGCATATCGGGCTCCATTCTTTGATCTGTTGGCGCAATCTTGCGCGAACGGGCTGAGCGTGTTTTTCGGCCAACCGCGCGAGGATGAGGCTTTGGGCGTGCAGGGTGAGTTGAAAATCGCCGTTCCGGTTCAGGCCCGGAATGTGCACATCGCGCGCGGGAAGACATATCTGTGCTGGCAGCGCGGACTGACCGGCTGGTTGGAACATTGGGACCCGCGGGTGTTGATTGTGGAAGCCAATCCGCGCTATTTGAGCACGCCCCAGGCGCAGCGTTGGATGAAATCCCGCCGCCGCCCGGTGATTGGTTGGGGGCTGGGCATTCCTTTGGGGGGTGGGTGGCTGCGCAGCGCCTGGCGTAAGCGCCTGTTGAGCGGGTGCGATGCGCGGATCACCTACCGCCAGCCCGGCGCGGCCCAATACCGCGCGGCGGGCTTTCCGGCAGAGCACGTGTTTACCGCGCCCAATGCCGTGACGCGCAAACCGGACGCGCCCGCGCCCCAACGGGCCGCGGAATTCGTGGACGGGCGCGGTAGGGTGTTGTTTGTGGGGCGGCTGCAAGCCCGCAAACGCATCGACCTGCTGCTGCGCGCCTGTGCCCGGCTGCCCGAGCCGCTTCAGCCGCGCCTGGCGGTGGTGGGTGACGGCCCCGAGCGAGCCGCCCTGGAAGCGCTGGCCGGGCAGGTGTATCCACGGGCCGAGTTCACTGGAGACCTGCGCGGCGAAGCGCTGGCGCGGCGCTTCAGCGAGGCGGATTTGTTCGCGCTGCCCGGCACGGGCGGGCTGGCGGTGCAGCAGGCCATGAGCTTTGCCTTGCCGGTGCTGGTGGCGGAAGCCGACGGCACGCAAGCTGATCTTGTTCGCGAAGGGAATGGGCGCGTGCTGCCGCCGGGAGACGAGGATGCGCTGGTAGCGGAGTTACAGGCGGCGCTATCCGACCCGGCCCGGCTGCGCCAGATGGGGCAGGAGTCTTACCGGATTGTGGCGGAAGAGATCAATCTGGAGCGGATGGTGAAGGTGTTTGCCGAGGCGATTGCCAGCACAAACAACAAAATCGTATACAATGGAAAGTGATATGCACATTCTCCTGGTTGCTGATGGACGCAGCCCGACCACCCGCCGGTGGATTGGGGCCATTCGCCAGTTTGGTCACCGCCTGACGCTGGTATCGACCTTCCCTTGTTCTCCGGTGGAAGGCGTGGAGGCCATGTACGTTCTGCCGGTGGCTTTTGGTTCGTTTGCCGGAAGCCAGGCCGGTTTTGGGCTGGCGCGCCCGCAAACCGCCAACAAGGGTTTTCGCAAGGTGGTGGCCCGCTTCCGACAGTTGTTCATGTCCGCGCGGTATTGGGTGGGACCACTGACTCTGCCTTATTACGGGCGCAAGCTGGCCAAAATGGTCGATCATTTGCGTCCCGACCTGGTGCACGGCCTGCGCATCCCCTTCGAGGGCATGTTGGCCAGCTACGCGCCGGCGAACGTGCCGGTAGCGGTATCGGTGTGGGGCAACGACCTGACGCTGCATGCCAGCGGGTCGTGGTTGATGGGCAGCCTGACACGAAAGACCCTGCAGCGGACCAACGGATTGGCCGCCGATGCGCATCGCGATATCCGCCTGGGTCGGGCCTGGGGCTTTGACAAGGACCTGACCCTGGTGGCTCCGGGCTCGGGTGGGGTGAACCTGCCAGAGATCGAGGCCATTCGCTTTGAGCGCCGCGAGCCGCTAACCGACTTTTTGCCCGCCGGGGTGCCGTTGGTGGTCAACCCGCGTGGATTCCGGCCCGGCAGTGTGCGCAATGACGTATTCTTCGCGGCTATTCCGCTGGTGTTGCAGCGAGACCCGCGGGTGGTGTTCGTTTGCCCAGGAATGGCCGGGCAGCCAGAAGCGCTGCGAGCGGTGGAAAAATACCGGCTGAAGAAATCGGTGGTGCTGCTGCCGCATTTGTCTCAATTCCAACTCTGGGATATGTTTGTGCGGGCTACGGTGATGGTTTCGATCAGTCAGCACGACGGCACACCCAATTCGCTGCTGGAGGCCATGGCCTGCGGGTGCTTCCCAGTGGCCGGAGATATCGAATCGATCCGCGAGTGGATCACGCCGGGGGTGAACGGACTGTTGGTGGAACCGACCAACCCGGCAGCCGCGGCGGATGCCATCCAGTTTGCGCTGGAGAACGCTGATTTACGCCATTCGGCGGCGGATATCAACCTGAAGATCATCCGCGAGCGGGCCGAAGTGGGCGCGGTGCGAGAGCGCATTGGGACGTTCTATGAGGGGTTGGTGAATTCTGAAGGGCACGGGGTTTGAAAGATCATTACCGTGATCGGCGCAATCCCCGTGCCGCTACGAAGAGGGACACGGGGAAAAATCCCCGAATTAAGGTGTATCGTAAGGGCAATTCATGATTTGCCTTACGATACACCTTAAAAAACCAAACCTGACGGGTCGTGAAGAC
>CAYOHX010000173.1:0-10521 GCA_964403875.1 uncultured Anaerolinea sp. | reverse complement strand
TCCAACCCCGGCAGCTAAACCAACCATCCCACCGATTTCGGCCCCTCCCATCACAATCCAGCGCGAGCCCGACACCCCTCCTACCCTGGTCGATACGCCTGCCGGGCCCTTGCCTTCGGATCTGTGGAACTTGATCGGAGAAGCTCCTCCGGTGCAGCGAGCCACCCAGGTCGATCAGACCGCTCAGCCCGTTGAAACGCGCCGTAGACCCGAGACTGCCCAGGCCTCGGCCCGCCGCAGCGCGAATGCCCAATCACAGTCAACTCATTCGCCCGCTCAGTCCCAAGAGCAAATCGCGTCCGCCGCCATCAAACCACCCGAGCAAACCACCGATTCAACACAGGCCGTCCCTTCTCAAAGTGAATTACCCACCGAGCCTCAAACCGCAGCCACGCCTTCCCCCCTCGCACCCGCCCCCAAACCCGCCGAACAAGCTCCCTCCGCGCAAAATCTGAACCCCCCCTCTGCCGCTGCCCAGGCCCAACCCACCGCGGAGCAAGAACAACAAGCGACTGCTGTAACCCAGATCAAAGCAACTCCCGCCCCGCCCTCTGCGCAGAAACCGCCCGCAACCCCTGGAGAGCAGCAGGAAACCCCGGCTCCGAGCCAGGCGCAGGTTCTTCAAATCACCGACGGGGTCGACAAAGGCCACGACCAACCCAAACGCCCTGAAAAAGCATCCCCGGACATCAAACCGAGTTCGTCGATCCCAACCACCCCAGAAAAACCAGCGGCAGCAGAGACCCAATCACCTGCCGCCAGCCCTCAGCCGACCGCCCAAACCCCCGTGGAACAGCAAGAATTCAAGCCCTCTCCTCCGGGTCCAGTCAAGCGTCCCGCCGGCCCTGATGCGCCGCTGCAAAATGCCACGCTCACTCCCGCCGAGCAGCAAGTCACTGCCTCGCCACCCGCAGCCACCAAAGCGCAGAAGGAACTTCCCCAGGCTCAAGCCGGTCCTGTTCCAGAAACCTCCGCCTCTCCCGCGCCTCAAGCCGCTGAGCAGCAAGAAACCGGCACAACCGCACAGCCCTCCGCTGTCCAAGCTCAATCCAACACGGGAACAAGCGCGAGCGCTGCGCCCCCCACCGAAGCCTCCGCCCAATCCGCTGAAACCTCCGCTCCCCCCTCAGGCGAGCAATCCTCCACCGCCGGTCGCATTGACACCGATGAATTGGCCCGCCGAGTCTATGCCCAGCTTCGCCGCCGCCTGGCGGTGGAATGGGAACGCCTGCGCGGGCGCTTTTAGCCGTTATCCAGGAGATCAGGCATGTCACCCACTCGCGGAAATTTGGTACCCGCTCGAATTTACGAAGTCGACAGCTCCGGCGCTGAGAAAAGCGGCGGGGTTTCGGTGGAGTGCATGTTCAACCCCTTCGAATACACGGTCACCAAGCAGAACCAGTTTGAGCAAAAAGCCAAGAACAACTCCAAGGTTCCTACCATCGAGTTCAAACAATCTGGCCCGCAAACCCTCAAGATCAACCTGGTCTTTGACACCTACGAATCCGGCGAAGACGTCTCGCTCATCACCAACCAGCTCTGGAAGCTCATGGAACCCCCCGCGGGCAGCAATAACAAGAAAACACCCCCACCCGAAGCCGCTTTCGAATGGGGCGTGTTCCGCTTCGTGGCGCTTGTTACCCAAATGTCCCACAAGTTCACCCTCTTCTTGCAGGATGGCACCCCCGTCCGCGCCAAGGTCGAGGTCACCTTCAGCCAGCACAAGGATCTCAACGACTACCCCAACCAAAATCCAACCTCCGGCGCGGGTCCCGTGGAGCGCGTCTGGCAGGTCATCTCCGGCGATCGCCTGGACACCATCGCCTACTCGGTGTATGGAGACGCCACCCGCTGGCGCGCCATTGCCGAACGCAATGGACTCACCAATCCCCTCGACCTGCAACCCGGGCAGGTATTGATGATCCCAGAGAAATAGGACGATCATGCCCGAAAACAACGCCCTCGCCAGTCAAATGTCAATCAAAGTTGCTGGGCAGCCGCTCCAGGATGATATCCTCGCCCGCATACTTTCCCTGACCGTAGACCAACACGCCCACCTGCCCGGCATGTTCGTCATCCGCCTGACCGACTCGGATCTCAAACTACTGGATGAAGGTCCGTTTAATTTGGCCAAAGAAATCGAAATCGCCGCAGAGAACGAGCAAGGCCAGAAAACCACCTTGATCAAAGGCGAAATCACCGCGCTCGAACCCGAATTCGGCGAAGGCATGATCGCCGAACTGGTGGTGCGCGGCTACGACCGCTCTCACCGCCTGTTTCGCCAGTCCCGCAGCAAGGGCTTTATCAACGTGAAAGATAGCGATCTGGCCCAGCAAATTGCCCAGGAAAATGGCCTCCAGGTCGAGGTCGAGACCACCCAAACCGTATACGAGCACGTCTTTCAAGACAATCAGACCGATCTGGCCTTCTTGATGTCCCGCGCCTGGCGCATTGGCTACGAATGCTTCGTCACCGAAGGCAAGCTCTACTTTCGCAAACCACCCGGCGCGGGAGCCGAGTCCACCACCCTCACCTGGGGCCAGGATTTGCAGTCTTTTTACCCACGCATGTCTCTGGGCGAACAGGTCGACGAGGTCATCGTGCGCGGCTGGGACCCGGTGGCCCAACAAGCCATCGTCGGGCGAGCCTCGCGCGGCAACCTCTATCCACAAGTGGGCGAGCAAAAAGATGGCGCGGGCTGGGCCAGTGAATTCGGCGCGGGCAAGCGCGCGATCGTCGATTTGCCGGTCATCAGCCAGGCCGAAGCAGACGCCCTTGCCGCTGCCCGCCTGGATGAGCTCAGCGGAGCTTTTCTGGAAGCCGAGGGCACTGCCCTGCGCCGCCCCGAAATTCGCGCCGGGCGTGCCGTCAAACTCGAAGCGCTCGGACAACGCTTCTCCGGCACTTATTACATCACCAACGTCACCCACCGCTACACGCCCGCCGGGCTGGTCTCCAACTTCAACGTTCGCGGCACGCGCACCGGCCTCCTCACCGAAACGCTCTCACCCACGCACGAACGAGAGCAGCGTTGGTTTGGCGTGGTCATTGGCGTAGTCACCAACACCGACGACCCCGAAGACATGGGGCGGGTCAAAGTAAAGTTTCCCTGGCTCTCCGAAGACGTGGAGAGCAACTGGTGTCGTGTTCTGGGCATCGGCGCGGCAAACGAAACGGGGTTATACGTAATCCCCGAAGTGGGCGACGAAGTGGTGGTCTCCTTTGAACATGGCAGCATCAGCCTCCCGGTGGTTCTGGGCGGATTGTGGAACGGGCAGAACAAAATTCCCCCCGAAGCGGCTTCCGCCCCCTCGGGTGAGCGCCCCAAGGCCCGCACCTGGCGCTCTCAATCTGGTCATCACATCACCATTTTGGACACCAGCGACAACAAGATCCACATCGAAACCGCTTCGGGTCTGCAAGTCGTATTGGACGATGCCAACAAAACCATCACCCTCAAGAATGAACAATCTACTGTGAAGATGGAAAACAGCAAGATCGAAATCAAGACCGCCCAGGATGTCACCGTGGAATCCGATGGCAATCTCAAGATCAAAGCGGGCGGCAACATCGACATCCAGGCGGGCGGTCAGGTGACCGTCAAGGGCGCATTGATCAACCTGAACTAGGAGCAGAATGGGTAAACCCGCAGCCAAACAAGGTGACCAAATCATAGCCGTCGACATGCACATCGTCATGACGCCCAGCCCAGGCGGCCCCGTGCCCACGCCCTTGCCGCACCCCTTCAGCGGCATGTTGGATGGCAACCTCAGCGCCGACGTGAAGATAATGGGGATGGCAGCCGCCACGCAGGGAAGCACGGCCCGAAATTCTCCGCCCCACATGCCCACCCCTCCCGGAACCAGCTTCACCATTCTCCCTACGAATCAAGCCACCATTTTGCTGGGCAGCGCCACCGTGTTGATCAACGGCAAACCCGCTGCCCGCGCAGGAGACATGGTTCAAACCTGCGCCGACGTGGGTATGAACACCACCGGCCAGATCATCGCCGCCGGAACTGTCATGATCGGAGGTTAACCCTATGCCCCAAGATTTTACTGGCCGTGGATGGGCCTTCCCGCCCAAAATCGATGCCCAGGGTGGTTTGGCCCTAACGGATGAGCGCAGCGAAATCGAGCAGTCCATCCGCATCATTCTCACCACCACGCCGGGCCAGCGGGTCATGCGCCCCACTTTTGGATGCCGCCTGCGTGAACTGGTGTTTTCCCCCAACAACAGCGCCACCGCGGCCCAGGCGCGCCGATTTGTAGAAGAGGCGCTCGGCATGTGGGAGCCCCGTATCGTTGTCAAAGGCGTTGAGGCCCGCGCCGACGAGACCAACCCTCACTGCATGGTGATCGAAATCACCTATCAGGTGAAAGCCACCCACGACCGCCGCAGCCTGGTGCATCCTTTCTATCTGATCCCCGAAGAGTAAGCCAAGGAGAAGCGCATGTCACTGCCTGTCCCCAAACTCGATGATCGTCACTTCCAGGACCTGGTCGACGAAGCCAAGAAGCGCATCCCTCACTACACGAAGGAATGGACCGATCATAACGTCAGCGACCCCGGCGTAACGCTGGTAGAGTTGTTCGCTTTCATGACCGATGTGCTCCTCTACCGCCTCAACCAGGTGCCCGATCTACACTATGTCCGCTTTCTCGAAATGCTGGGGGTGCGGCTCAACCCACCCCAACCGGCCCGAGTCCCGGTTACTTTTTGGCTGTCTGCTCCCCAGCCCGCCCCCATTGTCATCCCAGGTGGAACAGAAGTCGCCAGCACGCAAACTGAAACGCAGCCCGCCATCATTTTCACCACCGACCAGGATTTCACCGTCTATCCACCTCGACTCATCTCTCTCTACTCCCGAGTCCAATCTCGGGAAGGCGACAAGAAGTCCCTCCGCGAACATAATCTACGCCGCCTCGAAGCTGGCTTTGAAGGTGTAGAGGTCTTCTCATCCATCCCACAGCCTGACGATGCCCTCTATCTAGGCTTCGAAAACGACCTCAGCCATCACGTACTACGCCTGGAGGCGGACTTCGACCCGGCTGGCGGAGCAGGCATCGACCCCACACAACCGCCCTACCTGGTCGAGGCTTCGACCGGCAAAGAAACTAGCCATTGGCAGCCCTGCGACATTGAACAAGACAGCACTCGTGGAATGAACGTGGCTGGACGTCTGCAAATCCATCTCCCCGCAATGGGCAAATATGCGGTGGGTGAGCAAACTCTCTTTTGGGTCCGGTTGCGAGTCAAAGAAATCACTCCCGCGGAAACGCGGGACGGTATGCAGCCCTACAACAAATCTCCCCGGATTAAGAAACTCGTGGTCAGCTCCGTGGGCGGAGCCATCCCCGCCACCCATGCTCGCACCATTCGCGGCGAATTCCTTGGCCAATCTGATGGCTCCCCTGGTCAGCGCTTCCACCTGCAGCACCACCCCATTCTGGCTCGTCGCGACGGAGAGACCCTGGTCGTACAGGTAGAAGGCCAATCCACACAATCCTGGAAAGAAGTCGAGCACTTCGCTTACTCTCTTTCCGACGATCCTTGTTTCACCCTCGACAGCTTGTCTGGCGAATTGCGCCTGGGGCCTGCCGTACGCCAACCCGATGGAGCCATGAAGCTTTACGGCGCAGTTCCCGCCCGCGGGGCCAACCTGGTCTTCAGCGCTTACCGCACCGGTGGCGGCCAAGAAGGCAATGTCCAGGCTGGTATCATCAACACGCTCAAAACCGCCATTCCCTTCATCGCCCGTGTATCCAACCGTCAGACCGCCTGGGGAGGGCTGGATGCCGAGAGCCTGGAAGCCGCCATGACCCGCGCCCCAGCCTTGCTCCACTCGCGTGACCGGGCCGTCACCGAAACCGACTTCGAATTCCTTGCCCGTCAGGCCCTTCCCGCTTCCATCGGGCGAGTCAAGTGCTTGCAGCCCAACCCCGACCAGGCCGGGCGAGTTATCCCCGGACAGGTCTATCTACTGGTCATCCCCCGCCTGCCCAATCCTCAGGGCTACCTGGATCCGGCCAGCCTGACCCTGGCCGAGGCGGACATGGACGCCTTACGCGCGTATATGGATGAACGCCGCCTGCTCACCTGCCGCCTCGATCTTCGCCCCCCTGCTTACCTGTGGACGGCAGTCCGTGTCCAACTGCGGGCATCGCCCGATGTAGAGAAATCAGCCGTGGAGGCTGAGGCCCTTGCCCGCCTGAATCGTTTCCTCAACCCGCTCACGGGTGGACCAGATGGCAAGGGCTGGCCCTTTGGCCGCACGCTGTATCTTTCGGATGTCTATCAATCACTCCAGGGCCTCCCCGGTGTGCAGTTTGTCCGCTCGGTAGAAATGTACGCCGCGCGCCCCGGCGGCGGCCCCGAAGGCTCGCCGGTGGAAAGTATCGAGGTCATTGCCCACGGTGTAATTGCCTCGGGTAAACACGAAATCAAGTTCGTTTAGATTCATTGGAAGGTGCTTTTTGAGCGAAACCCGCCAGGCCAGGCAAACCGCAAAGAACCAGGAACAAAAACGCCCTGGGCCGGTTCAGACCGAAGCCCGCCCAACAGCCGGCGCAATGGATATGGCGGCTGCGGTGGAATCGCCCCAGGGGTTGCAGGGCTTGCCCCTCCATCCCACCGCGGCAGCCGTCCGCCAGGCAGCCGTCCAGCGGCTGCAACAATCGCACGGCAACCGGGCATTGCACGAAGCGGTTCAAAGCCCTCCCGAGAACATCGGCAGCCGCATTCACAGCCTCTCTGGTCAAGGCCAGCCTCTGGAAGGCGGAATCCGCGCCGACCTGGAGCAGCATCTCAAAACTGACCTCAGCCAGGTGCGCATCCATACGGACACGGCAGCCGACCACCTCGCCCGCCGATTGAGCGCCCAAGCATTCACTTCTGGCGCCGATATCTTCTTCCGCGAAGGCGGCTTTGACGCCTCCTCGGAAGAAGGTCGCCGATTGCTGGCGCACGAAGTCACCCACACCGTCCAGCAGTCTCGCGGACCGGTCTCTGGCACTCCTACCGCAGGCCACATTTCTCTAAGCCATCCAGACGATTCCTTTGAGAAAGCCGCCCATGAAAGCGCTGCGCGGTTTTCATCCGGTCGCGCCCAGCCATGGATAGAACGAGACCCAGATCGAATCCATACACCGCTGCGGGCTTCAGTCATTCAACGCCAGCCCGATGGCGGCGGAGGCGCGGGCGGCTCGGGAGGGGATGGTGGGGGCGGAGGCAGCGGCGGGGCCGGGCCCGGCAGCGCTGCGGTCGCGTCCAGCTCCATAGATTTCAAAGGCCAGACCCTCACCAAGGACCCAACTGCCCTCTATGAGATCTTGAACGCCGTTGCCACCAAAGATGGCATCGCGGGCGCGGAGAGTTTCACCAATGACTTTGCCAACAAAGCAGATACCGACGCCCAAATCATCAAGCGCGCCCCCGGAGAAGGCGGCGCGAGAGGGGCTTCGTCCTACTCCGTCTCTGAAGAAGACTCCCTTGCGGAATCCCAGATCAAACCGGTGCTTCAAGCACAATTCGCGAACTTAAAGAGAGAAGCCGACCAGCTTATCAGCAGCTTCAAATCAACAGCCGAAAGCGCCGTGCGCGAAATGCTCAATCAGAGCAAAACCAAGCTGGAGGCTGAAAAAGAACGCTACGGAGCCAACCAAACCTCCACACCCAAGGGAAACGAAGGCGCGGAGGGCGCCGAAGGGGCAAGCGGCGGAGCAGGCTATGGCGTTGACAACATGAATGGTCTGGACGCCGCCGCGCAAAGGTTGTCCCCCCTGCGAAAGGAATTGGACGACCTGAACACCGAACGAGAAAGTTTGATGGAAAGGGTCGTCAGCAACAACGCCGGTCCAATGCCCTCTTTCTCCATCAAAAACCAGCCCCGCTTCGACGAGTTGACTTCGTTAATCGGAGAGAAAGGCGCGAAATACGAAGAAGAAAGGCTCAAACTCGAGCAAGAGTTTCCCGTTCTGGCGGCTTTCACCGGGCAAGGAAAGGGTGAGCAGCTCGCGCAAATCGCAAAAGGCCAGGGCGGCGAAGGTGGGGCCATTGTCTCCCAACTCATTTTTGAACAATTAGCCAATATTGAGCAAGTCAACGCCGCCCTAGATTCCGGCGACCTGGATGTCTGGTCTCTGGATACCATTATCCAGGGCGCCAAGGGTCAGATGGGCTTCACGCCCAACACATTGGGCAACAAAGTCATCGACGAATACCGCGGAAACCATACCTGGAAGAGCACCCTCAAAGATATCGCCATCGGCGCGATCGGGCTGGCGTTGGGCATCATCGCCGCCGTCCCCAGCGCCGGAGCCAGCCTGGCTGCGGGCGCTGCCGTCGCGGGCGGAGCCTTGAGCACCTATTCGCTGTTCAACTCCATCAAGAATTACCAGCTTGCCAATGCCACCGCCAACACCGACCCCGACAAGGCCCGCGTCTTATCCCAGGAAGAGCCCTCCTTGTTCTGGCTGGCTCTGGAAATCGTCGGTACCGTTGGCGACATCGGCGCCGCGTTAGGCGCATTCCGCGCCATCCGCACTGCCATTCGCAGCGCCGAGAAGTTGGATAACCTCGAAGAAATCCACAAAACCGTTAAAACCGTTTGTGACACGGCCAACGTCCCCAGCGCGGCCCCACGGATTACCAGCCAACTAGAAAAGAACCTCAAGCTCGGCGAAGAATCGATGGAGAAAATGCGCGAGGCCGCCAAGGCAGCCTATGCCCGCATGAGCCCCGAGGACAAGGCTCGCCTGCTCGACCAAGGCATCCCAGAAGAGAAATTTGTCGAGCAAATGGTCAGCAACACCCGCCGCGATGTTCTTGTATCCGGAGAGGAAGGAGTGCGCCGGGCCGGCTTGGTCACCGACCTCATGCAGCCCAACAACCCTCGCATCCAGGCCATCCTCAATGGGGACTTCAAGGCCATGGACTCGCTCCTCATCGAGCACGGAAGCTGGCAGCAACTCATGTCCCAATTAGGCAGCGGCACGCCGGAAATGAAAATGGCTTCGGTTAAGCTGCTCGAACGCCGCCAGATGGTGGTTGAAGAAGTCGATATGCTTTACCGGGCCAAGCTTGCCGGAAAACCCAGCACCGAAGCCACCAGTGACGTGGATCTTTCCACTTCGGGCCGCTGGGACGCCGGAGAAGCGATGATTGAAGCCGAAAAATTTGTGCGCGAAAAGTACGGCCCCGGCTGGAGTGAAGCCCTGCGCATGAACTTCTATACTATGGCCGATCGCCTCTCGATGTACGCCAAAGAAATGCCCAATCTCTCAGCCGCCGAACGGGCCTTGGTGCTCAAGGAATTCTCATCCCAAACCGATAAGTTCACCATCGCCAAAATGATGGAACAAGCGGGAACCGATCCTGCTTCACTCAAACGCGTCGAAGAATATGCCAAAACGCTCAACGTGAACACAGCCGACCCTGAAATCCAAAAGATGTATCACATGGCCATCGACCCAGCCGCGAGAAAAGGCGAACGAGATCGCCTCATCCTGCGCGCCGATGAACTCATGAAGAAATATGACTCGCTCCCTCCCGATGCCACCCCGCAACAGCGCATGGAACTGGCCAAGGAGATTACCGACAATCAGATGCGCGCGAACTTCTACACCGAAGAAGCCTACCTGGGTCCTGGCGCGGGGCGTTTCGTGGTCGAAGGGATCAACGTGGTCAGCTATGAGGCCAAGATGGCGGTCACCTCTCAATTGTCAATGATCGCTCACGAGGTCTCAAAGTATGGAGGAGATGTCGTAGAGGCCATGCGCCAATATGAAATCTACAAATACATCAACCGCTTCGCCGAAGCAGCCCAATCCGCTGGAAGCAAGAACCCTCGGTTAGAGTATTTTAAGAACCTATCGCACACAGTCTATAAACGAGAACGAGGAGCAATGAGTGACGTCGCCGACGTTGGCAAATCCACAGCGCCCGGAATCGATGAAATTGGCAAGGTAACCGATCAGCACCTAACCAATACCTACAATGATTTCAACGCCTTTTCTCATGAGATTCTCAAAGAAATGGACGTGCTCGCCGGAGCGAAACCCGGCGCCTGGACTCGCTTCAACACGCCTCGCCCGGCTGCTGGAAATTAACCCGAGAGAAAAAGATTCCTATGAACGATTACACCCACCGCATCTCCCTGCAAGGCCCCACCGGGCAGCGCGACCTCGATCTACCCATCGGCTCGCTGGTCATTGGTCGCCAGGTGGGCTGTGAGTTAGTCCTCGAAGACACGCTCATTTCTCGCCGCCACGCCCGTCTGGACTGTTCCGCTATGGATTGCACCATCACCGATCTGAACAGTTCCAATGGCACGCGTGTGAACGGAGAACGTCTCGTCCCAGACTTACCCCGCCTGCTGGCTCCCGGTGAGATCATCCAAATCGGCGCTTACACGCTCACCTATCAACAGGTTCCCTTGCAGCAGCCCTCCCCCGAACCCATCTCCCCCCCGGTCGAAGCGCCGCCAAAAGAAGAGCCCCAACCGGCGCCGCCTGTCAACGA
>CAYOHX010000172.1:0-10693 GCA_964403875.1 uncultured Anaerolinea sp. | reverse complement strand
TCAGGGCCGGGTAGGCGTGCAGCAGTTCGATCACAGCGGCAGACATGGTCGTTTTGCCGGTACCCATTTCGCTCTGGCAGTTCGCTACGCCGTTTTTGCGGATCGAGCGGGCCAGCGCAGCCGCCACGTGACGCTGAGTGGGAAGAAGTCCGGCCCGTTCCTGCCCGGGCAGCGGCTTGCGTTCCGTTCCGAGCGTGTCCAAGATAGCCATTTCCTCAGCGGTTGGGTCCAGATTGTAGAGCGGACGGTAGGTCTCCAGCACGTGCGCGGCGATCTTCTCGCCGTGCGCCTTCATGAAGTCGGACAGCCCTTTGACATCCTGAATGATCTGCACCCCATCTTGCTTGAGCACCGCCACGGTTGTGACGAAGCGGTCTTTGTAGGTCTCGACCACCACTTTAGAATCTTTGCTGTCCGTCTCTTCGCTCTTCTCCACGACTTTGATCACCCGCCCTTTGATCAGCATCGGCCGGCCTTCTTCATCGTTCAGGCGAACCGTGCCCATCATGCCCGATGCCATCAGCATGGCTACGTGGCCTTTCTTGAGCGGCATGACCGGCTGGGTGAGCTGCGCCAGGGCGCGGGAAGGATTAATCAGATCCAGCCATTCAGGCGTGGTTTGCACGCCGGCTTTGCGGGTGGCTTCAACCACTTCCTCCGGCTCCCAATCCATACGCTTGAACACCACCGGCCGGCTGTTTGCTCCGCGCACCGGCGCGGGCAGCAGTTCGTACAACGGCTGCGGGACCGGCAGAAGCGGCTCAATCGGCTGGTTGGCCAGCGCCATGATTTCCCCGGTCTCTCCTTCACCCGGTACTTTGTAGACCGTCCGGCGAGTGGCGAATATTACCACCTGCTGGAACTTTTCAAACAACCCGTCCGGGAAGCGGTAGATGCGGGTGTTTTCATAATGACCCGCGAGCAGGCGGGCAATTTCGGGCATGCCCAGGATGCGCTGCGGGATGATGTAGACCAGCAGCCCACCCCGTGCCAGCTTGGGCGTGGTCGTCTTCAGAAACTCCAGTTCCAGCCGTTTCTGATCGTCAAAGCGATCGTACTCATACGGTGGGTTCAAAAAGAGGCAGGAGATGCTCTCGTCGGTCAGGAAGCAGGCCTGCCAGGGCGCCTGGTAGACCTTGTCCAGCACCTGTTCGGCTTTCGCTGCCCGTTCGGGCGAGAGTTCTACACCCCAGGTCTCACAGTTGAGGGCTTTGCCCAGCAGAGAAGCCGCCCGGCCTTCACCGGCGCAGGGATCAAACAGCCGGGCGCGATTCGTAGTAGGGGCAATGTAACTTTGAATAGCTTCGATAACCGGTTCATCGGTGGGGTAGTATCCCATCTTTTCAATGGCAGGGGGACGCATATTTGGCTCCTTTTGGTGAATTAAAAAAGACCCCGCAGGAGCCACACTTCATCCCCAGAAGGGAAAAAGTGAGCCCCTCCGGGGTCAGTTGGATTTACAGTTCGATCAGGCGGTGAGTTTGAGCGTTTCTTGCTGGAGCAGACCGGCGATCAAGCCCTTCCAGTCCGCTTGCAGGTCGATCCGCGCGCCTTGCAGGCAGTCGCCGCCGGTGGTCAGATTTTGGACAAAACGTTGGTCGCGAGCCTGTTTCCACAGCTCCGCGCTCCATTCATCGAGGATGGGGATTTCCAGCGCCTCCTTCAGTCGTTCAACGAACAGCCGCTGCAGTTCGTGCGCAGGGCTGGTTGAACCTTTGAACACGAGCAGGTAGGTAGAGAGATCTTCGGGTTCCCACTTACTGGGCAGGGCATTCCGGGCCACAAAAGCCACGTGATGGCTGGTGTATTCCGGCATCGGCTGCCAGGCCTGTTCGTACTTCTCAATCGGCAGCAGGCTGACATCGCCCGAGTCTTCCTGCTTCATGCTGATCGGCTTATTACTCATCAGTGTCACCCGCAGCGACTCCAGGCTGGTTTTGTAGCCCACCAGCCCGATATACGCCAGGTTGCGGTCGCTGTCATAGGCGTAGCCCGTGACGTAACCCATCGCCTGGCCGTTGCGCAGCTTCGGTGCCGCGCCTGGGAACAGCCGTTCCTGCATGCCCGCACTCTGAGTCTCCTTCTTGGTGATCTTCCACACCACAATCCCAGCATTGGTGCGTAGCAGTTCCTCGTTCATCTCGCGCAGGATTTCGTACAACCCCTTCCAGGGCTGCGCGCCGCTAAAGGTAACCAGCGTGTCGCCCATCCGGATCTGGATGATCCGCGCGGCGGCGTCCAGCTCTGCTTCGGCCAGCGCCAGTTTTTTGTACTTGGCCAGCACCGGTGGTAGTTTGGCATCCGGTTTGGCGGTGAAGAGATACGCGCCCAGGTCAGAGTCGTACTTGAGGTAGCCGAAGCTGCCCACCGTGTAATCGTACGGATAAGCCGCCCGGCCCAACTCGCCCAGATCCTCGCGCGCCGGAAGCCCGGTGCCGTCTTTGTAGGCAGCAATAACAATCTTGCCATCACGCTGCCTTGCGATGATGCGGTTCACTTTCTCGCGCAGATACTTGTCTTCATAGACGTTCATGTGATCCTCCTTTGGGTACACTTTTCTGATAAATGACCGACGTTTTAAGACGTAAATACAAACCAAGGTTATGTGTCCAGGAAATGTTTCCAAGAACAACAAACGCCGATCTCTCAACTGGTTGTTGAAATCAGCGTTTGGTTTTCTTGGTGGTAATAATTGAAAGAGGTACAATAGGTACTAGAACATTTGTATGTCGAATAATGATGTATTTGTACCGGTGACGGTAAAGGAGACTTTTGAATGGATCAAATTCCCTCCCTTTCTGATGAATCAATGAAGTGGTATGAAAAAATGATCAACACATACAACAACATCCTATCTGAGGACGAAAAAAAAGAGCTTGAAGCGTGGGAAAAAGAATTTACTGGGAAAGACAATCTTGCTACTTCTGATTGGCCAGGCTGGCAAAAGCATATTGGTTTACCACCCTGGAAGCTTCATGCCAATTAGCAGATTGCTACTTTAGGAGTTGTGATATGGAGAAAAACCAAATCAACGATCTGGGGAATGGGGTTTTCGAGATTCGATTTCCGCATCCCATGAAAGTTTCTAAAAATCTATTTATTGCTTTAGGAACGCATCGGATTGAGATTGTTATGGATGAGACGGAAAAGCATGTAGTCGCAATCCGTGGGGAGGCTTCAACCCTATTAGATCACATGCGATCTTCTGGTGTTGACGAGAACGCAATCAATGAATATAAAGCACTAATGAGATAATGCCGTGAGATAGGGGGAGCGCGATGCTCCCCCTATGGTTTACTTACCGTCCACGTGCATTGGCATCAAAATGTACAGGTACTCCTCCTCTCCCGCCGGGCGGATGACCGCCGGCGTGTTGTGCGTGTTGGTTTCGATGACCACGTTCTTTGTGCGGATCGCTTCCAGCCCATCCTGCAAGAACTTGACGTTGAACGCAATGGTCATTTCTGGCCCGGTAATCGTCGCCGGCAGTTCCACCTCGCTCTCCCCGGTGTCGCCGGATTCCGCCAGCACGGTGACTTTCCCGCTCTGCTCCTCGCCAGGCGTCAGGCGAAGCTGGATAACGTTCCCGCCTTCTCGGGCAATGATGGCGGCCTGCTTGCAGGCTTTCAGCAGATCAGTAGTGGCGAGAACCGTGCGGGTTTTGTGGCCTTTCGGCACGATCATCTGGTAATCCGGAAAGCGCCCGTCAATCAGTTGGGAGATGAGCTGTACATTCCCGGCGCGCAGCACCACCTGCGATCCTTTCTTGGGAATCATCAGATGCACTTGGCCTGGCTTTGTAGCGGTCAGGATCCGCACGGTCTCTTTCAGGGAAGAGGCCGGGATGATCACCTGCTGGCTGCCTGTATTCACCGGCAGCGTTGCCTTTTTGACCGCCAGGCGGAAGCCATCCGTAGCCGCCAACGAAAGGGTGCTGCCTTCCAGCGATAGCTGCACCCCTTCCAGCACAGGCCGGGCCTGATCGATGGAAGCGGCGAATGCGGTCGCCTGGATCATCTCCTTCAGCAGGGATGCTTCAAGGGTGATGCCATTCGATACGTCGTGTTCGGGGATCGCTGGGAATTCCGACGCTTCGATCCCGCGCACCACGCCTTTGAACGTCCCGCTCTTGATCGCTGCTTCCGGCTTGCCGTTCACCGAAAACTGCACTTCGCTGTCCGCCAGAGAATTGACGATGTCGGTCAGGGTTTTGGCCGGCAGGGTCAGCGCAAGCTGCCCGTCTAGCCGGGCATCCATCCAGACCGAAACGCCGAGCGTGAGATCGGTAGCTGCCAGGCGCAACTGCCCGGCGTCGCTTTCGATCAAGACGTTCGCCAGAACCGGCAGATGCGGCCCGGAAGCCACCGCCCGCCCGACGATCGCCAGGCTTTCGGCGAACGCGCTCTTCTCAACCGTTACTTTGCTGCTCATTTATGATCCTCCTGTGAATTGGTCTCGTGGATTACTTCGTTTCGATGGTCAGGTGGTCCAGCCAGTCGCGCAGCGCCTGGACAGCCGCCTGATCTTCTTTCATTCGCGCCATCACCTCAGCAGTGGATGGCGCGCGCCATTCCTGCGCAATCTTCTGCAGTACCGCTTCCAGCTCTTGCAGGGAAAGCACCTGCGGGATCTCTTGCTGCTCGCCCCACTCCCACTGCATAGACAGGAGCCTGTCCGCATGACGGGCCGGAAGGATATAAGCTTTCCCTTCCTGGCGGTCGATCACCAGGTGGTACTCCGCTTCGCCCTCCGACGAACCCAGGTTGTAGGCAACCAGATGCGGGTAAACGCGCGGGTGCTGAACGTAGGTCAGGTAGCCAGGCCAGTTACCAGTGAAGGAAACGAGCCCGTCTGAGACCATCGTCTCGTCGCCGCACGGCTCCCACCACAGGGCCAGAAAGCGCCCCTCCGTTTCGCGCTGATATCCCACTGCCCGTTCCAACAGCGGAGCCGGGGGAACCGGGATCGAGAGCGGGATCAATGCCCACCCGTTGGACAACGCCAAGTCTTCGACGTTCACGTCAGAAATAGCCATTCGTATTCTTCTCCTTCGAAAAATGACAGCGGATACAGTTCGGGATCGGGCCATAGACTGTGCTTGTCTACTTGCTCAGCCACCCATTCGGCGAGCAGGCCTAGCTCATCCCAACTCAGTTTGGGCGGCGGGGGAAACCAATCGCTCCAGTCTGATTCGGGCGGGTCGTCGCTCAGACATTCTTCGTCAAACCGGCCCAACAGAAAATCTTCAATGCCACCCGGCCGCGGTGGGCCACCATGTTCGATCTCTTCCATGCACAGCGGCCAGTGCTGCTTGCGACGGACGTTTTGCGCCTGCTGCTCTCCAGTCGTGATCAATCGCACCTCCTTTGCTTGAAATTGCCGACGTTCTTTCCTGCTGAATTTCCTGCCACCGTTTTTGAGCGTCCGACAACACCGGGCGCGCATCTATCGACCAGCCAAATAGACTGATCAACACATTGACGACCGGGTTACTTTTTTACGCCTTGTTATTTGTATGATCTATTGACAAACCAATAGATTAATCTATAATATAAATTAGTTTGTATAGCAAAGTAATCTATATCACTTGAGGAGAACGATCATGCAAAACATTCATAAAACACGCTTCCTTGCTGCCAACTACTCGAATTTACAAGGTTTGAAGTCCATCCCCCTGGGTTTGCTCCTTCCCATTGTCGTCATATGGGCGAATATGCAGAAGGGATCGGCTAGCAACTTGACTCTACCCATTCTCTTATCCATCGCAATGATTGTTCTATTCATCGGTATTCAGCGATACTACCTGACACGCTTCGGTATGAATGACCGAACTCCTAACCAAAAACGTATGGAAGTAATCCTTGGAGTCTTGGGTGGAATTATCGGGCTAGCAGCATTCGCTCTCGATACTCGCTTTGATTTACCAGTAAGTACAGTTGGGTTGGTTTTTGCCGGAGCGATCGTAGCCGAGTATCTGCGTATGCAATGGTACGCACCGGGTAATTACTTGCTGCCGCTCAGTGCTGCCAGCTTCGTGATTATGCTGGTCGTGAGTATCCTTCCTTTGCTGGGTTTAAGTAATTGGTGGCAACTTCTTGGCCTTCGCACTCAATTATTCGGTGTACTAATCGTGGCTGGCTTGGTGATCGTTATCAACGGCTTGATCGGACATTGGTTCTTTGTCCAACAATTACCCGGCAAGGAGGAGTAGCGGATGAGTAACCTTTTCGAAGAAATGGCTGGTCTTGACCGGCTCATTCACGAACCGGCCAGGCTTGCGATTCTGACTGCCCTTTCCACCTGCCAGCGAGCGGATTTTGTTTTTCTACAGCGTATCACCGGATTGACGGTTGGCAATTTATCCGCTCATATTGGCAAACTCCAGGAGGCCGGGCTGGTATCGGTTGAGAAGCAATTTGTTGCCCGTCGTCCAAACACTATTGTCGAATTAACCCCAAAGGGGCGCGAGGCAACGGAAAAACACTGGCAACAACTTGAGGTAATGCGGAAAACTGCACAAAACTGGAAGCCAGATTTGTAGGGGGCCCTTCAGGTTTGCCGTTTGTCACTATTGTTTTCGTGTGAGTATTGAACGTGAGCACCTCAGACGGTTATTAATCCTGAGATGCTCACGTCTTACTTTGTAGCAATTTACTCGTTGAAGAAGTCCGCCGACTCGCCGCCATCTACCCAGAACGATTCATCATCGCCCAGGCGGGTAGCGTTCTCGTACTGTTCCACCAGCGGCCCTTCATCCGGTTCGTACTCTGGCTCCCACAAGGCCGGGTTGATTGCCCGGCAGGTCATCACCCGGTCGAGCACCACCTCCCGCCAGTTGAGAGGATCCAGTTTCAGGATGTCCCGGCGGATATCGTCCGCCAGCGTCACCACCGTTTCTTCGGTAAGCTGGCCAGAGGGCAGGATATGGGCGGTCACAATTCTGGCAATCTCTTCCGCGATCTGCCCCCAGGTGATCGAGAACGCCGGCGCGTCTGCCGGATAGCCGCTGTGCGCCAGCAGCTTGGATACTTCAAAGCCAAGTTCCAGGGTTTCATTCATTGCTGCTTCTCCTTCGGATTAGCGCGGCAAGAAAGCTGGCTGGAACGCCTCCAGCGCGGGCAGGTACACGCCGCACATGCGCTTGTAAAGCTCAATGACCAGGGTCAGATCATTCCCGGCATACTTCCGCAGGGTGTCGCGATCCATCCCAGCCACTTTGGAACCGTCCAGGTCAGGCAGCGCATTGGGAATGCCGTAGCGTTTGCACACCCATTTCAAGCCGCGCGCATTGCCCCAGTTGTAGAGAATGCCCATCAGGTCCACCACTGGCTCGATCTGGTATTTCGCCAGGCGCGGCGGCAGGGGAACGTCAATGTCCAGGGCGAAGGAACGGCGGAGCAGGTAGGGCAGATCAAAACCGAGGATGTTATAGCCGCAGGTCCGTCCATCCAGCCGGGCAAAGCTGCGCCAGAAGCATTCCAGCAGCGTCTTTTCGTCCGGGGTTTCCTCGTCGCCTACCAGGTAGACTTCCGCGGCGTTTTCCAGCCCGCGCTGCATAGCGATGGCCGTTACCATCCCCAAGTCGGCGTCCAATGGCGCTTGAAGTACCTGCTCGGCTTTCTTCTCGTTGACGTATTGCGCGATCTTCTCGGCGTCTTTGTAATTGGCCGGAGCGGTCGGCTCTGGCAGAAACGCCAGCGCATCGAGGTTCACGGCAGTTTCGATGTCGAAAAATAATAGTGGAAGCATATGATTCTCCTTTGCGGTACAGAGGTCGAATTACGAAAAGCCCAATCCCTGCTCTTTGAGCGATACCCAGCGGGACAGGCCGATCACCAGGTGATCCAGCACCGATACGTCGAGCAGCTTGCCCGCCTGCACAATGGCGCGGGTTACGCTGACGTCTTCCGGGCTGGGGGTCGGGTCGGTAGAGGGGTGGTTGTGCGCGATCACCATGCCGGCAGCATTACGCTGCAGGGCCGGTTTGAACAATTCGCCGATACGCACCATCGAGGAATTCAGGCTGCCGTGGTACACCTCCACCACGTCCAGCACCCGATTGCGCGTGTCCAGCACGACCACCACCAGGTATTCCTGCTCGCGGTGGGCCAGGAGCGGCATCAGGATTTGCGCTGCGTCCGAGGGGCTGTGGATCACCATGCGATCCTCTTCCGGCTGCAGCAGCTTGCGCCCCAGCGCCAGGGCTGCTTTGATGCGCAGCGCCGACTGGTTGCCAATGCCTTCCACGCGGGCGATTTCACTCACGTGCGCCTGGGCGATCTTCTGCATCGTCCCAAACTGGCCGAGCAGGCGTTCTGCGCATTCGATTTGACTCGCGCCGCCGATGATGACTGCCAGCAGTTCGGGCAAATTGCAGCCATCGGGGTCTTTCGCCACCCGGTAGCCGGGTTGCTCGCGCACCGGAAGTAATTTCAGGCGTGGCAAGGCGTAAGCGGTCACTTTGGGATCTTGTAGCAAAGCCATTTGGGTTTGCGTCACGTTTCTGTCTCCTTGACGTGCAACGTGGGAGACAGCGCCCCAAGGGGGACGTTGTCCCCCACGTTTGGGGTCTAGTAGCTGCCTGGGTTTTCACATCAGGCAGTCGGGTCGTAGCCGGTTTCTTCAAACACCCGGCGGTTGATCTCCGCGCATTCTTCCCAGGTCATGATTTCGTCCCGGCGAACGCCTGGATAACCAGGGACGGGTAGGAACAGCCAGGGGTTTTCAGCCAGGTTCTTTTGGATCTTTTGGGCTTTGGCGTCCAGGAAGTGCTTTAGCCCACCCTTCTGGCAGCGCCAGCCCAGCGTCTTGGTGTACTTCCCGTTCCAGGCCGGATCGGGATAGGTCTTTGCGCCGCAGATTGGGCAGGCAGCCGGGTCGAATGGCTCGGGAGCACGGATACCGCCGGCCTGCAAATACTGTCGGACGGCTTCAATCGCATCGCAGAATGGCTCGCCACAGGAACAGGTCTTGTCCTTGTTCACCCGGTGGTAGCGCAGATTGTGCGTTTCGCTAAAATCCACCAGGTACTGGTAGCCCTGCACCGAGACCATAGGCCGGGCAGGGGCAGCAGTGGGAGAAAGTCCTTTCCGAAATGCGGTGCGCAGCGCTTGCCTCCTTTCTTCCGCGCGCGACTCAGTCGTCAACGTAGGTGCGGTCTTCATAGGCCATTTCCAGGAACCAGTCCGGCGCAGGCTGTGGCTGTTCGACCGGCGACAGTTCCACCGGAACCGGGGGTTCTTCCTCGGAAACCACCTGCACGTTGCGCACGTTCGGGATCGACCAGACCGCTGTATCGTCCTGGTACGGTCCGCCGTGGCTCATCTTGGTGAACGGGTTCAGGTTGTTCAACGCCCGCACCCAGACTGTGCCAGGGCGGGGGCCTTTGTCCAGAATTTCCACCGGAATAACCGCGTCTCCATAACAGGTAGACACGGTGATTTCTCCTGTGATCACGTGATCCTCCTTTGGGTTAAAAATGATCAAAGGGCATGCCTCCTTAGTCATGCCCTTTGATCTTCAGGTGAAAACGGTTGTCAGAACGGACTAGAAGTCAACGTCGTGATCGGCGAAGCTGCCGGTGTCACCTTCCTCGCCGTCCTCGCGCCCAGACAGGAAGCGAACGGTCGAAGCGGTCACCTCATATGAAGCGCCGTGCTTGCCGTTGTTTTCCCACACGCGCGGCCCGCCCGTCTCCGGGTCCGGGGTCAACCGGCCCTCGACCAGCACCTTGCTCCCCTTGTGGAGGAACTGATTGCAGGTTTCCGCTTGCTTCCCCCAGACGGTCACGCGGAACCATGCCGTTTCCTTCACCGGCTGGCCGTTCGCGCCGGAATAGCGGCGGTTAGTAGCGACGGACAGGGTAGTCACCGGCTGTCCAGAGGGGGTGTAGCGCATTTCAGGCTCTTTCCCCAGGTTTCCAATCAGAATCAGCGTTTGAAACATTTGGGTTTTCCTTTCGATATGAGATTAAGCAGCAGTTGGGGCGCGGTTGGCCGAGATCCAATTCCGCAGATCGTTCTTGGAAGCCGGCGGCTTGCCCATCTTCTTGACGAAGGCATCGTAGGCTTCCTGCTCAGATACGTTGCCGTTCACGCTCGAGCCGTCGGCGTACTGGCGGGCAGGCGCGGGAGCTGATGAACCGGTCGCGGAGCGATGGTCAGCAGCGCCATTTCCAGAAGCCTGGTTCTGTTCCAGCCCGGCGATCTGCGCGATTTCTTTGTCGTACAGCAGATTCCCGAACTGATTCCCAAGTTGCCGGAAGCAGCGCTTCAGGCAGTCCGTCACCGAACCGGCCAAAGCCATGTCCAATGCTTCTGGTGTATCGCCTGAAAAAACACAGCGTCCGAGATCGGCGTGGGTGTAGGTTTGCCCGTTCAAGATGATGCTGACTTTCCCGGTCGCGTAGACGATGCCTACGTCCTCGACCTGGAAGTTACCGTTGGCATCCACCTGCGGAACTTTGCGCCGTTCTTGCTGGCTCCAGGCCATGATCTTCTTCTGCCAGCGCACCACCACCGGCTCGCCAATCAGGTCAAACGACCAGGCAAAGTCGAAGATGGCATTGGCGCGGTCGATCACGTGTAGAGTAGAAACGTAGCGCACCTTGCTATGTTGCCATAGCCGTGTTTCTACATTCCCCTCTCCGGACTGTGCATGCACGTTTCCGCGCACACAGCCCTCCAGATTAGTT
>CAYOHX010000171.1:0-10899 GCA_964403875.1 uncultured Anaerolinea sp. | reverse complement strand
GAAGCCACTCACACACCCCTAAATGCGGGACCTACCACGGCAACACCTAGAGAGGCATTTTTTTGGGTTTCAGGAAGGCTTTGCTGCCCTCATTCTCCAAAAGGAGGGTTTCACTGTTCTAATACCCAACGAGTCGCAATCTTAACGAAAAGGATAAATTCAGGTAAAATAATCGGACAGGATCATCCGATAATGGATACGAGCGCTCTCACCCGTGAACAACTCGAAAATCGGCTGGTG
Source organism: uncultured Anaerolinea sp. (assembly GCA_964403875.1). Classification (GTDB taxonomy): domain Bacteria; phylum Chloroflexota; class Anaerolineae; order Anaerolineales; family Anaerolineaceae; genus Anaerolinea. The sequence continues at coordinate 10,659 of CAYOHX010000171.1, read as the reverse complement.
GCATTGCATCGCGCCAGCCTGGAATTGGTGCGAGATGTGTCTCCCGAGTCGTTGATGGAAAGAATCGCCAGCCTGGCTTGCGAGCAGGTTTCTGCCCGCTTTGCGGCTGTTGGAATTTTGGATGAGCAGGGCCGCCTGGAAAAATTCATTCCGGTGGGCGTCAATGCCGATGAAACCCGGCGAGTGGGCCATCCACCAGTGGGCAGTGGTTTGATCGGTCTGCTGATGCACGGATCCGAGACAGTGCGCGTGGCAGATATTCGCGCCGACAGCCGTTCGGCAGGCTTTCCGGCTCACCATCCCCACATGACCTCGTTCCTGGGGGTTCCCATCCGTTACGGCGAGAAGCAACTGGGCCAAATTTATTTGACCGACAAGCTGGACGCGCCGGAATTCACCGCCGATGATCAGGTCGTAATTGAAACACTGGCGGGGTATGCAGCGGTGGCGCTGTTCAATGCACGGTTAGTCAAGCATCTTACCGAGCGCGAGGATACACTCACGCGGCGCACCGAAACGCTGGCGCTGCTCAACGATCTGGCCACCTCGTTGGCTTCGGCCACGGATATTGACCGGATCATCGAGAAGGCGCTCAATCATGTGACCGAATACCTGCGCCTGGATGCTGGAGAGATCTTCCTGCGCCAAGAAGCCGGGAAATACCTGCAAATGGTGGCTCATCAAGGCGATAAGGTATCCGCTTTATGGTCGAAGAACCAGTTTCAGCCTGGTGAGGGCGTGGTGGGGATGAGCGCCGTGAGCGGGCAGCCCAGCCTGATCGACTTGCCCCAGCTCTCCAGCGGGTTGACCTATGATGGGTACGGGTTTAGCGCGAGCTTGAGTGAGACCAACATTCGCCAGGTGGCTTGTTATCCTCTCTCCGGGCGCAGCGAGGTGCTGGGGGTGCTGTGCGTGGCCAGCAGTCAGGATAACCCTCTGGGTGAGTTAGAAATGCAATTCCTCACCGCGATCAGCTTTTGGGTGGGCACAGCTATTGAAAATGTGCGCCTCAACTTGCAGCAGCGCCGGCTGGCGGTATTGGAAGAGCGCGAGCGCATCGGCATGGACCTTCACGATGGGATCATTCAAGACATATACGCCGTAGGTCTGACGCTGGAACATGCCCGGCTGCTGCTGGCCGAAGATCCGGCTTCCACCCGTCAGCGAATCGAGCAGGCAATCAACGATCTGAACAGCACCATTCGCGACATTCGCTCGTATATTCTTGACCTCCGACCGCGTAAACTGCACGAGGAAAACCTGATGGATGGGCTGCGCCGGCTGGCAGCCGAACTCCGTGCCAACACGCTGGTCGAGGTGAGTATTCAAGGCCCCGCTAACGAAAAAATTCCCCTTCCACAGGGGCGGGCGTTGGTGCTGTTTCATATTTGTCAGGAAGCTCTGGCGAACACAGCCAAACATGCTCATGCCCGGCACGTCAACATCAGCTTGTGGACCACTTCGGACCGGGTGCTGCTGGAGGTGAGTGATGACGGACGAGGCTTTGATGTGGAAGCGGTCACCCTGACTCTGGGTCATGGCCTGTCGAACATGCAAACGCGGGCCCACTCGGCGGGCGGGGAAATCGAGATCACCTCGGAAGTCGGAGCGGGCACGACCATTTTGGTGTGGGTGCCCCTGTGACGAACACCGCCTCCCAAGACCCGCAAAAGCGCGCCAGGGGTGTGCAGCGCATGTTTGCCGGCATCGCGCCGCGTTACGATCTCATGAACCGCCTGATGACCGGGGGGATGGATGTGCGTTGGCGCGTGGAAGTGATCCGCCAGGCGCGGCTGCAGGCCGGTCAGGCGCTGCTGGATTTGGGCGCGGGTACCGGCGATTTGGCTCGTGAAGCGCTCAAGCAGGTCCCAACCGCGCGCGTGCTGGCGGCGGATTTCACCATCGAGATGATGTTGACCGGGCGAAGTCATTATGAACAGCCCCAGGATTGGTCCGGGGCCGACGCGCTGAATTTGCCCTTCCCTGAGCAAAGCTTCGATGCGGTTGTGTCGGGCTTTCTAATGCGCAATGTGGTCGATGTGCCCAAGGCCCTGGCTGAGCAATATCGGGTGCTCAAGCCCGGTGGGCGATTGGTGGTGTTGGACACCACCCGACCGCAGCAGAACTTGCTGAGCCCCTTCATTCGCTTTCATATGCGCAAGGTCATCCCCTGGTTGGGCGGGCTGCTTTCAGGCGACCGCTCGGCTTACACATACCTGCCGGAGACGTCTGAAAACTTTTTGCTTGCCGAAGACCTGCTGGAGCGCATTTGCGAGGCGGGATTCCGTGAAGCAGGTTTCCGCCGCTTGAATTTTGGCACCGTGGCCATCCACTGGGCCGAGCGTTAACTCAGGCCCGGCCTTCTATTTCCTCGATCAAGCGGGTGAAGTATTCGGCCAAATAGCGCTCTCGTTCTTCGGCCATCGACACGGCCCGACGAGTGAAGAGGCGCGCTTTGACTTTGCGTAGTTTAAATAGGTATTCATGATAAGCGCTATGCGGCTCGCCATCTTCTTCTACGCCGGTTTGTAGAAACTTCTCGGAGGGCGGCGCATAGAAAGGCGTGCCGCGGATGGCTGCGTAAGCAATGACACGGGCCACGCCGATGGCCCCTAGTACGTCCAGTTTATCCGCATCGAAAAGCACTTTGGCTTCCAGGGTTGCGGGATGTTCGCCGTCGCTGCGGTAGCGGTGGGCGCGGATACAATGTTGCACGGCGGCTATGCGCTCGGTAGGCCAACCCTCGGCGCGCAGAATCTCCTCGGCAAAGGCAGCGGATTCATGGTGGTGGCTCTTCCGCCCTTCGCCGGCAGGATGGCTGCCTTCAGCATCGTGCAGAAGGGCGGCGGCGCGGACAATTTCCAGATCGGCGCCTTCGATATGGGCTAGTTCTTCGGCCAGGTGGTATACCCGCAGCACGTGGTCGAAATCATGAACCGAGTCGGCTTGCGCGTACCAGTCACGGGCTTGTCGCAGGGTGGGCATACAGGCAACTCCAGGGGGTCAAGGATAGGCTTGATTATACTTTCATGTTTTCCCCCAACCGGGGGTCCGTGGAAATTGGCGTGGTGAACCCCGCATTTTGGGGGCCTGCTCACCAAAATGCTCATCTTGCTACGTCAATTCTCCATGAAGCTGAGGCCCAAAAGAGCCTATAATCCAATAAGAGATGGATCAGATCAGAGGGTGGAGCAAGTCCGGCCTCTAAGACCTTTGGCCGAGTCTCTACTGAAAACATCCTCACCCATGCCTCAAAGGATGAGTCTATATGAATCTCCGGTCACGCTTTTTATTGGTTTTCATCCTCGCAATCTTCTTGTGGGGCCAAGGCCGCCCCGACCAACAAGGCGTGGCGGAAGCGCCGCTGCCCCCCGAGCAGGTGGAAAGCTACAGCGCTTTATTCCTCACGCGCCTGTCTCCCGACCTGCGCGCATTGGCGGAAAGCGGCGGAGACGACCTGGCGATGGTGACCGTAATCATGCAGCCAGGGACCCATCCTGGCAAGTACATGCAGCGCTATGCGCTCAGTCGCGAGGTGGCAGGTGTGCAGTGGGCGATTGGTGATATTCCGGCCTCGCGTTTAGAGAAGCTGGCCTCCGCGCCAGGAGTTCGGGCGGTCATCTCGCCAGAGACCTTCCAGACCACCGAAGCGCCCGGATTGGACCAATTGCGCAACGCCCCCCAGCGACCCAGCGCGGAGCAGGCCCGCCAGTGGCTGCTGGGAGGGGGCGAGGATGTGGCGCAAATTCGGGCCGAGATGGGAATCTGGGCGCGCCAGTCGCGGCCCGCATCTGAGATCACCGCTCTGGATCCTGGCTTGCTCACGCGGCCTCTGGAAATTCATGGCGCGCCCGCGGCGCACACGCAAGCCACTGGCGAGGGAGTGCGTGTGGCCATTGTAGACACCGGTGTAGACTTTGGCCACCCCGATCTGCAAGGCACTCAGTTTCGTTTGACCTCTGGGCCATATGCCGGATGGCCGTTTGCCTATGACACCGTCTCGGGAGCGCGTTATGCTCTGGATCCGGGCTATGCCTTTGACCCCGGCAACCAGATGGAAGGTTATGGATATACCCGCTATGCGGCCACGCTGCCCGTATCGGCGCCGAGTTGCAACGGCGCCACCTGCACAGCCGACCTGCCTTTCGACCTGGGCGATATGCAAATACATATTCAGGCCACCTGGCCGGATGATTCGGAAAGTGGGCGGTACTACTACTCCCTGCATCCCGATTACCTGCTCCCCTACGCGGCGTTCGAGATGGGGTTGGGGTATATCGAACTTTCTTTCGGCTCACCTCTGATGATTGTGGCCGACCGGGCGGTAGGCGGCGTGTATGACACCGTGTACGTGGATGTCAATTATGATCATCAGCTTGGATCGCTGGATGAAACCATGACCAAGGATCGTCCGCTGGCAGGCGCCGATTTCAACGGCGATGACGTTTGGGATCTCTCGGCTGGGCTGTTGGGGTGGATTTCAGATGGCGCCCACCACCCGCCGGGCGTCACAACGCTCTACCCGGAAGTAGTCAAGGCTCCTGTGCCCGAGGCTGGTCGGCTGCTGGTTTTCGTTAATGACGAAAACGGTCATGGCACCAATTGTGCCGGGCAGGTGGCTGCGCAAGGCGTGATCAGTGACCCTGCCAGACTTGGCCCGCGCAGCATCTTTTTGAGTGGGGCTGTGGTTCAGGGCATTGCGCCCGATGCGCAGGTGATAGCCATGCAAAATGGCTTCGAGCTGCCTCTCGATTCGTGGACCCTGACGGCGTTGGGATTGGATGGACTGCCCCAGAGTGGAGACGAAGCGCAGGTGGTCAGTAACTCATGGGGGGCAAGCGCACTCATCGAAGATGGCTGGGATGAGATGTCGCGCTTTGTCAGCGAACTCAACCGAACCGATGCGCCGCAGGTGAGTTTCTTGGCGGCCACGGGGAATGGCGGGCATGGCTACGGCACAGTGACCAGCCCCGGCGGCGGGACGATCATCGATGTGGGGGCCAGCACGTTTTACAGCGACAGTACCTATTTTGAAGATGTGGCTCCCGCGCAGTTCTTGTATGGTGACGTGCAGCCCTGGTCCAACCGGGGGGCGGGCGCTCAGGGCGACATTGCCCCAGACGTGTTGGCGGTGGGCGCCTGGGGCCTGGGACCCAACCCGCTCAATTACTATTACGGCAATGGGCAGGCTGCTTATGATGTTTTTGGCGGAACGTCCATGTCTGCGCCGCTGGCTGCCGGCGGCATGGCTCTGATTTATCAGTCTTTTGAAGAATCGCACGGTCGTTGGCCCACCTGGATCGAGGCCCGCAACTTGCTGCTCAACGGAACCGATGATCTGGGCTACGATGCGATCACCCAAGGCGCGGGGAACATGCGCGTTGACCGGAGCGTAGCGGTGGCGCTGAACCAGAATGTGAGCGTCTCGCCCGTCCAATGGACGCCCGGCCCGGCTTATACCGCCTATCCGGCGGTGCTGGAGGCGGGCGCGAGCGCTAACGGTGTGTTCACCCTCCACAACCCCACTGCCAGTTCGGCGAGTGTGACGGTAACGGGCAGCCAACTCAAGGCGGTACACGTCGAAAGCTTTCAGGTTCCTTATACCTACCCGCGCCCCACAATGCCATCGATTTATCCGTTGTACCTGGAGGACCTGACTCACCTGATTGAGACGATCAAACCAGATTTGGTGCGTGCCGAGGTGATCCTACCCTTCGAGTCTTTTGACTCCAATGAAGACTACTACCTCGAGCATTCCTGGGAGGTGTTCTTCTACAATTGGACCGACCTCGATGGAGATGGCAAGCTCTGGGAGGATTTGAATCATGACGGACGGGTGGGTGCGGGCGAAATGGATGTAGATCCGCTGACCAACCTGTCAGAGTACAACCGTTATGCCTCAGCTTCTCCCGGCGGGACAACCTTGCAGGTGGAAGTGGGGCGTGAGGCGCTGGCGTTGGGTAACCAACGCGGGGATGGTATCTTTTTGGGCCTGGACTGTTCCTTTTGCGGCGAATCCACGCCTTTACAAGTGCGGGTGACCTTCTACCGTGATCAGCCCTGGCCGTGGCTAAATCTGCCCGCTGGCCCGATTGAAATTCCGGCGGGCGGAGCCGTCGATTTTCAGGCCACGTTGAATGTTCCCCCGAACACCGAGCCTGGGTCTTACCAGGGCATGATTCGTCTGGAACTGCCTACACACACCCAGACATTGCCTGTGCTGGCTCACGTGGCGGCAGAGATTGGCAACTTGCAATTCGGTCAGAATGTGACCACCCCGGATACGCCTTATGAGAATACCCGCCTGGGTGGGGGTTTTGACTGGCGTTGGCGCTACGAATCGGGCGACTGGCGCGCTTTCTACTTCAGCGTGCCGGGTAACAGCACAGGTGTCAACACCCGCCTGGTAGTAGATACCCATTGGAACTCGCTGCGCACCGATGTGGATTCCTGGGTGTATGGAGCGGCGGCGGACGAATTTTCTAGCGTCGCGCCTGCTTTCTTTGGGCCGACGGGGATGGAATCCATTGGGGGCAGTTTGAATACCAATATTACGGGAGGACGCTTCCGCCGCGAAACGGCTACTGGCTATCAGCGTGAAGTGGTGAGCGCAGAAGTGCGCGAAGGGCTGGGTATGTTGGTGTTGCACAATGTGCTTTATGGTGGAGATCAGTTCGCCGAGCCGCTGGCAGGCAGTATTTACCGCGTGCAGGTTTCACCTTCGCCATCGGATCTGATCGCCCCGGTGATCGCGTTGGATCCAGTCCGTCTCAGCGGCAGCGCCAGCTTCCAGTTCGTTTCCACAGGTGACATTCCCGATGGCTTGCGGGTGCAGGCCTATGGCTTCAGTCCACGCATCGAACTGAACGATCAGCCTGTTAACCAGGATTCGCCAGCTAATGTATGTGACGGAAGCTGGATTTACAACGAGTTCGGGGGAGGTCTGTCCCTTCACGGTGGGTTGCTCGATGCGCGTTTGTTTGGGGCCGAGCCAGAGGAAAGTGACCTGGATCTATATATCTTTGAGGATAATGGCAACGGGATCTTTGAGTGTGGGCGCGACCCCCTGCGCTTCTACTCCACCGCGGCAGGGTCGGAGGAACGGGTGAGGGTGAGCTTCCCTCAAGATGGCGATTACTGGGTCATGGTGCATGGCTATGATGTTCCCGCTGGGCAAGGAGAATTCGACATTACAATCCGGGCAGTGGGTGGCAGCGAAATTGCGCTGCGCAATTTGCCCTTCGGATCTGTGGGGGCGGGAGACCTGGTGAATTTTAATGCGGTCTACAACGCCGCTTATCCATTCAACGAGTCGCGGGTGTTGGAAGGTGTCATTTTCATTGGTCTGCCGGGTGTGCCGGACTTGCTGGAGGTGCCGCTGACGCTGCGGCCTGAGATTTTGCTGTCGCCCAAACCGGCGTTGTGGTTCGACCAGCCCACTCTGGCAGATGGAAAATCCACTGCCTTGACCCTCACGGCAAGCAATCTGGGCGTGTTGAACGAAACCATCCAGGTCACACTGAATTTACCCCCCGAACTGCAATACGTGAGCAGCTCGCCCGAGGGGTTGGTCTACAATGCGGGGCCGCATACGCTAACCTGGAGCGGAACGCTGCCCGCCGGAGGCAAAATCATGCCTGAAGCCTTGCTTACTCCGGCGCCGGGCTCATATTCTGGGCCGGTAACCGTCAGCGGTGAAGTCCGCGGGGTGACCAGTACGCAAACCTGGCCTGTGTCGGCGGTGATCCGTTTGCGTCAAACGCTGTTCTTCCTGCCAGCGCTTTTCCGCTAAGGCGACTGATCCGAACGCGCGTTACTAAAAAACCAGTTCGACGCAGCGCTTGCATGGTTGCGTCGAACTGGTTTTGAGCGAAGCAAGGGTTTCAGGCAGCGCCGGGGTCGTTTACGCCCAGCCAAAGATGGTTGGGGAGGACTTGCTTGCTGGCGCGCAGCTCGATGCTGCCAGCGTGCGGCGAGGGGGCGGCCAACATGCTGGGGTGCACAAAGCACAGATTGGGTTGTAATCCATACTTCTTTTGATAGTAAGCGGCGGCGCGCTGCACCTTGTCGCTCAGTTCAGCCTTGGGATCATTATCAAACCACAACATTCCGGTACGCATCGGTTCCTCCTATTTATTCCTGGGGCACGCGGAATTTGAGCCAGGTGTCCCCGACCTTGACCGCAAAGCGGTCTTCCGCGAGAAAATTTTTGGATTCTTGCTCATTGAGCGGGGCCAACTGCCGGTATACACTCTCATCGAAGGCATGCCCCAGCACTCGGCTGCGGAACAGGCGCAGCCAGCGGGTCAAGTGGGGTGTCTGGTGCGCTTCCATAGCCACCACCGGCCAGATTTTGAAGGTCGGCCCATCTTTGATCAACCAGTCAAAATTGACCCGCGCATCATATTCCAGGTCGAGCATGGCCGCCAGGTCGTCCACTATCAGCAGCACGGCCGGTCCGCCGCTGGCGCCCTTGCGGCGCTGATCGGCCCAACCAGCCAGCTTCACCAGCCAGCGCTCCGTGTTGCCTTCGGCGATGTTCTCAATGCCCAGGCAGTGGCGGGCCAGTTGCATGTCTTGCAATCGCTCCTGCCACTCCTCGGGGTGAGAACTGAGTACCAGGAATTGCACGCTGCGCGGCGAGTTGAGCATGGCCGAGGTCTCCACCAGCACGCGCAGCAGAGACTGCCGGTGCTCGCGCTGGTCGCTTGCCACCAGCAGCGCGCCGGGGGCGGGGTCAGCTAAATCGAGCAGCACAGGCAGGCGGTCGTCGCATACGCCCAGAATGGTCGTTTGTGGGGGCAGGCCGCGCAGCCGTTCGAGCACTTCGTTTAACGTGGGCGGCGGGGTGAGCGTGGCAGATGCCGCGGGAGCGGCGGATACAGCCGGCGGAACCGGACGGGCAGGCGCAGGCGGAACCGCGGTGGGCGCGACCGCAGCGGTCACAGCCGTGGGCAGCACGCCGCGTGGCAGGGGATTGACCCGACCACCGTAATCTGGACGGCGGGTCGATTCGTTGCGAGTGAGCGAAGATGGAGTGGAAACCCGCACGCGTTCCGGTACCCTGAAGCGCGGGATGCGCAGCTTGGTTTGGGGCGGACGCTGAATGAACAGCGGGCGCGGGGTGCGGGGTGGGTAGGTGAACTCTGCCATAGATGTATCAGTTAGAAAAAAGAACCTTTGTTCTATAGAGAGTATATAGTAAAACAAATGTTCTGTCAATGCTCACTTTGGGCTCATTGTGAACCACGGCAACTCCCAGAGAGCGCAGGTTTGAGTCTTGGGAGATTGGATGGGAAAGACCATACCACGATCAATCCCAATGGACCTAGGATTTATTGGAAATAGCCGAATCTGCGAACCGAATTTCTTCATTCTCTGAACAGACCCCCTAAACTTTTATAACGGTTGCGCGTCTAACTAACAGATGAACGGATTCAACCATTTAACGAGGATTGTTGGTGTAGACGTGAATACAAAAAACAGAAAGAATGCTCACGCTGAATCAACCGCCACCGCAGAACCTCAACCCAGCGAAGAACCTGCCCAGTCTCACTTCTCGGGCTCCCTAACTTTTGACGATCTGATGAATATGCCGCAAGACCCTCTCAGCCGGGAGAATGATTTCGCGTCTCCCGATCAGCGCCTGTTCTTTCAGGCAATTCTCTCCCAGGTGGGCCCGGGTGAATCCCATTCCGGCGCTCCCCGCCCGGCGGTGTCCCCGCTCACCACGTTTGGCCTTTACGTGGGCGGTTGTCGCCGGCGCAGCGGACTTGACCTGGCGCAAATGGCTGAACGCAGTGGTTTGGGGGTGGAGAAGCTGGTGATGATCGAATTGGGCCAGGTGAACGTTGATGAGGTTGCCGCTGCTATTCCGCACATAGCTGCCGCGTTGGAAGCCGACCCGATGACCTTCTCTTCCCATCTGGCCGGTTTTTTGTTCCCAACTAAAAAGGATGTTCGCGCTGTTTCGAGGCGCGAACACCCTTTGGGTTAAGCGCGGCTCACGCCAGCCATTTGCGGGCCTTTTCGCGCACCGCCTGGATCAACTGGGTGATCCGTGGTTCGCTGACCTGCAAGCTGGCCGCAATTTCGACGGCTTTGTAGCCCTGGTAGAGCAACTCTACCACCTCGCGCTCGCGCGGCGTTAGCCGGGCAAAGAAGCGCTTCCAGTCCACTTCGTCGATCTGGTCGAAGGCCGAATGCCGTTCGGGGTCCAACTCGGCAGAGCGCTGCTCCATGCGCAGCAGATCCAGCGCTTTGCGTTCGGCGATACGCATGACCCAGCCCATCGCTTCGCGCTCGGTCTGCCCGCGGAAGGTGGCGGCTTTCTGCCAGACTTGCAGCATGGTCTGTTGCGCCGCGCCCTCGATCTCGCCTTCATCCAAATTGTCGAAGCGAGCCCGTAAATGTGAAACAACCCTGGGGAACAGGGCTTCATATAACGCGGCTAGAGCTTCGGCATCCCCCGCGGCGACGCGGATCAAGTTGTTGAAGACCAACACAGGCTCCCGCCAGACGCCTATAAACTCCTCTGGCAGGAGCAGGTACGATCCATGCGTAAGCTATCAGTGGGTGACATATGGCCTCCTCGAAATGCTGAGTGACAAAGATGAATCTACTCACCAAAACTGAGGATGTTTTTGATTTTTAGCTGTA
>CAYOHX010000170.1:0-10908 GCA_964403875.1 uncultured Anaerolinea sp. | reverse complement strand
GGCAAGATCAACCTGGTATACATCGATCCCCCGTTTGACAGTGGGGCGGATTATGTACGCAAGGTGGAGTTAAGAGGCGGGAAGGCAAGCAATAAGGTTGAGGGGGAAAGCTATTCATTGGGTGAACAAATCCAATACACTGATATTTGGACAAACGATAACTATCTCCAATTCATGTATGAACGCTTGTTGATCATCAAAGAATTGCTGTCTGATACAGGAGTGATTTGGTTGCACTGTGATCCAAGCCGAGGGCATTATCTGAAGTGCATAATGGACGAAGTATTTGGCAGTGACCATTTTATTAATCAGATTGTTTGGAAAAGGTCAGATGCTCATAGTGATGTTGGTCAGGGGGCCAAACACCTGGGAACGGTACACGACATGATTTTCTTGTATTCCAAGGGTAACGAATTCACTTGGAATGAAATTTTCTCGCCATTACCGGCTTCCACTGTCGACAATTGGTACCGTAACATCGAACCTGAGACTGGCAGGAGATTTAATAAAGCTGATATCACTGGCCCGGGGGGGCCGATTAAGGGGAATCCGGTTTATGAGTGGAAAGGAATCACGAAAGCTTGGCGGTTTAGTCAAGAACGCATGGAAGAATTAGAACGCCAGGGTAGGATTGTTTACAGCGAAAGTGGAATGCCTTATCTGAAAAGATACCTAGACGAGAGTAAGGGAGTCCCCTTACAAGACTGGTGGGATGATATTTCGATGATCAGAGGTATTCAACGAAGAGGTGAATCTCACTATCCTACTGAGAAACCGGAAAAATTGATTGAGAGAATATTCGACATATCAACTCATGTGGGAGACCTGATTCTCGACTGCTTCGCCGGTTCTGGCACATCTGCCGCAGTTGCTCAAAAGATGGGTCGTCGCTGGATCATCGCCGATATCAACAAGGGCGCTGTCCAGACGGCCAGTAAGCGCCTGAAGCGCATTCTCCAGGAGCAGTTCGAAGCGCGGCAAAAGACGCATACCCAGCCGGCCCTGCTGCCAGATGATACCCAAGGCGATCTCTCGCCGGCGCAGCTCGCGTTTTCAGTCTACCGGGTCAACGACTACGATTTACAGATCCAGCACAACGAAGCCCTTAATCTGGCCATCGAGCACGTCGGCATCGAACGACTGAAAGGTGATGCGTTCTTCGAAGGTACGCTGGGTAAACGCCTGGTGAAGATCATCCCGTTTAACCATCCACTCACACGCCTCGACCTGCAGACTATTCAGGACGAGCTTAAGAAGCGTTCGAGTGAGGATCGCGATATCGTGATCGTGTGCCTGGGAAAAGAACTGGCCGCCGATGCCTGGCTGGCTGAGTACAACCACCGCCATCCAGTCAACAAGATCAGCGTGATCGAACTGCGCACCGATCCCCGCTACGGGAAGTTCTTCGAGCATCAGCCGGCCAGCGCTGAAGTCAATGTAATTCGTAAAGACGGAAAAGTCATCGTGGACATCGAAGATTTCATCTCATCAACAATCCTTGAGCGGTTAGAGATGGATTCGGGGATGTTTAAGGCCAAGATCACCGACTGGCGTGCCATGGTGGACACGGTCTTGATTGATGTCGCCTACGATGGTCAGGTATTCAATGTTGCGCAGAGCGACGTGCCGGAGCGTAAGGCAGATCTTGTGATCGGGCATTACGAGTTGCCTGCGCCGGCAGGTGAGACGACTGTGGCGGTCAAAATCATAGACATGCTGGGCGAGGAAGTATTGTTCACAACACAAATTTAAGTATTATATTATCGAGGAATACAATGGGCATCGCAAATGATATGCAAAGGTTTTGCACAAACATCTGTGTGAGTGGAGAAAGAACAAATACGATTTCTTATCGAAGGGGAAGAATATGCACTCAGCTCAATACAGATTTTTGGGGATTTACATATAGCGACATTTATACCCATAGCTTTTACGGAGGTTCTTATGGTCGAGGAACCGCTATAGACTCGACAAGCGATGTTGATCTGCTCTTTGTCATGCCCACCTCGGTTTATGACCGGTACAACAGCTACACTTGGAATAAACAATCTTCATTTTTGCAAGCTGTAAGAAGCTCCATTATGAGAACCTATCCATCTACTGATATAGGTGCCGATGGGCAGGTGATTGTTGTCACTTTTGAGGACGGGATCAAATTCGAAGTTGTTCCAGTTTTCGAGTTAAATGATGGAACATACCGTTTCGCCGATACAAATGATGGTGGAAAGTGGAGAACAACGAATCCAAAACCAGAAATTAAAGCAATTGTCGATTTAGACAAAACTTGTAATGGAAATCTTAAGAACCTGTGTCGGATGGCCCGAGCCTGGAAAAATGAGTGGAGTGTGGAAATTGGAGGGCTATTAATCGATACACTTGCCTACAACTTCCTATGCGATTACGAGCATAGAGATAAGTCGTACGTTTATTATGATTGGATTAGTCGTGACTTTTTCAAGTATTTGAGCGAACAGAAGAAAGACCAAAGGTACTGGTTAGCGCCAGGATCCAACCAAATTGTTTGGCGTAGCGGAGCGTTTGTAGACAAGGCTTCAAGTTGTCATACCCTTGCTGTAGAAGCCATAGAGAAGGAGAAAAGTCCATCCGTCGCTCGTGAATCTTGGAGGAAGATCTATGGAACAGTCTATCCAAACGCAGACTAATGATACAAGCTTGATTGTCCTTGAAAGCCATCTACGTGAATGCTATGGTAGAGTCGTCTACTCCCACAAAGCTCACGAGAAAAGCGCTGATCTACGTCAACGGCAGGGGACAGCATTGAAGCATGGGCAGATCGTGTTGTCAGCCCTCGCAACAGGAACCATTATTATTGTAATCTTTGGTGACCCTTCGGTAAGTAAAGTATCTGCGGTAATTACAGCCATATTGTCGACCGTCTTACTAGTGATTAATACAATGACAAAAGACATCGATTACGGCAAGATGGCAGAACAGCACAAAACAGCGGCGAGCAAGTTGTGGGACATCCGTGAACGGTACTTGTCATTGCTTGTTGATATAAGAGCCAGGGTAGTTACTTCCGACTTTGTTTGTCAGAAGAGAGATGAGTTGCAAAAAGAGTTAGGGGCTATCTACTCCGAATCACCCAGAACAACCAATAAGGGATACCTCGCAGCTCAGAAGGGCCTAAAAGAAAACGAGGAACTAACTTTTGGGGACGAGGAGATTGATTGCTTCTTACCTAAGCCATTAAGGAAAACTTCAAACGAGACAAATAGTTAAGTTTTTGCTGTTCTATGTCTGCTTCCAGCTTAGTCTTGAATAAGTAAAGGAGCTGAGGTGTATTGGGGCAAACGAAATGAATTGGACGAAAAGAAACTGCAAAGATTACTGCGAATGGCTGACGAACAAAGTTGGCTTGAGTTCAAAAGGGAACTCAAGCTGTTTTCTGATGGGAAAGTTGTAGATAAAGCCCGCGATGAATTCATTAAAGATATTTTGGCACTGGCGAACGGGAACAGCCATACTATCCGCAAAACCAAGTACATCATTATTGGTGCGGACAACAAGAGATTCGATGAGAATCATGAACGGGTTCGGTATAACGTGGATTACCAAGTGCCGACGCAAAGTGAGATCGCTAAGTGGCTGAGTAAAGCATGCTCACCGGCGGTGGTAGGGCTGGAATGTGAAATGGTGACTTACAAGGGCGATTTCCTTTATGTTGTCACTATCCCTCCAACCTTTGACCTGCACGAAACGACCCGCGAGCTAAATGCTTCTGGGGGAACATATCGTGAGCATACGGTGCTGATGCGGCACGATGAACACATCTTTCCAGCCAGCGTACGTGATGGAATTACAATACAACAACTGAAACATTTGTACCGGCAAGAAGTTACAAATCCCCCCTCGATATGGATCGGGGCGATTGTTGGGGGTATCGTTGGGTTTATCATCAGCCAGGCCAAAATTCGAGCTGTGGTGTTAGATCTTCCGGCTCAAGAGAATTTGATACTCACGATTTTGACAGCCAGCGGCATATTCTTCGGTGCTTCAACTGGCGTGATCGCCAAGTGGCTTAACGAAACACGCTATGGTTGGCGCTATATGACCTGGAAACAAAGAGTTTTTTTGCTTTTCTTTGGAGGAGTCTTCGTTGCTATCTATATGTTGATTACCAGATGATAGCCTTCGTCATGGGGGCTAATTACCATGCATTGTAAAACAGCCAGCTAAAGTTTCCTTCGGGATAAAAACTTCTAGTCATGGGTTGCCGATTATGTGTGCAGACAAGGTACAGAACTAAAGCGGTACAATAATGGACAAGGAAGTGCAGACGGTTCCAAAGTATTAGTTGGTAGAAAAGGAAAAATATAACCTCTTGTAAAGTATTTCTCTCCATAATATCGGTATAATTAGTAGAAGGTTCTCAAAAATCAATTTAGAAAACTTGTGAGGGGATAATGAGCGTTACTTCCTATGGAATGCATCGTTTTGAAATAGCCTACTTCCAAGATCGTTGGCCATCACAAGCAATCATTACATCCGAAAACCAATTTGTTTTGTTTGTTGTTCGTGGTGGACAGGCGTCGTTAGGGGAAGAAATTATACAACTCATCAGGCGAGTTGAGGGCTTCAACCAAGGACTGACAGAGTTCAATGAAACGAAAGAAAGGTTAATGTTGCGCGGAATTTTCTTTGACAATGTCAAAGGAAATACACTTAAACTTCACCTAGACTACCTTTTTGATTCAGATGTGCCTGGGACTCCCGAAGAAAAAATCTATTCACACATTGAACAAGATTACGGCCCTGGGAACACCCACGCTTATGCAAACCTTCAATTCAAGAAAGTTAATTTTTCCTCGGACCATTTCTATGACATCCACGATGATTTTTATGGCAGTGATTTAAGAAAATCTATTTATTGGAAAGTTTAGCCTAAAAACTTGACCATTATACAGGCTCAATGAAACTATGGACGAATTAACAAAAGCTTACTATGAGTCGCAGTTTGAAATTCGTTTTTTGCGGTTAAAAGGTACGGCATTTCAGGACTTTTTCTCTGACATCATGGAGCTTCGATATCCAAGCGACTTTATCCGTGTCAGGCCATGGGGCAAAGTTGGGGATCGAAAATGTGATGGATACCTAAAGTCGAAAAGGTCATTGTTTCAGGTATATGCACCCAACGACCTGAGTGCAGTGGAAACAATTAACAAGATTGATGAAGACTTTCATGGGGCGATGCCTTATTGGGAGAAATTTTTTGATTCGTGGATTTTTGTTCATAATTCCCGCGATGGTCTTGGCCCTGATGTAACCGCGAAGCTGCTATCATTATCGGAAATTGCAAGGCCAGTCAGTATATTGCACTGGGGTTTTGAGGAAATCAGAGGTGAGGTTTTTCAACTGTGTGAGGAAAATTTGGTAAGGTTGCTCGGTTACGCACCCTCAAACCGTGCAATGAACCAACTCAGGTATGATCACATCCGAGCCGTCCTGCTAAATGTTTCAAAACGTGAGCCATCACAAAACCTTGAGATTCGCCCTGTACCTGGGAACAAAATTAAGTACAATATGCTTTCATCAAATGTTGAAATTATGCTCAACTCTGGAATGCGAAAAGCAAACCTAGTGCGAGAATTTTTTCAAAGTCATAGTGACCCTCGTTATGGGGATATCGTAGCTGCAGATTTCAATGAGAAATATCAAGAGATTCGAAAAGTAACTATCGACCCGGATGAAATATTCCATGAACTGCAGGTTTTCGCAGCTGGCGAAGCAAGATTAGATCCAGGAATAGAGTGTGCTACACTTGCGGTTTTAGCATACCTATTTGAGGAGTGTGAGATTTTTGAACGTCCGCCAGATTTGGTAAACTGATACAACGCTAATGATTCTACCCACAAAAAATCTTGACCAGAGTCGTGCATTGATAGAAGTCGGTGGAGAAATTCTTCTTCTTCTGATCTCTCCAAAGACGATTTCCAGTCTATGGGAGAATTTCAAGGTTTTTCGAAGCAGTAACAGGAAATCTGCTATTACTTTTGACTGGTTTATTTTAGCCCTAGATTTTCTTTACATTATTGAAGCATTGGAATATGAGAATGGGAAGCTAAGAAGGGCGGACTACAATGCTATACAGAATATATAGCGACTTGAAGTCGTTTAAAGAACTGAAGTTTTCTCCGGGATTTAATATAATCCTGGCCCAAAAGAGTCCGGGCGCTACTGATCGACAAACAAGGAATGGCGCCGGGAAATCTAGTATTACAGATATTATCCATTTTCTATTAGGGTCGAATGCTACTAAGGGGTCCATTTTTAAATCGGCCGCACTGGAACGATATGTATTTGGGTTAGATTTCGATTTGTATGGAGAAAGAATAAGAGTTGAACGATCTGGTCATAAGCCAAGTAAAGTTCTCCTTTTTGATGCTCAATCAGAACACTGGCCGGTAGATGTTCGAGAATTGGGACTTTTTAATGATCTTTCTTTCTCGAATGATGAGTGGAAGTCTCTCCTAGGGCGATTGATGTTCTCTTTGCCTGTTTCACAAGAGAAACGCAGTCCAGAGAAGTTTACGCCTAAATTTCGCTCACTTATTTCTTACTTCATAAGGAGAGAGTCTGAAGGTGGATTTATGGATCCTATCCGACATTCTACTATGCAGTCTCTTTGGGATGAGCAAGTAAACGTTTCTTTTCTTCTAGGAATTGATTGGACGGTCTCACAAAAGTGGCAGCTTGTTCGGGAGAGGGAAAAAACACTTGATGAATTAAGAAAAGCGCTTAAAGAGGGTGCTTTAGGTGATTATATTGGCACAGTAGCTGAATTGCGTACTCAACTGGCGTTATCTCAACGACGAACCGGTCAATTACGGGAGAATCTTCAAGGCTACCAGGTTTTGCCTGAATACGAACAGTTAGAGCAAGAGGCATCTGCTCTTACAAGAGAATTGGGTGTTTTGCACGATGAAAACTCCGTTGATAACCAATTACTCCGTGACCTAAGGGAGGCGGTTAGCAGTGAAGAATCCCCGCAAAGCACTAACGAGATCAATCACATATATTCAGAAGTTGGTGTTTTTCTTCCTGAATTGGTCAAGAAACGAGTGGATGAGGTCTATGCATTTCATTCCTCTATTATCCAGAATAGAAGGAACTACTTGAGTTCTGAAATACTCGCTGCAGAACAAAGAGCATTACGAAGAAACCAGGATATTCAAAAGAAAGAAGCGCGAAAGTCTGATCTCTTAAAGATTCTGATGTCTCATGGAGCCATTGATCAATTTGTTCGTTTGCAATCCGAATTGGCTCGACTGGAGGCAGAGACAGAATTCTTGCGCCAAAAGCTGTTATCCGCCGAGCAGTTGGAAAGCCAACGTGCTGAATTAGAAATTGAGCGGCGTCAATTACTGTTACGCCTACAGCAGGATTTCCGAGAACAAGCTGGTTTAGTAACTGATGCTATCATTACCTTTGAGGGGATTTCAAAGTCCCTGTATGAAAATGCGGGAAATCTGACTATCAGTGAGGCTATGAATGGCCCGCAGTTTGATATTAGTATCCAGGGGCAGAAAAGCACGGGCATCAATAAGATGCAAATTTTTTGTTTCGATATGATGCTAATGATTCTTTGTGCCAAACGAGGAGTTGGTCCTGGGTTTCTGGTCCATGATAGCCATTTGTTTGATGGTGTAGACAGTCGCCAAATCGCAAAAGCTCTGCAAGTGGGGATGCTATTGTCAAAAGAGTTTGGGTTTCAATACATAGTTACGATGAACGACGACGATTTGCCTAGAGAAAGTTTATCAGGTGCGGCACTTGACGATTATATTGTTCCAGTTCAATTGACAGATGCCACTGAGGATGGTGGGCTCTTTGGTTTTCGTTTTGACTAAAGCTCCTACTACAAATCAACAAGGGCCAGAGTAACATTTTGTCCCCGGACGGAATAAATGGTGGGAATCAGTGGGAAAGGGGAGAGATAATTGGTGGAGGGAGAGTAAGGGAAAGAGCAGGCCGCTCCAAAGAGAGCGGCTTTTTTTATTCTCTGGGAGTGAAAATCGGGTATGCTGCGTATTTCGGTGAAAACGCACAGTAAAACGGACCATGTCGCACAGCGGCAAGAAAAACAGGCCAGACTAGATATTGTTACTTACGTGTGCGGCATGGTCCGAATTGGCGAGCGGAGTTTCCGCTGGCTCTCGCCTGTGAGTTGGATCCGGTAGCCGTTGTGAACGACGCGAGACGGTCCAAGATGGCATCTGCCAGGGTCGGACAGGGGATCTTGAGAAAACCATTCCGTGACAGGCATCTGGCCCACATTCCGCACCTACGTTTTGCCTAGTGGGACAAAATCGACATAAAAGCCAATGTTTTATCCCATAAGTGGGAAGAAGATATCAAAAAAGTTTGATTTCAAGGTGCGGAATGTGGGGAACATCACAGCAGAGAAAGGGAAAGTCTGGCCCAAACTGACAGCTTGGCGGCGGCATTCGGGCCAGACCCACCAAAGTCAATTGTATTTACATATCCAGGTGGAGTCAAACAATACCAGGCCGAATGTGGGGCAGTGTGTCCACACAAGCCAGAAAGTTGTCCTTAATGTGCGACACAAGGACCACTGGTAAAACAGCGAAACCACGGACTCTCATCCAACTTATTCTGTTATCGTTAAGGAAAACCTTGAATCGCTTTCTCAAGGGTGTGGTTCATGGAGAATGATCCTTTCCGAGGATAATCAGCCCCGCCTTCGCCGATAAGGGATGTGCAGCAGTTTGGCAGCCTTCTGCTTGACCTGTTCGGGCCGGCGGTCATAGCGGACCGTTGTAGCCACGCTCTCGTGCCCGGCCATCCTCGCTACGGTGGCGATATCCGCGCCCGAATCGAGTAGATCGCTTACGAACGTGCGGCGCAGATCATGCGGGCTGAAATGCTTCACGCCGGCAGATACACCTCGCTTGGACAGCAGATTGTAGACCGCCTGGGGCGTCATACGCCGGCCATGCTGGACCTTCCCACCCTTGTTGATCGCGAGGAAGAGCGGGCCCGGCTCATCTCCGCGCGCTTCGAGCCAGTCGGACATCGCATCGGTTGCGCCCGCGACGAGGTATCCTGACCGCTCTTTTGTCCGCTTTCCACGGATCACCAATCGGCCCGAGTCTTGCTCAAAATCAGCGAGGTCAAGGGCGATGACCTCCTCACGGCGCAGCCCGGTACCGTACATCAGTCCGATAATGGCCGCGTCGCGCGCGCCGGCAGCGGTCGGGTCGCTCTCGCAATCGTTCATGAGCGCTGCGATCTCGCCTGAGCCCAACTCACGCCCGGCGGGCAGTGTCTCACCGGTGATCGCCCGCACGTCTGCTGCCCGCTGATATTCCTCTGCCGACATCAGGCCCAGGCGCCAGGCTTCCTTCAAAACACGTCGCAGCGCCACCCGCATCTTATTGGCTGTGGCCGGCTTATAGTTATCTGCCAGGCGGGCCATGATCGCAGCCGTGTGCTGGTAGCGCAGCCTGGCCCAGTCCAGCGAGAAACAGTCAGACGCGCCAAGCAGGTGGGCGATGGTGTCGAGGGCCTGTTGTTGGGTGCGCCGGCCGGTGGGCTTCAAGCCGGCCAGGTAAACGGCTGCAGGGTTCTGGTCCAGGGGTTGCTTTGCGACCTGAACTATGTCATTTTCAACCTGGGGCATTAGGGCAGAAGTGGTCATTTTTCCTCGTTGGATTAGTTTTGAGAAGACACATTCTCATAAGCTATTTTAGCTGTTTTGACAGCTAAATTCTAGTTTTTTAGCAACGACCAACGTTCAAAGCTTTCTTTATTCCTTTCTCGCTCAGGCCAAGTTAAATATCAGTTAGGTGCCCCGCTGCTAAGCGGCTGCGGTTCCTTTACCGGGTAGGACCGGCAAAATGGGTGTTGCTATTGATTACGCTTACGCTCCAGTTCAGCTTTTTGCGTCAGACATTAGAAGCTGTCTGGAAAGTCTTGACTGTCGGCCAGAAGATCGAGTAAGTTTTGGGTATGAACAACCAAACATACCCGACCGACATGACCGACAGTCAATGGAATCATATCAGAGAATTGGTTCCAGCGGCCAAGCCTGGCGGACGACCACGCACATTGGACATGCGCAGGGTTGTCAACGCCATTTTGTATCTCGCGGTGGGAGGCATTCAGTGGCGAATGCTGCCCAAAGAGTACCCGAACTGGAAAAGCGTCTACGATTACTTCCTCCAATGGCGAGATAATGGCATCTGGAAGCGCATTCACGACACGTTACGTGCAAAAGTTCGCCAGAAAGCAGGCCGCCACAAGCATCCCACCGCTGGTTGCCTGGATAGTCAGAGTGTCAAGACTAGCTTTGTGCCCGGAGAACGCGGCTATGACGCTGGCAAGAAAACGATGGGCCGGAAGCGACATATTCTGGTTGACACGCTGGGCCTGCTTTTAGTCGTTGTGGTTACTGCAGCCTCAATCTCCGATCCTGCTGGAGCACGCGCATTGTTCCAACGCATGCACGGAGCCTGCAAAAACCTGCGCAAGATCTGGGTCGACGGAACCTATCGTGGTCAATTGATCGAATGGGTCGCTCAACGTTTCCGTTTTCACCTCTCGCCAGTCTTGCGTCCTGAAGGGCAGAAAGGGTTCTCTTTGTTGGCCCGGCGCTGGGTTGTGGAGCGTACTTTCTCCTGGCTTGGTATCCATCGCCGCTTGAGTAAAGATTATGAAGGTGCGACTTCTTCGAGCGAGGCCTTCGTCTACATCGCTATGACCCGTATCATGCTCCTCCGCCTTGCTCGCTCATGACTTTCCAGACAGCTTCTTAGAGAAACCAATCTAGAAGTACCGGATATATCGTAAGCAACTTAACAAAAAAAGTTACCGGACAGTTTTCTATGGTTGTAAACAATGAAGATATGCGATCCAAGAACGAAC
>CAYOHX010000169.1:0-10992 GCA_964403875.1 uncultured Anaerolinea sp. | reverse complement strand
GCCCATGAAAGTGATGGCTAACAGGTGGTCTTCTGTCTGCACCGGGCCGCAGGGCAGCCCCTCGGCAAAGGAGCAGGTATCCATGGTCACGATGCCTTGGTCTTGCCCGGCCTTGGCTTCCAATTGCATAGAGGTCATTGCGGCAGCCTGGTCGTAGGGGATCGTGTAGCTGAATTCGTCGTAATTGCTGTCCTTGACCTCGGTGCCGGAGGCGAAGTTGAATTTGATCGAGTAGAACGGGTTCTCGGTCGGGTTCTCGACGGTGTAGGTGTTCTCGATCGCACCGCAGGTCTCCGGGTCGGGCATCACGGCTGGCTCGGGAGCAGGCGGTTCCTCAGGCTTGGGGGCCTTGGGCATCTTATCATATTTCTTGGGCTGTTTATCCGGAGGAATAACGCCCTGATAATCATCCGGAACTACACCCGTATCTGAATCTGTCTGGCTGGGGCAGGCCACATCATTAACTACCGTGTCATCCGTGGTCAACTGCCGGTTGTTGATCATATCAGCGATATCTTTGGCCCGCTCCAGGTCACCGCCGTTTAGGATAATGTTCTGGGCCTCTTGCAGCGCTTCCCACATCGTGCCATCAAATACGCCACTGGGCACATCGATGTGCACAACCGTTGTGGGGCCAACTTTTCCGGTGGTCAGGTTCAGCCAGGTGGCCAGGTTCTGCTGCAGGGCGCGCGCGAGCATGGTCTTGGGATCGCCCGGATAATTCTTCTTGCTGCGCTGCAGGATGATTTCTGCTTCTTCTAAGGTCATTGGAACCGGATCAGCGATTGCGGTTGGGGCAGCCACATTGATACCATGGCGATATATGGGGCTGGCCAACGCCAGGCTGCGTAATCCCCACTCTAGAGTTTCTCGGCTTTCCTGAACGCCATTGGTTTTACCAGACAAAACTTTACTGACGTTGTTTTTCCAGTAACCGATCGTACGGGGGCACATCCCTTCCTGCCATACGGTTGGGCCGCAGCCACTGATTGGATCGCAGATTTCGTAGTCCGTCCGTAGCCAGACGGAATTGGTCGTATCCAACCCAACGATATGAATGTTATAGAAACCCTCTTTGATTTCTTCAACTTTCAGGTCGGGCTGATCCTCATCATGGGTGCCCACCAGATAGCTTTCCCATTCTTCTGTTCCTGAAGGATCATTGTTGGTGTAGATCGGATCGCCAAGAGGATCGATCAGTTCATAATAAACAGCGGGTGAAACCCGATACACGGGGATTGAAGAATCGTCCGCAGGCGCACCTTTCAATCCTGCGCGTTCAGGAACAGCATACGAACTTGCCCATTCAGGTTTTCCATCCGTATTCGGGTCATCGGTATCCGAAGAAATGGTCTGAGAAGTGCCGCGATCAAAGTCCCCGTCCCAAATCTGAATTTTTGTTGTTTTATTTGGAACGTAGAAAGAGAAAGACCAATCCCCGTTATATACACCTTGACCCGGATTATAAGGCCCTCGGTAGTTGGGATACAGTAAGGCGACATCTTTGGTAGTTACAACACCACCAACAATACCAAGGCTGGAACCTAACAAGTAATCGCGGCCAGTGCTCAAATAACCTGTACTGCGAACTTTGAAGTTGGAAATGCCGCCACCTTCCGGTGCCCGGTTCGCGCGAAGCATGTAGAAATAGTGGCCACTAGGCGCTTGCGCTTCTGGGTCGTTGTTGAGCTCAATTGAGAACCAGGCGTTATTGGGCATATTGTCGGTATTCCCGAACCAGGTTCCAATAACTTTTGACCCAGCTCCGTTTTTCAAGGGATCAGCATACAGGGTATAGATCACTTCGGTCGTAGTGTTATCCCAGTTGCCATTTCGGGAATTGAGTGTTCCGGTATCGTCTTTCCCCGAATCCCCATCAAAAATCTCCAGCTTGAAAGTCTCTTGATCCCCTGGCACTGCGATCCAAACAATCGTGTCCGATGCTGTAAAGCTCATCGTCCCTGCGCCTACCGCCACCAGGAATTTTCCATCCGTCTCCGAGCAGGTTGGCAAGCAGGTGATACCGTTTTCCGGTGCCGGGAAAGACGGGGTGGGCAGACCCGCGGTACCAGTAAGCGATACTTTACCCCACCAGCCCAACAGCTGGCCGATGATGGCCAGGATTAATATGGACGCAATGAGCCCCCCTATTGTGACAAGACCTTTCTTACTTCTCATCCAGTGATTGAAATTCCGTACCATTTCGACCTCCCTTATAAAGTAGACTCATTCAAATGGAGATTGTTTTCGACTGATGACTCTTTAGTCGTTTGAATCGTCCAAAAAGGGCCGGTAAAAGGGCACGAGTTTAATTCGTTCAACAATCCATGCGCAGGATCGTACTTAAGTCTGACAATATCTCTTGGGAAACAAACGGCATATGCTGAAATCCACTTGGATAGATCAGGCGGCGAACCGGAATTTCCCTTGCCATCGATGACAAAACCATCAAGCGCGCGCGCTCCTTCTTTAACCGTCTTGCAAAGAATGGCGCATACGAGAATCGTAGAAGTTCAATCACCACATCCTTCGCAGGAAGGGGCACGATTTCCACCCAGGGTGTTATTGCTTTTGAAATCTGACGTTCTAATAAATATATACAACTTAATGGCGCTGGAGTATCATAAAAATTGGCATTGGGTAACGCGTGCACAGGGACCCAAAATTTATTGGCAGATGGATGAACTTTATGTAATTGATCAGTTGATATACAATTTCGTGCTGCCTCGGGTTGGTTTAGCCGAACAACCGGGAGACCGGGCATGGCGAAGAAATTATTATTCTTCTCTTTGATCGGTAGAAGATCGTCAGTCAGGAGTGCAAACCCATTTTGGATCAATGACACAGCCATGGAGCTTTTCCCATGGCCTTGATGTGCCAAAAAGGCAATGGCACGGCCGTTAATAATAACGGATGATGCGTGGAGAACAATTGTCTCTTTCCACTCGAGCCAACAAGCAAGAATTCCGGATAAAAAGAAATTCCTGATCATGACAGGATCCGCATCTGCTGCCGGGTAACAGATTATCTCATGTTCACGGAACTCAAAGACACCTGTGTTGTATACAGATATTCGTAGATGATCTCCCTGCTGAGTTATAAAATTCCGCGGCTGGTAGATCAATTGCTCCAAAGGGTTGATGGACAAATTCGTTTCATTTTTCCATTCTGGTATGGAGGTCCCAGCGCTTTCCACCCTGAAACGAAAATCCACTAGACCCGTTACTTGCAAAAGTAAATCGTCAAAAATTTCGTCCGTATAAAATTTACGACCAAACAGAGAATATGATTTTCCCATTGGTTACAATTTTATCAAGGAAAACAAGTACGACAGATCATGTTTCAGAATATCCTATCGCGAAACAGAATATCCCTACAAAGAGCAGATAACATAAAACGTCCCTACCGGAAAGAGTCCTGATAAGAGCGTCTCTGGAAGGGGATGAAAAAAATCAACGCTTTTCCGTGCCTTTCTAAACCAATCAAATAATTCTAGGTGCCGAAGCCACCACTTGTGACCATATCATCAGAACCTGATCCAGTACCATTTGTTATGGCTGATAAATCACCATACTCGATTAATTTTGGGGGGCAATAATTTTTCTTGAATTCCGAACTATTGCTTGATTCTTTATTTTGAACAGAAAATGATGGCTCCATCTCTACTCCTATTCCTTCTCGTTTTGTAAACCAATTATCCTATGCCTTGCGGCATCTTGCCACTTGTTTGCAGCCACATCTCTAGCCATAAATACGGCCACAAGGAACTCCACTTCTGCTGAAATCGATCAGTATCATTGATGATCTCATTAAGAACCTTTTGGTTGACCCATCCAAACTGCCTTGCGTAGCCCGATTTTAAGATGGATCTTGCCTTTTCCAAAACAGCTGGCTCTCGAGGAAATTCCCGCATATAGAATGGTGTCCCACTTCTCGGGGCACGGCGTTCACGAATGACATCGGGTAAAATCCCCTTGAGAGATCGGCGCAATATTAACTTATGGTTCATTCCCTTCACAATTTGGTCAGAGGGAATTGCCAGCAAAAATTGGGTTAGACGAACATCATTCCATGGCCCCGTTACATCCGCTCGGTGTTCAGCCATGAAGCGATTGTACCATTCTCGTATTCGTATATCACGCTTAATCCTCATAATTCGATAATGCCAGTTCTTCTGTGGATCTTTCCAGGAAGGAGCTTTATGAAAAAGATCAATCACCAACAACGGCGTCTGTCTCACTTTCCATTCTCGGAGATTTGTGCGTTTAATAAATTCCTGATCCAACCAATCGGGCAATGTGCATTTTTGTAAAGATCGACGAAAATAATGAATAAAAGGATCCACAAGCAAAGGCTGCAATATCCAATCTCGGATTAGTTGGTTATATCCAACACCGAATAACATTCGATGATTTCTAATCTCTTCCAGAAGCATCTTCCAGTGAAGACGCACAAGCAAATCCAAATAATAAAACAGGTTCGAACCGCCTACGGCTGCATCCCCAGCATATCCTTCTAGCCAAATATTAGGAAGAGCGCTTGTGGAAAAAGCATTTAAAGAAGCACGATAGAAGGTATAGGAGTGAGGAGTGAATGGCTCGTCAGGATGTGGAACAGCATTTGGAAAATCAATCAAGGGCCAGCATCCTTCAACATTTACTTCACGGTAGCCAAATCCCCATTTTTCTGCCACTGTCCGGCTTCGCTCCGTCTCGCTGTACTCCTGGCGATTTTGTACAGTCCAGTTCACAGCTTCTAATCTCGATGCCACGCCATTCGGACAATATATCATTTCTTCCGCAGCTACAGCAGCAACAGAAGTGGAATCAATACCGCCGCTCATAAAAATACCGACAGGCCCAACAGATCTCAACCGAGTGCGGATTGCCTGGCGAAAAAGGTCCAGAAAATGTTCTACATAGGCCTCTTCGTTAGAGTAACGAATTTCATTGCTAGGATCAAAATCCCAGTAAGTTTCCGTCCGGAAGTGATCTCCAGAAAACAATAAGCTACTCGCCGAACCTAGCTTCTGTATCCCTTGATAGTAGCTATCTAAAGATTCCGCTCCTCCCATGATCACCAAGTCTTGGGCCACCTGTGATTCATTGTAACGGATTGGAAAGGCTGGATCGACCAAAAGCTGCCTGGCTTCGGTTGCCCATTGGAAATTACGCGCATCTTGCCGATAATGAAAAAGACGCACTCCCATTTGATCGCGAGCAGCAAATAACTGCCTTTTGGAATCATCCCATATAGCAAAGGCAAAATCTCCAACTAGAAATTTGGGGCAATCTTCCCCCCAGCATTCATAAGCTGCCAGGATGTAATCTGCATCGGTCGGATGATCCGTGTGCAGATAACCTTTGGCACGCAGCTTACTTTCCAGGTCTCCTCGGTTGTCGATCCTGGCATCCGCGGTAAGAACCAGATCACCCCGCTGGTTCACTAAAGGCTGGTGTTCTCGCACCGATTCAGGCGTAGTATGTAGTGCCAGATGCGCCAGACCAACATTTCCCTCAATCCAATAATGGATCCCATCCGGACCACGGTATGCGGCCGCCTCAGCCATCTTCCGCAGCAGTTCAGGATCTACCGGCGCGCCGTCGAAGTTAATCATGCCGCAAATGCCACTCATAACCCAGCCTCCGGGATAACGAGAGGGCCGAAGTTTTTCAGCGAAGTTTGTTGCTGGCCGACAGGCACGCCCTGATACTCTATCCAGGCATGGGCATCGAGTACGCCAGCTTCTTTGCGGACGCCGATATGTAAATCCGAAGCAATATTGTTCAAAGTTAAAAGATGGCGAAGCACCAGCGCCTGCCGCAAGCAAGTCATTTCGTACAGATGATTTCTTTCCGCAATCTTTACCAATCGGCTCAACCGGCGAACCTGCGCGAACTCATCCGTGGTTTCACCTGGCCGTGCAAATCTCTCGCCCCACTTAAGGCTTTTCAGAACAGACTGAAACGGCAGCGTACGCAGCCCCAGGTCCACCAATAATAGCAATATCCAGGCTTGCGCCAGGATCCACAAATCACTGGCCGGTAAAGAGAGCGCGGTGCGAACTTTATGCCACATCGATCGTTAACAGCCCATGCGCAACCAGATCATCGACCAGTTTGACCAGGTCGCTCTGAAGCTGCCCTTCTGTAACATCGTATTCCTGGACCAAAACCTGCGCGGCCAGATCCAGCCGGCCGTTCTCTTTGAGCAGAGAGTACATGCGCGTGCCAACTTCGTCCAGGCCGTAATACTTTCCCGACTCCAGGTTCAAGAGCACCGCCTCACCCGCCAGGTCATGGAAGGCCACGTGAGAAGGCACGCTCACCGTCGAAGAAAGGCCGATCTTGCCAGATGCCATTAAAACCGATCTCCCCATTCCGCTACAAGTTTAAGCAATCACGCACAGCGGTAGATTAGAAAACAGCAATCGAAACGAGTAAACAACCAGAAGATATTGTTTCAGGTAGTGTACGATATTCATTTGTGATGTAACGACCAATGAGGCGATTTACATCGTGAAATGACTTTTCAACCCAATTCAATTATATCGCCTCAAGGACAGGTGTCAATGATGCCCACCTAACAAATTTATCAGTATTTTAGGATCCGAAAATCACATTTTTATGACATCCTGCGCCATGGTGATATTCCATGGCGCAGGATATATGAGTCTAAATTTGAGTTTCAGATGGGAAACTACTTCTTTGGATACTTGTGCTTGAGAATGTCATCGATCAGCTTATCCAGATTATCAGACCCGGGCACTACCGCACCATTGGCATCGTACATGAGGAAATCCGGACCCACCTGGTAAGTCAGCGTGTTTTCCTCGGTGACCTGTTCTTTATCGATCATGCAACCTAGCGTGGCGAACTGCTCAGGGCTCATATCAGTCACGATGGCTTCCTGGAAGCGCTGGTACAGATCGGGGATCTTCGTCACGATCTGGAAGGACAGTAATTGCTCGCGCAGGCCCTTGAGATAGACGTTCTGACGGTACATGCGTGCCATATCCCCATCGGGGTTGTAAGAGCGCACATATTGGGCTGACAGGTATCCATCCAGGCGTTGCACGCCCTCCGGAAAGTAGATATCCCAATCGTTGGTGAAAGCTTTGGGATTATTGATTTCTACCCCACCAATTGTGTCAACAAAGGTGGGCAAGCGGTTGAGGTCGATGGTGAAGTAGTGATCGCCCTTCACCTTGAACTCGTCCTTCAGAATTCTACCGACCAGATCCGTTCCGGCCAGCATCTTCTCCTGGTCGGTGCCTTCCGTTTCCTGGCTCATGTAGTAATAAGCCAGACCCAGATCTTCGGAAGGATGGGTCTTCATACCAGTTTTTTCGATAGGAATGTCGCGCGAAAAAGCAATGATACGCACATCCTGATTATCGTAATCCACTTGCACGAGCCGCACCAGGTCCGCGCCGAACGGCCAGACGCCCTCGGACTTATCATCGCCTATCATCATGACACTGATAACGCCCTTACCGCCGCACGTATTTTTCTGCGCCAGCGCTTCAGGAGCGACAACGTTTTCCGATCGCGCGGCGGGCTCCACAGCCGGCTCTGCGATGGTTTCTTCTTGATAGGTAAGCTTGGGCCCCAGCGGGGTTTTATAGAAATTCCACGCCAGCAAGGCCCCACCGACCAGCAGTGTGATAAACACCATAGAAACAATGACACCAATCAACTTCTTCATGATCTTCTATGCTCCTTTCAACGTTATCCAGGAGATGGAGACTGCCCTTTGGTCTTGCAGTCAGTTAGATGAACAATTACTAAAGTATGTGCTGACCAGTCTGTCAGCACACATCAGTTATTGCTTCATATACCCGTATTACGATACTACGATTATATAAGGAAACCTACCAAGAATCTACTACAATTTGCAACGATTTTGATATCAATAGAATCAATGATGCACAGAAAAGTTAAGATTTTTGAAAGGCGAGTTATCATAAAGGCCAGAACTTTGGTAATTTCTACGTGATAAAATTGGTTATCAACCTGTATTTTCAGCCATTCAACCTTTACCATCAAACACCACTTTCAAAACCTGAGCGTCTCGGGCCAGACGAAACGCAATGGTTTATCTATTTCAGATTGAGAAGGTATCTATGGGGGGACAGTCCAGACTTCGAACCACCCTTTCCGGATGTGCAATCCTATCGCTTTTTGTCCTGGGTTGCTTTGCCCTGGCATTTTTTCTGTGGTTCCAGCCAAGACAAAGTGTCCCCTTAGCGGAACCTCTGGATTTGCCTGCGCCTACACAAACATATGCCCAGGAACTTGGATCTGGTCCGGTTGCATCCATCCAGCTTAACATGGCTCAAAAGAAACCCACGCCAGCCGCAACGCCCCGGCCCTTGTGCGGAAAAACCGCGCAGTGGACCGTTCTGGTCGTCGCGACCGACCAGGGCGGCACGGATAACTACCTGTATGGGCTGGCGGATGTCATCCGCGTGGTGCAGGTTGACTTTACCCAACCACAGATCAATGTGGTGGCGCTGCCGCGCAACCTTCTGGTGACCCCACCCGCGCGGCTAAAGGTCGATGGCCCGCTGCTGCTCAACCAGGCGTACTTTTTCGGCACGCCCGGCATGGAACATTATGAAGGCTCCGGGCACGGCGCTGGTTCGCTGGCCGAGACCATCCAATATAATTTCGGCGTCACGGCGGACCACTACCTGGTAGTAAACTTTCAGGCTTTTGTCAACTTTGTGAACGCCATCGGCGGGATCGAGGTAGATCTGCCCACCTACGTGGATGACCGGCCAAATGCCTAT
This sequence comes from uncultured Anaerolinea sp., assembly GCA_964403875.1. Classification (GTDB taxonomy): domain Bacteria; phylum Chloroflexota; class Anaerolineae; order Anaerolineales; family Anaerolineaceae; genus Anaerolinea. The sequence goes on along the minus strand of CAYOHX010000169.1, from coordinate 2,198 downwards.
TTCCCGCCCGGCAAGCAGACCCTCAACGGCCAGCAGGCACTCACCCTGGGGCGCATCCGCCGAAAATATTCGGACTTAACCCGCATCGACAACCAGACACTGGTTTTGCAGGCCGTTTTCAAGCGGCTGCAGAACCCGGCAGTGATCAAGAAGATCCCCCAGATCTACGCGGCCATGAAGGATTCGGTCATCACCGACGTCACCCCCAATCAGATCACCGATCTGACCTGCATGGCCACGAAAGTCAAGTCGGACGACCTGGATTTCTACAGTCCCGCCGAGCCCATGATCCAGTACGACCAGGAATTCATCCCCACCATGAACCAGGATATGCTGATCTACCATTGGGACCAGGAATTCATCGACTGGGTCAGCGCTTCGTTATCAGCCAGCGGCGAGAGCCAGTAAAAGGCGCAACGGCGTCTACGTTGCCTCGAAGATCACCACCCGGTTGCGACCGGCTGCCTTGGCCTGGTACAGCGCCTGGTCAGCACGAGCCAGCACTATAGTCCCCCCATCGCCATCTTTCGGAAAAACCGCCGCGCCAATTGAAAGGGTGGCTTTCATGACCTGGTCGCCAGCCACGGTAGACAGGTCCTGGAATGTCTGGCGGATCAGTTCGGCTCGCTCGCGAATCACCCGCAGCGGCGCGCCCGGCATTACCACCACGAACTCCTCCCCACCGTAGCGGCAGGCGATATCCTCCGCGCGGATACAGCGCTTCAGCAAGACCGCCAGCGCGCACAGTATTGCATCGCCCGCCTGGTGACCATAGGTATCGTTGATACGTTTGAAGTAATCGATGTCCAGGATCAAGATCCCTACCTGCGCATTCTCCCGCTGCGCGCGGGGAATCTCCCGCGCCAGAGCCTCTTCCAGGTAACGGCGGTTGAACAACCCGGTCAGTGGATCCCGCATGGCCTGCTCCTGGTACTGCCGCAGCGCAGCTTCGCGCAGCCGCCCGGTTTCGACCACCTGCTTGCGCTCCATATCCGATCGGCGCAGCCGCGCGCTGAGAATGCGCATCATGCTCAGCGTGAACTGAGGGTATTGGCTGGCAATGTGATCAAAGACCGCCCGGCTCATGCACCACAGCACCGTTGGCTCCAGCGCTACCACCGTCGCGGAGCGCGGCTCGTCTTCCAGCAGCGCCATCTCGCCGATCATGCCGCCGCGCGTGCGGAATGCCAGAATCGTGGGCGCTTCCAGTTCGCCTTTGATCACGGCTGCCACGCCCGAGCGAATGATATAGATATGGTCGCCTGAATCATCCTCGCGTATGATGATCTCGCCAGGCTGGCAGACTTGCTCGGCAGCGTACAGGCGCAGGTCAGGTGCGTCCTGCGCATCGAGCAGCGCCAGCAAGGAATCTTCCACGGCGTGGCTATCCATCTCCAGGGAATGCTGATAAGCAGCAAGAAGCTGTTCCAGGACAGCGGCAGAGATGTTTTGATCTGTCGTCACGTAAGTTCTCCTTCGACCCTAACCCAAAGGTGGCTGTAAGGATCAGGGTCAGGGAATATTGTATAATCTTTTCAGGAAAACCGCATGCCCAATTCAGCAATCGAAGATGCCAGCCTGCCTCCCGGCGAGGGGGAACCTGCCCGCCGCCGGTCCTCGAAACGTCTGCCTGACCTGGCCTCGCTCTATGAAGAGGTGGATCAACCCCCTGGCGACCCACCTACCGCGCCTGCTCCGCCTCCGCGCCGCAAGTCGGTGGACCTTTCCGCGTTGTACGAAGAGGTTGACCAGACGCCGGACGCCAGCATGGATCAGGCAGCGTCACGCCCAGGCGAAACTGCTCCCGCTCCAGTTGAACCACCCGCGGCGCCCATACCGGCTCCGCGCCGCAAACTGCCGAACCTCTCCGCGCTGTATGAAGAGATAGATCAAGCACCGGCAGTTGGCGCAGGGCAGGTGCTCCCGGAAGTGACAGGCTCATCAATCACCGGACCGGCTGCGCCGCGCCGCAAACTACCCGATCTATCTGTGCTGGACGATCTGCAATCAGCGCCCTCTACTCCACCTTCCGCCGCCCGTCCACCCGTTCTTGACGCGGACTCTGACAGCGCCGGGTTGAACATCCCGCCGGACCTGGAAAAATTCATCTCCCCCGACCTGTGGCGCAAGCTCAACAGCCCAACGCCCGCCCGCGGCGTGCTGATCAACGTTCTCGACCGGCTGCGCTCGGTTTTCAA
>CAYOHX010000168.1:0-11072 GCA_964403875.1 uncultured Anaerolinea sp. | reverse complement strand
GGCACATGCGCGATTCGCTGCCTAACGCTTCATTTATCGGGTTTACTGGAACGCCCATCGAGCATACGGACGCCAACACTCGCAGCGTGTTTGGCGATTACATCAGTATCTACGACATCCAGCAGGCGGTCGAAGACGGAGCCACGGTCAAGATCTACTATGAAGGCCGGCTTGCCAAACTAGGGTTAGACGAAAACGAAAAGCCGAAGATTGATACTGACTTTGATGAAATTACTGAGGGCGAAGAGCTGGAAAAGAAAGAAAAACTCAAGACCAAATGGGCGGCGCTCGAAGCCATCGTAGGAACTGAAAAGCGCATCGGACTAGTAGCCAGGGATTTGGTAGACCACTTCGAGAAACGTCTCGAAGCCATGGATGGTAAGGCGATGATCGTGTGCATGTCGCGGCGGATTTGTGTTGACTTGTACAACGCCATCATCAAACTTCGTCCCAATTGGCACTCAGAGGACGATAAGCAGGGCGTGCTCAAGATCGTGATGACAGGTAATGCCACCGATCCACTTGAATGGCAGCAGCACGTGCGGACTAAGGCGCGTCGTGAAGAACTTGCTAAACGCTTTAAAGATGCCCATGACCCGTTCAAAATCGTCATCGTGCGCGATATGTGGTTGACAGGCTTTGACGTTCCGCCGTTGCATACCATGTACATTGACAAACCCATGCAGGGGCATGGCCTGATGCAGGCGATTGCCCGGGTCAATCGTGTTTATAAAGATAAGCCAGGCGGCCTGATCGTGGATTATCTCGGTTTGGCCTATCACCTGCAAAAAGCGCTGGCGACGTACACCGAAGCCGGTCACCCAGCCGACACGCCCAACCAGGAAGAAGCAGTCAACGAGCTACTCAAGCGTTACGAGATATGCAAGGGGCTGTTCTACGGATTCGATTGGTCAAAGTTTTTCACTGGAACCGCGACTGAAAGAACAACCATTCTGCCTTTGGCGATGGAACACATTCTCCAACAGGAGGATGGTAAAAAACGCCTGCTGCAAGCAGTACGGGAACTGTCACTAGCCTTTGCATTGGCGGTTCCAGACGAGCGTGCCCTCGCCATTCGAGATGATATAGCCTTCTTCCAGGCAGTTCGCACTGCTTTTATTAAGTCCACTGTGGATGGGGAACGCAGCGAAGAGGATCTCGACCAAGCCATTCGCCAGATCCTATCTCGCGCGGTCGCCGCCAGCGATCAAGTCATCGACATCTTTGCTGCCGCCGGCTTGAAAAAACCCGAAATCTCGATCCTGTCGGATGAATTCCTGGCGGACGTAAAGGGTATGCCTCAGAAGAACCTGGCGATTGAGCTGCTGCGCAAGCTGCTCAACGATGAGCTCAAACTGCGCATGCGGAAGAACCTTGTGCAGTCCCGTTCTTTTACCGAATTGCTCGAACGCACCATCCGCTCCTATCAGAACCGCACGCTAGAGTCGGCGGAAGTGATCGCTGAGTTGATCAAGTTAGCGGAAGAAATGCGTGAAGCCCAAAAACGTGGCGACCAGCTCAACCTCAGCGAAGATGAGATTGCCTTTTACGACGCGCTCGAAGTCAACGACAGCGCCGTCAAAGTGTTAGGGGACGACACGCTCAAAAACATCGCCAGGGAATTGGTAGAAACCGTCCGTAACAATGCAACGATTGATTGGACGGTGCGCGAAACGGTCCGCGCAAAGCTGCGTGTGATGGTCAAACGAATTTTGCGGAAATACGGCTATCCGCCTGACAAACAGGACAAGGCAACACGAACCGTCTTGGAACAGGCGGAGGTTATTGCCAAAGATTGGGCAGAATAGGGGCGAATGCCAAAATTATTTCAGCGTCTAATTTCATGAATTGAGAGTAATTGATCGAATTCCTATAGTTATACATGAAATGTAATGTCTTAGAAGAGATCCAAGCATCACATTGGAATCGAAGGTGAAATCTGGATCCAGTAATTTATAACAGGATATTTAATTTTAGTTATCATAATTCCACTCTATCATAACAATAAACCTGATTAGCCAAGAATCTAACTCCATCTTAGGGTAATCGCATTTGGAGAAAGGAAGTGAGAAAATAGCTGTACGGAGGAAGTACAGCGATGAACGAAAAGGCGACTGGGAAGATCGAAGAACACTTTGGGAAGATCAAAGACCCGCGGATTGGGAATGCGACCCGGCACAAGCTGTTGGACATCCTGATCATCGCGATCTTAGCTGTGATCTGCGGGGCGGATGGGTGGAGTGATGTGGAATTGTTTGGGAAAAGCAAGAAGAAGTGGCTGCGGACATTTTTAGAGTTACCGCATGGCATTCCATCCCACGACACGTTTGGGCGGGTATTTGGGCTGCTGGACCCACAAGAATTTGAGCGCAGCTTCATGAGCTGGGTAAAAACGATCCAGGAGATCACGGCCGGGGAGATGATTGCGATTGACGGCAAACAACTGCGCGGCTCGCGTGCGCCTGGGGAGAGGCGAGAGGCAATCGATATTGTCAGCGCCTGGGCTGGGATGAACCAGTTGGTGGTAGGGGAAGTCAAAGTGGATGAGAAATCGAACGAAATCACCGCCATCCCGAAGCTGCTGCAACTATTGGACATTAGCGGATGCCTGGTGACGATTGATGCCATTGGCACACAAACCGAGATTGCGGAGATGATTGTGGAGCGCGGCGGGGACTATTTGCTGTCCGTGAAGGAAAATCAAGGGCAGTTATCCGAAGACCTGCAAGAGTTATTCGCCGGGGATCAGGAAAACGGGTATACCCAGCCAGGCTACAGTTACGCGCGTAAGGTGAGCAATTCCCACGGGCGCATGGAAATCCGCCAGTGTTGGGCCATTTCCAGCGAAGAGTACCTGGATTATGTGCGCAGCCGGGAACGATGGAAGGGGATAACAACCTTGGCCATGATCGTTTCGGAGCGGCGAACGGCAGAAAAGACGGAAAGCAAGACCCGCTATTACATTTCCAGTCGCCATCTGGACGCAAAAGCCATGCTAAAGGCGAAACGAGAGCATTGGGGGATTGAAAACCGTCTGCATTGGGTGCTGGATATGGCGTTTCGGGAGGATCACTGCCGCGTCCGCAAAGATCATGCCCCCGAAAATTTTGCCATTCTCCGGCATATGGCGATCAATATGCTAAGACAAGAAAAGTCGGTAAAAGCTGGCATTCAGGCTAAGCGGCTGAAGTGTGGTTGGGACGAGGACTACTTGCTTGCCGTTCTCTCCGTTTGAAATGCGATTACCCTAAACTCCATCTTATTAAGGTGGTATTCCACTTGACATTTGCTATAAAATAGTAGAATCGATCTTTTTTTCTATTCTTTTTGCTCTTTGGAGCCAGTCATGACTTTTTCCATAGAAGAATTCACTGAAGAAAGGCCAAGTTGGCGGCATTATGTAACGCCAAAACTCACAAAAGCTAGGCCGATCTATAATTGGTTTGTATATCCACATTCATTTGATAAAGCATTAATTGATGATCTTATAACTTCACTCAATATACAATCAAAAACAAGTATCTGGGATCCATTTTTAGGTGCTGGGACATTAGCATTGGCTTGTAAACAAAATGGAATTTCCGCTTATGGCTCAGATCTCTTACCTTTATCCCTAGTAGTAACAAAAGCAAAGATCCAAGACTACCAGTCTAAATGTTTGCGCGATCTCTTTTTAGGTTTTGATTATACTGTTCCAGCAGAAACAAAAGATCGTTTTGCTGATATTCCTATTGTTGAAAAGGCTATTCCTATAGAGGTGCGAATTTTTTTATCGCACCTTCTTCTGCAAATCGAAAGTTTTGATCAGGCAGTCCAACCTTTTTTTCTCACTGCGCTTCTGAGCATCTTAGAAAAAGCAAGTAAAAGCATAAAGTCAGGAGGCTGGCTTCGAATTGATTCCTCAAAAGAAGTATCAGTTGACCATGCTCAAAGTCTCTTTATTAACAAAGTTGAACAAATGATATTGGAGGTGGAGCAACAAATTCCCTCCAAGTTTCCAGAAAGGCGGGCATCTTTCTGTTTATGGGGAGGAGATGCTCGTGTTACTCAACCAGATCGAAAAGTTGATGCTATTATCACGTCACCTCCTTATTTAAACCGACACGATTACACCCGTGTATTTGCACTAGAATTAGCGTTGATTGGTGTTACAAATTCGCAGGGATTAAAAGATCTGCGCTATCAAACGCTAAGGTCCCATGTGGAAGCCAAAAGTCAAATGGGTGAAACATCGATTACGGATATGGGGTATGAAAAGCCGGAGTTAATTGGCCAAGCAATAGAGCAAATGGAAACAAATGGATTGGCCGATCCGCGAGTACCCAGAATGATAGAGGGCTATTTTGAAGATATGTTCCTCGTGTTGAAAAACTCATACGAAGCCTTAGCGAATACTGGAGTTGCAGCTTTTGTATTAGGAGATGTTAGATTTTCAGGAGTGATGCTTCCTGTAACCGAATTAATTTGTGAGATTGGATCACAAGTTGGCTTCACCACAAGCAAAGTATATATTGCTCGATATCGAGGGAACAGTGCTCAACAAATGGGTAATTTTGGGCGTGTCAAGTCAAAAGAAAGCGTCATTATATTAAGAAAGAATTCAGTATGATGTTTCAATTGGATGAACATCCTCAAATTCGGGATGTCTCTTTCCCTGTTATAGTTCATCTATTAGAGAATATTAGCGGATTTCAATCGGTATCTTATAGCGATATCGTTGATAAACCCCTTGATACCTTTATTGGAGTTTGGAGAACATCAGAAGGCATCATGTCCAGAACTCGGCGCTACTTCCATCTTAATGCGTTAAAAGTTCTTGGACTAGTTGATCAAAACGATAAGGCGTATTCGATAAGCAGTTCGGGCAACAGAATCTTGGAGGCGAGTAGGGGTTCAACAGATCTTAGCCTGAATGAGGAAACTATCTCTCTTCTGAGACAGGCCGTACTTGGTTCATCTTACATTCAAGAAAACTTCCTAACCCTGTTCGTTGGTGTTCCTTATAAAGACCCTACAAAATGGGGACAACCAATTTCTATAAATCCAATACCTGGAAAGAGAACCTACAGTCTTAAGTCATCTATTTGGACTGGGGAATTAGTACTTTCCGTTCTTCAGACCCAGGGATTCATTTGGGGACTAAAACAATGGTGTCAGTATTTGTCCGTAACTGATGAATTATTTATTAGGCCTCAAGGTGATGTGACTGAAGATAGAGTAAATATAATATTTCCTGTCGATGTTGCTAAGTCACAATCGATTTCTGTACTACAATTTCATGAGATGCTCAAAAAGTATCTTCCATTTGGGAAACCGGTTTATAAGGATACATTATCAATATCTATTCCTCTTTTGCTTTATAGACTCTGTCCAGGAGAGCATATCCCCTTGAACAAAGCAAAGGAGTTACTTTTAGCGTGGATTACGGAAAATAGGGAAGCTGCTTTTATCGAGTCCACCTCATTCCCTGTTCTGCAATCCGGAAGATATAAGCGTGGATCAACAAATGCTTCTTGGTATAAACAAGAAGATGCTTTCCTACTAGTGGATGGTAAGTATTATTCCAGACTATTTGCACCAGAGTCATTATGGAAATAAGTACAAGTCAGGATAAAAATGGAGGTTCCTATGCCAATCGATAAAAACATTATAGAGAATATATGGGGCGAGGTTGAACAAGAGAACCCTTATCGAAAATTGGGATTGGAAAGGAATCCTTTTCCAGCTAATGGGAATCCACCCGCATCGCCAACAATTGCACCATATCCTGAAGTTGATAAACAAATAACACAGTTTATTGTCAGTTTCTTACGTTCCCGCAAGTCCCGGGGGTTAGTATTGTTGGGAGATTATGGGACAGGCAAAACTTACCACCTAAGATGGATTCGCTCTTTGTTGCAGTCAAAGCCCGAAATTTCAATTCAGGTATTGGATATCGAGTCACCCGGATTAGAACCTTACCACCTTGTTCGGTCGATCTTATCCCAGATAGGTGATCAAGAGATAGCTAAAGCAGTCTGGCGTTTGATATTGCCAAAACTAAAAGAGGCCATATCTACTGAAGGCCAAAAGTTTTTCCAGCAATTTATGAGTGAAAAAGTATTAAAAAAAGGTGGAAAATCTCTACCTTTTGAGTCCTTAGGTTGGGATTATCAGTACGTGAAAACCGATGCTGAAACTTTTAACGATTACAGAAATTTTCTTGCAAGTTTTGATAAATCTGGTACTTTGAGCAGGGAGAAATTACGTGATTGGGCATGGCCTTTGTTATATAGAAAGCACAAACATGGAGGCGTGGGGATAACAAATAACATATCAATTGCTAAAGAAATAGCCAACCTGTGTTTTTTGTCTGGCATGCCTGCATTGGAATCATGGGAGAGATTAACGATAAGTGGAAACGAGGGTACCTTTCCTAATCAAGCAGAGCCAGAATTTCTGCAAACCATCCTGAGGTTACTCGTTATAACGGGTACCCAGTTCTTTGTCTTATTGCTTGATGAATTTGAGAAAGTGCCTTTAATGGAGAATCTGACCCAAAGGGAAATGAAAAAATATCTTGACACTGTTCGTATGTTAGCTGATAAAAGTTGGGAAGATGACTCCTTACCATTTGCGTGGGTTATAGCATCACACGATGAAGCATGGAGTCAAATTAGAGACAAATTGAACCAGGCATTAGCAGAGAGATTTCCAACCGAAATTCATTTACCACGATCATTTGAAAAAGATGTAGCTCATTACATCGTTGTTCAAAACTTGAATTTAAGCCGAACTAATAGCAATTATCAGGATACATTGTTCCCGTTTCCTGATAATTTTTTAGATCTCATACCAGCCGCACTAAGAAGAACATCGCGTGATCTAGTAACCCTTTGTTATGAATTGATTGAAGCGAGTCTCGAACCAGGGCTTGTCGATAAAGGAATTTCCGAAGAGTATATAACAAAATTCATTTCAAATTATCATGGGTATCATCCAATACAGGAATAAAGAGGGCATTATGCCAGTAAGAAAATCACTGTACCTGGACACTAATGCATTCATATATGCCTATTTCTATGGTACTCGAACCGAACCTGCTCAACGGCTGGTTCTAGATTACTATAAGGAAGGCGAATATGTCTTAGGAGCATTGGATGTATGCAGAGAAAACCAAATCCGTGTTTTCTCTACCGATTTGGCTTATCTTGAAATGAGCCACAATTTTTATGAATGGGAGAGATTAAGACAGTTACTGAGCGAAGGAGCACCTCCAGGATTGGTTTTTGGAAAGAATCAAAGAATGGATTCCAAGTTCTTAAAGAAAAAGCTTAATGCGGAAATTATTGGAAAAATATCGGCCACCTCAAATATATGGCTAAAGAACTGGGAATATAAAGATCTGATCGAGTTTCAAACACCGCAAAAGATAATTTATTGGTTTGAAATTGCTAAATACTTATACTCATATGTCAATGAGACTGTCATTGATTGTTTACATTTGGCCGCAGCTATTTCCTTGGAATGCGATTTCTTTCTCACTAGTGATGAACCTCTAAGGATAGTTCTATCTGGCATGAGAAGCGATCGAAAGTTCAAGAGAGACATTGTCAAAAAGTTTCAATTATCAGAAGGATATGGGTTGCCATGCCCAGCAGTAGCTAAAACATTTAAAGGTGCTTAAACACGAAGAGGCTCGACAAGAGCCTCTTCTCAATATTATATTCCCAATCCCATCTGACCCTCCGGCACCACCTCCCTTCTCGATTTCCTTCTTACCACGACCACCTTCTCGGCCATCCAATCTGACCAGGTCAGCACCTTCTCGCCCGGCAAGATCACCGCGCTCGGCGTGGTTAGGCTGCCCAGTGGGTTGCTGCTCACCTTCATCTCGTCGGCAAACAGGGTCTGCAAGTCGGGCAGATCCGCGCCGTTGAGCACTTCACGCGCCAGCGCGGTCAGCAAATCCCCTTCCTCCTCTGGCACGATAGCGCCGCCGACCTCATCCCCGTATAAAAGCTGGGCAGCTTTCATTTTCGCACCCATCAAGGATAAGGCCCGCGCTTCCATCGTCCCGTTGTAGATAGAGAACACTGCCCGCACCGGACGCACCTGGCCCAGTCGCCATACCCGGCGAACTGCCTGCCAAAGGGTGTACAAACTATACGTAATTTCGTAGAACACGACCGAAGAGAATTGGATCAAGTCGAGACCGGTTTTCACCAGCTCGGCGTTGCAGATCAGCACGTCCAGCCGGTCGGCCCGTTTGGCGATCCACTCCTCTCGCTTGCGCGGGTCCACGTTACCGCCCAGCACTGTCACTCGCAGGCCGTTCTCTTCCAGCTGCAGCACCAGGTGATCCTGGATGTCGCGCTTGCCGGTCTGGCGCACGTACACCAGCACCTTGCGGCCTTGTAGTTTTTCGGCCCGGCAGAAGTTCGCCAGCCAGCCCTCTTTCGGCAACCAGCGGTGACCGTTTGGGTTGATCGCCGGCAGTTCCATCAGCGGCACATGGCGGATCACCTCGCCCTTCTTGTTCAACTCGTCAACGATGATAGTTTCATCGCGGAAGGCTGAGTTGGGCCGGGCCAAGCTCCATTGCAGCCAGGTCGAGAGATAGCGGTTGGATTGCAGCGCCATCGACCGCAGCGTGCTGTCCATCTGGTGATACTGCTGCGACTGATCGTCGAGCATGGTTAGCGTGCTGACTTCCTCCTTGTATTCTGGTAGCGCCAGCCCCAGGTCTTTCAGACTGAGAAACACGGTCGTATCCAGCAGCCGGTTGACGATGGCCGGACTGACGCCCGGCTGTTCTTTGGCCTGGTTGCGGTAGCGCCGGTTGCCGGTGAACACGCCGTCCTCATCTTCCTCGTCACTCTTGCGCCGGCGGCGCTGGGATTCGAGCACGCCGTACAGCCGCGCCCAGCGTTTTTCGTCATGAAAGGCGAAGTCGCGCCGGACACAAGCATTGAGTCGGTGCAGCAGCCAAAAGATTGATGTTGAGCGGCCGCCGAAGAACGTCCCCGTGAGGGTGAGCGTCGATTGGCAGGCGGTGATCAGTTGGTGGAAGGCGATGCCCCGATCCGAGCTCTTACCTTTATACTCATGCGATTCGTCGGCGCAGAGCAGCTTGAACGCGCCTTTCGCGTGCTTGGCGATGTACTCGGCCAGCGACCAGCGCCTAGCCCCACTGAAGCGGAACAGTGGCGTATTGCAGGGCCGCGTTCCCCAGAGAGTGTTGCCCTGCTCATCACGCTTCAGGCGACCGTCGGGTCCTAACTGCCAGCCCGGCACCGACGCCCGGCAGAAGCGACGCTTTCCGGCCAGTTCCTCCGGGTTCGTGATGTACGCACCCTCATCACCGTAAACAGGCGCACCGCAGGCCGGGCAGACGCACACTGTTTCCACTTGGTTGGTCAGCGGGTCACGCACTTTCCGCAGCGTCACCGCCGGTTCCCACCCCGAGCCGATCTTGGCCGAGGTGTTCGCCATCACTGCCACTGCTTTCTTGCCCAGCCGGCCACTTTGCCAGTCGGTTAAGAAGCTACGCACGTCGTTCACGTCCGCGCGCTCATCACCAGACCGGCCAATCCGGCGCAGCTCCCGCGCCTTTGCCCCCGGAATAACCTCTTCGATTTCGCGGATCCACTTGGGCACCAGGTGTGGCGGGCAGAGGATTAGCGCCGGGTAGGCATCAAGCATTTCGATAGCGCCGGAGGCTATGGTCGTTTTTCCGCATCCCATTTCCGCCTGGATGTTTGCTACCCCATTCTTGCGAATGCAGCGTGCGACCGCGGCGGCCGCGTGGCGTTGAGTCGGCAACAGCCCAGGCTCAGGCTGACCAGGTAACGCCTTGCGACCTTTACCCAGCGTATCCAGAACCGCGACTTCCGCCGGGGTAGGGTCAAGGTTGTAAAGCGGCCGGTAGGTCTCCAACACGTGCGCGGCGATCTTGTCACCGTGAGCACGCATGAAGTCGGCCAGTCCCTTCACGTCTTTGATGATCTGTATGCCCTCCTTGTTCAACACGGCAATCGTGGTGATAAAGCGGTCGCGGTAGACTTCGGTGACTGTCTCTCCATCGCCATTATCGTGCTCGTCTACCTTTTCGACCACCTTCACCACCCGCCCTTTAATCAGCATCGGGCGGCCCTTTTCGTCGGTCAGCCGCACCGTGCCCATCATGCCAGAGGCCATCAACATGGCGATGTGGCCGCGTTTCAGCGGCATCACCGGGCGGGTCAGTTCGGCTTTTCCACGCGTGGGGTTGAGCAGGTCCAACCACTCCTTCGAGCGGTGAACGCCGTTTGCCCGGGTCGCCTCGACGATCTCCTCTGGCTCCCAGTCGTTGCGCTTGAACAACACAGGCTTACCATTTGCGCCGCGTTCTGGCGCGGGCAGCAGGTGATAGACCGGTTCGCCAAGCGGTTCCAGAACCGGCAAGTTTTCGCTTGCCATTGCCTGGATTGCCAGAATCTCCTTGTCCGTCGCTGCCTGGTAGCTCTTACGCCGGTACCCCAGCACCACCACCTGCTTGAAGGTTTCGTACTCCCCATCCGGGAAGCGCGCGACTGTCAGGCACTCGTAATAGTTGGCCAGCAAGCGCGACACCTCGATGATCCCCAGCACTTTCTGAGGGATGACGTAGATTAGCAGCCCGCCGCGGACCAGCTTGGGCGTGGTGGACTTGAGGAAGTCGTACTCCAGGCGTTTGCGGCTGTCGAAGCGATCGGTTTCATACGGTGGATTTAAGTAGAGCACTGTGATCGATTCGTCGTTGAGCTGGCAGACCTGCCAGGGTGCGTTGTATACCTGGTTCATTGCCTGAGCAGCCTTCGTTGCCCTTTCCGGTGAAAGCTCCGCGCCCCAGGTTTCGCAGTCAAAGGCGTTTCCCAATTCTCTCGCCGCCTTACCTTCGCCAGCGCATGGATCAAGCAGCCGGCCGCGTGCGCCTCCCGATGCTGCGTAGGTCTTGAGGGTTTCGAGTACTATTTCCGGGGTTGGGTAATACCCCATCTTTTCGATTGCAGGGGGTCTCATGTTCGCGTCTCCTAAAGAAAAAAAATACGGAGGAGACGCACTACCTCCCC
>CAYOHX010000167.1:0-11127 GCA_964403875.1 uncultured Anaerolinea sp. | reverse complement strand
GCGCTTCGCGCGCAACAACCTTAAAATCGCAAACCTCCAAGAAAATTTTTAGGATAGGTTCTTAAGGTCTAAATCTACTGATTACTGTCGGCGCGGGTCAAGCTTGACCGGCTGATCCGGGCGGTCGGTGCCGCAAACGCGGCAGTTCGCATCGGTGTCGGCAAAGCTCACCCCACAGTTGGGGCAATTGTAGTAAGCATCCCAGGCTTTTTCCAGGCGCTCGCGGGCTTCGCGCTCTTCCTTTACCCGGCTCATATGCGCCTTTTCCAAACTCTCAGCCGCCGCCTTGATCACCTTCCAGGCACGCTCCTTGAGTTTCAAGTTTCCCACCACCTCGGCCAGGTCCGAGCCGTCTTCCAGAGCTTGTTTGGCGGCGTTGTAAATGCGGACAGGGTCTTTGCGCCCAGTCAACAGACTCAGGCCTTGCCCGGCCAATCCCACCAGGTTCTTGGCTCCCTCTTTCACTGCCTCCAGCACGCCCTGGCGGGTCAGATCGTTGACCCGCACTTCCGTGCCATCATCACGCGAGGTCAGTTGCACGGTCATTGCCGTCACCGGCCCGCGGTCGGTAAGAATTCCAACCGAACCCAGCAGCGCATCTTCGGGGCCGGAGAATGAGATGGAGGTGCTGCCGCTGCCAAACTCGCTGCGCAAGGCTGGAACCAGATCGACCGGTCGCACCCCGCGGTAGTGGGCTGTGTTGTCGCTGGCAACCGCGGCGGCCGCGCCCAACCCCAACGCCCCAGCCATGCCCAAAGCACCCCCCAACCCTTCGCCAGAAACAGGCGGCAAGGCGGCAGCGCTTTGCGCCATGGCCGCTTTGATCTGTTCCAGGCGCGCGCGCGATTCCTGGTTGCGCCGCATGATCTCGCCTTTACGCTCCAACACGGTCGGTAAATCGGCGGGTTTAAAGGTGGCGGCGAAGAAATTCTGGTCGGTAGGCACCAGTAAACTATAGATAGCTTTTTGCTCGTCGTTCAAGGCAGCCAACTGTTCGGCGCTTAGTTTTGAAAACACGGTATCGTCCATGCAAAATCCTCCATCGATCTGGAATTATCTTAACACATTTTCCGACAGGCTGATCTATAGAAAGTATCAAAAAATCGGCAACAACTTGGCCCATTGCGGAAACTGATTCGGAACCATCGATCCCCACAATGCTCTTCATGAATGCGGTCTAATTTTGAATTATCAGAAATTTCTAAGAACTTCCCCCATTTCTTGACTCGTGTTTTTTTGCATGGTATGATTCTTGACGTAGTATTAGCACTCTCGTGTCGAGAGTGCTAAAAAATAAGGAAGGCAGATGCAAGAACCGAGCGAACGACAACGCTTCATATTAGCCCTGATCGTACACGAGTACGCCCGTACGGCGGCCCCGGTCGGTTCTCGCAATCTGGTCGATCATTACAATTTGGATATGAGTTCGGCCACCGTGCGAAACGAGCTGGCTGCTCTGACCGAAATGGGCTATCTGCGCCAGCCCCACACCTCGGCCGGGCGCGTCCCGACCGAAGAGGGCTACCGTTATTTCGTCGGGCGGCTGATGCAAGAAACCAGCCTGCCAGACACCGTTCGCCACACCATTACGCATCAGTTCTCGCAGATGCACAACGATGTGGACCAATGGATGAAGTTGGCCGCCTCGGTGCTGGCCTACCAATCGCGGGCAGCCTCGCTGGTCACCGCCCCCCACCCTGAAGTCACCCGCATGAAACACCTGGAGTTGATTTCAACGCGCGGGCGGCAGGTGCTGATGGTAGTGGTTATTGTGGGCGGAGAAATTCGCCAGCGCTTCCTCACCCTCAGCGAACCGGTTACCCAGGAGCAGCTTTCGGCTACCGCCGATCTGATCACTCGCCTGTGTCAGGATCGCGACTCCGATGGGGTGCGCGCCCAGCGCAGCGCCTTCAGCGGGCTGGCCCTGGAATTTGTCGACCCACTCATCGAAGCCCTGGGGCGATCGAACCAAACCACAGGCGGCGAAATTTACCTGGATGGGTTGTCCAACGTGCTGGCCGAACCCGAGTTCACCAATCCGGAAGAAGCGCGCCGGGCGCTGCGGGTGCTGGAGGAACGCTCCCTATTACAGGACCTGTTGGCACGAACCGTGCAAACCAATAACACGGTAGGTGGCGTGCAGGTGCTCATTGGTGGCGAAAGCGGCTGGGACGACCTGCGCCAAAGTTCTCTAGTTCTGGGGCGCTATGGCGTTCCCGGCCTGGCCACCGGTACGCTGGGTGTACTAGGACCCATGCGCATGGCTTATGGACGAACAATTTCTACGATGCGGTTCCTGTCGGGATTGTTAAGCAACCTGGTTGCCGAAACGCTCGTAGATGAAGAATAAAGGAAGAAGGATGTGGGATGACTAAAAAACACACCAGTACCAACCAACCCGATGTAAAAACACCCGAGATCGCCGCTGTGCCCGAAGAAACCATCAAGGAAATGGAGGCCTTGCGGCAGGCGTTGGAAGAAGCCCAGGCACAAGCCAAAGAGTATTCGGATGGATGGCAGCGTGAACGGGCCGACTTCGCCAACTACAAGCGGCGCATTGAGCGCGACCAGCAGCTCTTGAGCCAGAACATCACAGGTGAGCTGGTCAAAAAGTACTTGCTCGTGCTGGACGACATGGATCGCGCCATGCAAATGCGCCCGGAAGAAGGCGATTTGCGCGTCTGGTCTGGCGGCATTGAGTTGATTTATCGAAAGCTTCAAAACATTCTGGAAAGCGAGAATATCAAGCGCATTCCAGCCGAAGCGGAAGAATTCGACCCTTCACGACACGAGGCGATTTCTTACGAACCAAGCCCGGATCATTCCAGTGGGCAGATCATTGGTGTCGTACAAGAAGGATATATGATTGGTGATCGGGTTTTGCGCCCGGCGCGAGTCAGAGTTGCACGATAGGAGAATTTATACTATGGGAAAAATCATTGGCATCGATCTTGGAACGACAAACTCTGTTGCGGCGGTGATGACCGGCGGCGAGCCGGTGGTCATCCCATCGGCTGAAGGGGAGCGCCTGGTGCCCTCGGTGGTAGCTTACAACAAGAACCACGAGCGCGTTGTGGGCCGCACAGCCCGAAACCAGGCCATCATCAACCCCGAAAACACCATCTTCTCGATCAAGCGCTTTATGGGGCGCAAATTCGAGGACGCTGAAGTACAACGCACCACCAGCCGCGTCCCTTATAAGGTGACCAAGGCGCCCAACGGTGACGTGCGCGTCATGCTCGATGGGCGCGAGTATTCTCCGCCCGAAGTTTCGGCCATGATTTTGGCCAAGCTCAAGGCCGATGCCGAAGCTTACCTGGGTGAGCCGGTTACGCAGGCCGTCATCACCGTTCCGGCGTACTTCAATGATGCCCAACGCAATGCAACCAAAGATGCTGGCAAAATTGCCGGGTTGGAAGTGCTGCGTATCATCAACGAGCCCACGGCTTCGTCTCTGGCCTATGGTCTGGACAAGAAAAAGAACGAAGTAATCGCCGTCTACGACCTGGGCGGTGGCACCTTCGATATCTCCATCCTGGATGTGGGTGATGGTGTCTTCCAGGTGCGCTCCACCAGCGGTGACACCTTCCTGGGCGGCGATGATTTCGACCTGCGCATTATGGATTATTTGATTGCCGAGTTCAAGAAAGAAAACGGTATCGACATTCGCGCCGACCGCCAGGCTCTGCAACGCTTGAAGGAAGCTTCAGAAAAAGCCAAGATTGAGCTGTCCACCGTCATGCAGACTGAGATCAACCTGCCTTACCTGACCGCGGATCAGACGGGTCCCAAGCACCTGGTGATGACTTTCACCCGCGCCCGGCTGGAGCAGTTGACCAGCGACCTGATCGAGAAATCTCTCGACCCCGTCCGCCGCGCTTTGTCCGATGCCGGATTACAACCCTCCGACATTAACGAAGTGGTTCTGGTGGGTGGCATGACCCGTATGCCCGCCGTGCAAGAAGCCGTGCGCCGCCTGTTCGGCAAAGACCCCCACAAGGGTGTCAACCCGGATGAGGTGGTGGCGGTTGGCGCGGCCATCCAAGGCGGCGTTCTGGGCGGCGAGGTTAAGGATATCCTGCTTTTGGATGTGACCCCACTGACCCTCTCGGTCGAAACTCTGGGCGGCGTGTCTACCCCGCTTATCGAGCGCAATACCACGATCCCCACCCGCAAGAGCCAGATTTTCTCGACAGCTTCGGATGGGCAGACCCAGGTGGAAGTGCATGTGGTGCAGGGAGAGCGCCCAATGGCTGCCGACAACAAATCCCTGGGCCGCTTTATCCTCGATGGCATTCCCCCCGCCCCGCGTGGCATGCCCCAAGTGGAAGTGACCTTTGATATTGACGCCAACGGCATCCTCAAGGTGACCGCTTCGGATAAAGCCACTGGCCGCAGCCAGCACATCACCATCACGGCCTCTTCGGGTTTGAATGACTCAGAAGTCGAAAAGATGCGCAAAGAAGCGGAAGCCCACGCCGAAGATGATCGCCGGCGCAAAGAGCTGATCGAAGCGCGTAATATGGCCGATAACACCGTCTACACGGGTGAAAAGCTGATCAAAGAGTATGGCGACAAGCTGCCTGCCGATATGAAAAAGCAAATCGAAGACGGCACAGCGAAGCTGAAGCAAACCCTGGCCACCGACAACATCGCCGAGATCCGCAAGGAGACCGACGAACTCAGCCAGGTCATCCAAAAAGTGGGTGGCAGTATGTACCAGCAGCAGGGCGGCCCTGCCGCCGGAACGGGACCGCAGAGCGGCCCTGAAACTCCTGGCGGCGGTTCCACCGGCCCCATCGGGAATGACGGCGACGTCGTTGATGGCGAATTCCGCAACGCGTAAATTTAATTGGCAATCCAGAGGAACGGGTCATCCGTTCCTCTGGATTGCATACCATCCATGGCACAAAAAGATTACTACGAAACTTTAGGAGTTGGGCGCAACGCAACGCCGGATGAACTGAAATCGGCGTTTCGCAATCTGGCCCGCCAGTACCATCCGGACGTCAACAAGGCCGCTGATGCAGAAGAGCGTTTTAAAGAGCTCAACGAAGCCTACGCGGTGCTGTCGGACCCCGATAAGCGAGCTGCTTACGACCGCTTTGGGCATGCTGGTTTGAACGGCATGGGCGGCGCGCCCGACTTTACCACAATGGACTTCTCGGATATCTTCGAGGAGTTATTTGGCTTTGGCATGGGGGGGCGGTCGCGGGGCAGTCGCAACAATCCCCGCCGTGGGGCCGACCTGAGCTATTCGCTCTCCCTCACATTTGAGGAATCGGTCTTTGGCGTCGAAAAAGAGGTGGAGATCACCCGCGATGAGACCTGTGGAACATGCCGGGGAAGCGGCGCCGAGCCGGGCACCAGCCCGCAGCGCTGTTCGGCTTGCGATGGTCGCGGCGAAGTCCGCCAGGTGCGCCAGACCATTCTCGGGTCCATGGTGCAGGTAACTCCCTGCCCCACGTGCAATGGCCAGGGCACGGTTATCACCTCGCCTTGCAAGACCTGTCGAGGGCGAGGTTTGGAGCGCAAAACAGTCAAACGCAACGTGGCCATCCCCGCCGGAATCGACAACGGGCAGCAGATCCGTCTGGCAGGCGAAGGACAGCCGGGCCAATTTGGTGGTCCAAATGGCAACCTGTATATCGAAATTCAGGTCAAGCCCCACCAATACTTCCGCCGTAAGGGCGATGACATTTTGCTCAACTTAAATGTGAATGTGGCTCAGGCTACCCTAGGAGCCGAGGTGGAAATTCCCACCATCGACGGAAAGACCACGCTCACTATTCCTGCCGGAACACAGCCAGGCAAGGTCATCAATATTCGGAGTAAAGGTGTTCCTCACCTGCGCGCCACGGGGCGAGGGGATCAATTAGTCATCGTGAACGTGGAAATCCCGACGCGGATTACCCCCGAACAGCGGAAAATTTTTGAGCAGTTGGCGCAAACCTTGGGCAGCGAAGTTCTACCCCAGGAAAAGAGCTTCTTTGACAAACTGCGGGAAATCTTTTAGACAGACTTGCCTACCGTGCATTAGGGATGAGTTGCTTTTCCATCACCAGAATTGAAGTTGATAACAAAAATCCCTCCGACGCAGAAGCATCGGAGGGATTTTTGTAATTGTATTGGTTACTCCACTGTCGGGGTTTCCAGGATCACAGGCACAGCCGGGGCGCGTGAAGCGCGGTAGGCCAGGTACATAGCCCCGACGCCAACCACGGTAGCAACCACAGCCACTACCCAGCCCAACAAAAAGATCGGGCGGATGAGCGCATAGATGAGTACACCCGCCAGCAGGGCCCACACTTTGGGGTGCGAGGCCTGGGGGGCAAGTTTGCCGACCAGGAGTTGGCCGATGAGCACCGAGAAGATCACTTTGCTGCCTGTGCCCACGAGGAACCCGAACACAGCCACGGCCAGCCCTAACCCGCTGAAGCCCAACCCGAAGACCGGCCCAGAAACGGAGCCAAGGGTCAAGAGGGTCAACAATAGTCCTACGCCTAGAAGCAAGCTTGCAGCCACAAAAGCAGCCACCCAACCCAAGAGAACGGTCAACAGCCCGTAGCCAGCCGCGGGCAGTGGGTTGACGCGGGCCTGATCCACCACCCTTTGGGTAACTTTGGGCATGAGCCATAAGGCCAGCCCGCCGAAGATAAGCAGGGCGACCATCTCGCGCAAAAACTCAAAGAACCAATGCAGCGCGGGCAGGCGTGTCTCAATTCTGGGACGGGCCATGGGGCGCTCGGAAGTTTCTGGAGCCGGAACGGGAGTCTGGTAGACCAATTGGTCCGGCGCTACCCCCTCGATGGATTCCGTATAGGGGGTCGAGCTAGTGTAGGTCATCGTCCCGCCAACCGAAGCCTCATCCGACACACGCAATCCCGGCTCGACCGGCGCGGGCAGATAGGGAACGAAGTTGGGCATCTCGCCGTACTCTTCGCCCGAGGTGTCGTCCATGTAGATTTGCACATTGCGACCCACCTTGCCGTTCAGTTCCACCGCATTGGCCGCCGCTTGAATATCACGCCCGACCTCACCAGACACCAAAGCCTGGTACGATGCGGTGAGTTGGTCTCGCTCCACCCGTGAGCCGGGCTGGCTCGTATAGCTGAACCCGCCGTAATACAGATTGCGGCCCACGGTGGCGGTCTCATCCAGGGTCATTTCGGTTGAGCCTCCAAACACCGAGCCGGTGGCCTTGCCTTCGAAGATCACCGTGCGCGCCCCGGCGAAAACATTCCCATCGATTTCGGCAGTCGAGGAGATTTCGACTGTCGAACCTGCGGCAAAGACATCTCCGTTCACCTTGCCATTGATGGTGACCGTCTCACCAAAAGCAAACAAAATTCCATTGACGGTTCCGTCTACTACCACGGCATCGCCTTCCACGAGGACATCATCGTCGATCACCTCGTTGGCGCCAATTTTTCCGTCATCATCAATATAGGCAGCGGCAGCAGGGCGAACTGTGCTCGCCACCAACACTGCGGCCAGAAGGAAAACAAACGTAAAACGCATCCAGGTTTTCATCGTCTTGCCTTTCACAAAAAAATTGGGGGCGTTCGCCCCTCATAACACCATATACGCAAACAAATCCAGGAAGTTTCAAAAACCGATGACCCCAGAGTTGGCGTGGTAAGTGTTCTCTTTCTGGCACAATGGAAAGCAAAAAGCGCAACACCCTCGGGAACTCAGAATTCCCGAGGGTGTTGCGGCAGATTCAGCCGGTTCTTTTACAAGTCAGAAGTACAGTTGGGGCAGCGAGTAGCCTTGATCGGGATGGTCGAGCAGCAGTGGGGGCACTCTTTGGTGGTGGGGGCCGCGGGCGCAGCCGGCTTGGGCACACTGAGCTTGTTGACAGCCTTGATGACAAAGAAAATGACCAGGGCTACGATGAGAAAGTCGATGATGGTCTGAATGAACAAGCCATAGTTGATAGTGGGCACGGCGGCGGCTTTGGCTTCTTCCAGGGTGGCAAAACCCTGCCCGCTCAGGTCGATGAACAGGCTGGAGAAGGGCATTTTGCCCAGCAGCAAGCCAATGGGCGGCATGATGATGTCGTTCACCAGGGAGCTCACAATTTTGCCAAACGCTCCACCAATGATCACGCCGATGGCCAGGTCGAGGACATTTCCCCTCATAATGAATGTCTTAAACTCTTTCCACATTTCATTTCTCCTCGTCAGACAAGTTGTGTATTTTTTAGGAAATACATTAATCATTCTATTCCCGCACCCAAAAATATGCAAGTTTGTTGGGGAACCGGCGTGGCGAAACCTGCCAGGGCAACTTCCAGAGAAACCTACGTAAGCCGGGGCGCGGCGGCCGTCTGCGGGGTTATAATGGGGGCATGTTGTCCCAGGTCCCCGAACGTTCTCTCTACCAGCGCATTTACGATGCGATTCGCCAGGTACCCCCTGGACGGGTCACCACATATGGGCGGGTCGCGCGTCTGGTGGGTGGCATTTCGGCCCAGATGGTGGGTTTTGCCCTGGCGGCCTTGCCCAGCCGCCCCGATGGTGGGGACGTACCCTGGCACAGGGTAATTAACGCCCAGGGCAGGGTCAGCTCACATGGATTGGGTTTTGGCACAGCCATTCAAAGAGAATTACTCGAAAACGAGGGCATCATCTTTGACGTGGAAGGGCGCATTGATCTGGAACAATTTGGCTGGTATTAACGTTTGATAACTACGCGTTTCGGTAAAGAAACGCGTTACTGCTCAGGTTATGGTAGAAAAGTCCCGAATTTGTTAATTATTCGAGGTAGGGTCCGTTGATTTATCGCTTACTCCGACTCAATCCTGGTTCACCAGATGATCGCAATTCGTATTACCTGGTGATCGAAGTTTTTTGGGCCTGCATCCTGGGCGCAGCGGCCAGCTTTAATGCTACCTTCGCGCTGCGCCTGGGCGCGTCCAACGAGGCGATCGGTTTGCTTTCGTCGATTCCTGCCTTGTTGGCCATGCTCATCGCCATGCCCGCCGGGCAATTCCTGCAATCCCGCCTAAACGCCAAACCCTGGGTGTTGGGCAGCCTGCTCCTCCACCGGATCGGGTTCCTGCTCATTGCCGCCATGCCCTGGGTCCAAATCCCCGGTGTGAACCCTGGCTTGCTGGTGGTCATCGCCTTGATCTTTATTGGCGCTCCAGCGCATTTTTTCAATGTGGGCTTCACCCCCTTGCTAGCCGATGTCATTCCCGAATCGCGCCGCGCGGCCATCTTCACGGCTCGCAACGTGGTCAACGGCGCCACCCTCAGCCTGTTTGTTTTCCTCTATGGGCAGTGGCTGGAAGCAGGTTGGGTTGCCTTTCCCGGCAATTACCAGATCATGTACGCCTTTGGCTTCGTGTTTGCCATGCTCAGCCAATTCTTCCTGCAAAAGGTCAAGGTTCCCCAAAAGGCCCCGCTCGAAGTTCCAGCCGCCAAAAATACACCGCGCAGCCAATGGGCTGCCCTGCGGGAAATGATGCGCAGTCAGCCGGCATTTCGCCGCCTGACCTTCAATACTATTCTGCATGCAGTGGGATTGTGGTGCGTTGGCCCGCTTTATATTATTTACTATGTGCGCGAGCTGGGCGCTTCAGATGGTTGGGTGGGCCTGCAAGGCACGGTTGCCAGTCTGACCGCTATTCTCGGCTGGATGATCTGGCGACCGATTGTGGTACGCTACGGTGAGCCGCGCATCTTGCGATATGTCATCGTTTTGCTCGGCCTAATTCCCCTGTTGATCGGCTTGCTGCCCAACCTGACCTTGATCCTGTTTGTCATCGCGCTAAACGGTTTGCTGGCTCCGGCGGTCAACCTGAGCCATTTCAACATTTTGCTCAAGGTGATGCCACCCGATCAGCGCCCCGTGTTTACCGCGCTATATACCACCCTGGTCAACAGCGGCGCGTTCATTTGCCCCATGATCGGGGTGGTTGTGGCCGATTGGATCGGCCTGGCCCCGGCGCTCATCGGCTTTGGCGTGCTCTCTATCGTCGGATCAACATCCTTCTGGTGGCAGCGTGTTCTGCCCGACCGGCAGGCTGAACCCGAAGTCGCGCGCTAGCAGTCTTTCCAATGGTTACACAGGAAGTCGCCAGCATCCACCACCGCCTGGCGGCTTTCGCGCATCCACCCACCGAAGAACTGGAATACATGCCACATGTTTGGGTAAATTTGCAGGATTGCTTTTCCGCCCGCCCGCCGGATCGCGTCCGCCATACGGATAGAATCGTCCAAAAGAATTTCGTTGCCACCCACCTGAATGAGCACGGGGGGCAATCCGCGCAGGTCGGCATAAAGGGGCGAAATCAAGGGGTGGCGCAAATCTTCCCCGCCGGCATAAGCGGCGGCCATTTCGTCCAAACCTTCCGGGCTGAGCATGGGATCTTTATCAGCCAGGCGATGGTAAGAGCTGCCCGTTCCAGCCAGGTCGAGCCAGGGAGAAAACAGCACCGCAGCGGCCGGCAAGGGGAGTCCCTGGTCGCGCAAAGAAATCAGCAGAGCCATGGTCAACCCTCCCCCCGCCGAATCTCCAGCGACCGCAAGCTTTTGGGGGTCAGCCCCTTTTTCCAGCAGCCAGTTATACGCAGATAGCGCATCTTCCAGCGCGCCTGGAAAGGCGTTCTCGGGGGCCAGGCGGTATTCGGGCAGCAGGGTGTGGGCGCGTCCCACCACCGACACCTCTGCCGCCAGCGAGCGGTGTGTGCCACGCGAACCGGTCATATACCCACCGCCATGAAGATACAAAACTCTCCTGCCAGGGTCAGCCTTGGGTGGGTAAACCCAATCCGATTCGACCGGCCCGATCCAGGTGGTTTCGGTAGTGACCCCAACTGGATTGACAAATAACCAGCCCCAGCGATCAATCCGTGAACGCTGTAACCCAACAGGCGTGTTGGCAAGCATCCTCAGCGGAAGGACGTGCAAAAGCTGATAAACGATCCGCGCGCTAAGACTGGCCATATTGCTCCTGGGGGTGATGGATAAGATTATACTCGATCGGGGCTTTTCACACAGACGGGTTATCTTTGGTTCGCCAGGAGTTGCCACGCCAATTCCCAATGACCCTTATCTTTATGACTTTTCCAAAGTCACTTGACTTTTGCAAAAGCCTCGCTCTTTCGTATGGGGGTGT
>CAYOHX010000166.1:0-11185 GCA_964403875.1 uncultured Anaerolinea sp. | reverse complement strand
GTTAAGCACAGTGTAAGGAGATATTGGGTGAAGGGGATTTTCAGAAGGGAGTATCGCGCCGACACACGGATTATCAGTCCGTTGCCCTGATTCAATAAATACTTGCGAATTAGGGAGTTGTGAATCGGACGAAAAAAACTTGGCGTTTTACTTGGCGCTTTCTGTGCAAAAACACCCGGAACTTGTTCAGGTAATCGAAGCTTGGCCGAGGATGGATATTGATATCCGGCGGCTAATCATAAACCTACTCGAAAAAGGGGGAAAACCATAGGGAATGAACATGACGCTTACTCAGTAACTCAAACTGACCGGTTTCCAAAGCCTACTAACCATAAACGTTTATAATACAAGTGGTTATGAAATATTAATTGAGTGAAATTTTTGATAAATCCGGCGGCCGATTTAAAACATATAACTTCTTTTATATCAATGAGTTACGATTTATGTCTCTGATAAAAGCGGTCAGTTTGAGTCAATAAGACCATTTTATTCAAGCACTCATGGGCTGAATTTTCGGGAATTCCGATTTGAAAAAATAGTTTTGTGGCATAGTCTGTCATAGAAACAGTTCTTCGTTGCTCAGAAAAATTCTATAACACATTATATTACAATAAGATATGCTAATTTTAATCAAATAATCACATAAAAGATACAACTTGACTAGACATTTATTTTGACATCTAAGAACACGTGTTTAATATGTCCAAATATGTCATTGCGTATATAGAAATATCCAAGGAGATGCAATAATGCAACTATCCGTCAAAGATACAGCTAAAATCTTGAATGTTTCTGAAAAAACGATTTATCGCTGGATCAAACAGCAGATTGTTCCATTTTACAAGATTAACGAGCAGTACAGGTTCAACCGAGCTGAATTGTTAGATTGGGCTACTTCTCGTCGAATACAGATTTCCCCTGAAATATTTCAAGAAACAGAGCAGAGCAAAACTCCTTTGCCCAGTCTTTCGGATGCCTTGAAAGCCGGAGGTATTTCTTATCGGATAGGAGGCAAAGATAAATCTTCCGTACTCCGTTCCATTGTGGACGTCCTCAAACTGCCTGAAGAGGTGGATCGTGAGTTTCTTTATCAAGTGCTCATGGCACGTGAAACGCTGGGATCCACCGGTATCGGTGAAGGAATTGCCATTCCGCATGTTCGAAATCCGGTCGTTTTGCATGTCTCTAAACCCAGCATGACGCTATGTTTTCTGGATCATCCGATCGACTTCGGGGCTATTGACGGTCAACCAGTCAGCATATTATTTACCCTGATTAGTCCAACAGTCCGTGCTCACCTGCACATGCTATCTCGCCTGGGTTTTGTTCTGCAAAATCAAACCTTTAAAACATCGCTCAAGGGTCAAGCCCCGCGAGAAGACTTAATGGATGCCTTGTCACACGCTGAAGCGGCTATCCCAGTATTAAGTCATGGTAATGCTAAATGAACTCTATTAAGGTTCTTTGTTTCACCGACATGGGTAGATTGATTGATGTCACTTAGCCTTATCATAATAGCGATTGTTCTTGCAGTAGCCAGTGGATTACCCGGCCTTTGCCTGAGGCGAACCTCAGCCTGGGGGCAGAGAATTGCTACGGGTATCATGCTCAGCAGCACCATCATCGGATTGGCCGGTACGTGGTTAGGATTGGGTTTTCATCAATCTCGAAACCTGATTTTCCCCTGGCCTGCAATGGGGAATTCTTTGGTTGGCATGGATGCCTTAAGTGCCTTTTTTCTTGTTCCCATCTTCCTTATGAGCGGACTTGGCTCCCTCTACGGCAACGGATACTGGCCTCAAATTCGCCATAGAAGAAACGGCAGAAAGCTTCGACTGTTCTGGGGATTCTTGACTGCCGGCTTGGCGCTGCTGGTCATCAGCAAACACGCCATGGCTTTTCTGTTTGGGTGGGAGGTTATGGCCTTGTCAGCCTTCTTTCTGGTCTCTACGGAAGATCACCGGAAGGAGTGTCAGCGGGCAGGCTGGATTTACTTTATTGCAACGCACATTTGCACATTGACGCTATTTGTCCTGTTCGCCTTATGGCGATGGGCAACGGGATCGTTTGACTTAAAGCCGGTTGCGAGTGATGCGATGGGCATGGGGATGATGAATGTCCTGTTTTTCCTGTCGCTGCTCGGATTCGGAATGAAGGCGGGGATCATGCCGTTTCACTTCTGGCTTCCAGATTCCCACGCGAACGCCCCCACCCATGTGTCTGCGATGCTCTCGGGGGTCGTGATCAAAATGGGCATCTATGGCTTGGTGCGTTTTCTTTCGCTGTTGCCCAACCCCCCTCGCGTCTGGGGCGGTCTTCTTCTTTTGCTTGGTGCGATTAGTGGGCTGCTCGGTGTCGCGTTTGCCATTAGCCAACACGATCTGAAACGCCTGCTTGCGTATCACAGCGTCGAGAACATCGGAATCATCCTGATGGGATTGGGACTGGCTATGCTCGGATATTCCACAAACCGACCGGAATGGGTCGTGTTGGGATTGGCCGGCTGCCTGTTGCATACATGGAACCATGGTCTATTCAAGAGTCTGCTTTTTTTGAGTGCCGGCTCGGTGATCCACAGTGTGCACACCCGCCAGATAGACCTTCTTGGGGGACTGGCGAAAACCATGCCCTGGACCGCAGCCCTGTTTCTCGTTGGCTCAGTGGCCATATGCGGTTTGCCTCCTCTCAATGGATTCGTAAGCGAATTATTTATTTATCTGGGGCTTTTTCAGACCATGACAATCAATGAGGCAAGTGGGTCGGCGGCCATAATTGCCGTACCCGTACTGGCCATGATCGGCTCATTGGCAATCGCGTGCTTCGTCAAGGTGTTCAGCACCATATTTCTGGGAAACCCGCGAACCCACGCAGCGGAACATCCCCATGAGTCTCCGCTGTTGATGCGGAGCCCGATGGTTGTTCTCGCGTTCTGCTGTGTGATGATCGGGTTGGTTCCCGTGTTGGTAAGCCCGTTGCTCGACAGGGTCATCGCCGTCTGGAGACCTGAACTGGATTTGACCCGTCTGAGTCTCACCGCCATTGCTCCACTAAAGGAAGTCACCATCATGTCGATCTCGCTGGTTGGGGGCATTTTTCTGTTAATGATTGCCCTAGTTCATCCATCTCGAATAACCAATCGTGTCGGCACCTGGGACTGCGGCTATGCCCGGCCCACGAATCGAATGCAATACACGTCTTCGTCATTCGCACGAATGATCGTGGCGATGTTCCATTGGGCTCTTCATCCACGAATACATTTGCCGAAGATAAATGGTCTTTTCCCAAAACCTGAGAAAATGCACAGTCATGTGGACGACATCGTTCTAGATCGGGGGCTGCGCCCGATGGGACACCGCATCGAACGAGTATTTGGCTGGTTTCACCAATTTCAGCAAGGCCTCACACAACACTATGTGCTATACATCCTCATTACGGTAATTGTAATACTGAGTACCCGGATACCATTCCGCGAGTTTCTGGCACGGCTATTCGCACGATGACGGAGCCGGACAAATGCGGTTGACAAATGACACCCTATGATATGAAGGAAACAAATGTTTAGTGTATGGATTATTCTGGCGGCGATTGCATGCTATTGCTTTAGCGGCGTACCGGCTTGTTTTTTATCGTCAAGGTCGGCGGCGGGGCAGCGAATCGCATCGGCTCTCATGGTTACAGGCAGCGTATTGGGACTATATGGTACAGTCGCATCCGTTTTTAGTGGAATTTCGTATTCCCTTCGCATGCCGTGGGTTCTGCCGTGTGGCCAATTTGCCATAACCATCGACCCCATCAGCGTTCTATTTCTCGGATTGGTGTTTGTGGTTCCCACGCTGGGATCCATTTATGGACTGGGATACTGGAAACAATCAGAACACCATAAAAACGGTTGTCGTCTCGGTTTTTTTTACGGATTGCTCACCGGCTCCATGGCGATGGTTGTTATCGCTCGCGACGGCATTCTCTTTCTGATTGCGTGGGAAGTGATGGCTATCGCGGCTTACTTCGCGGCAACGGTGGAGGAGGAAGACCCCGTGGTCCGTCGCGCAGGCTGGGTGTATCTGATCGCTACACACATGGGAACCCTCTGTCTGATGGCCATGTTCGCGTTATGGCGACACGCAACAGGGTCATTCTTCCTGGAACAGGCAGCAATACCAGCGGGACTGGCGGGGGTGATCTTTGTACTGGGACTGATCGGGTTTGGTTTTAAAGCGGGTATCATGCCGGTGCATGTCTGGCTACCCGGAGCCCACGCCAACGCGCCCAGTCATGTTTCGGCCGTCATGTCCGGCGTCATGCTCAAAATGGGAGTGTATGGCATTGTGCGAATGACCATGCTTCTTCCCACACCGGAGGAATGGTGGGGCGGCGCGTTGCTGATTACAGGGACCATTACAGGCGTTGTGGGCATCGCATTTGCGATCGGCCAACACGACCTGAAACGGCTTCTGGCATATAGCAGCATTGAGAACATCGGAATTATCGTGATCGGTCTTGGGCTAGCATTGATCGGCCGTTCGCTTGGACGGGCGGACTGGATCCTGATGGGTCTTGGCGGAGCTTTTCTCCACGTGTGGAATCATGGTTTGTTCAAGTCGCTTCTGTTTTTCGATGCCGGCGCGATCATTCATGCCGTCCACACCCGTGAGATGGATCGGTTAGGCGGCTTAGCGAAACGAATGCCCCGCATGACGGCTCTGTTCATTCTGGGTGCGGTTGCCATTTGTGCCTTGCCCCCATTAAACGGTTTTGTCAGCGAATGGCTGATCTATGTCGGCCTGTTTAGAACCCTGGGGATCGGCGGAGGAACGGCGTTCCCCGCGGCTGCGGTAACCGTAGTTCCCATAGCGTTGATTGGCGCACTTGCCATTGCCTGTTTCATGAAATTGACAGGCACCGTGTTTTTGGGTTCCCCCCGTACGGATGCTATTCATTACGCGCATGACCCTCAACCATGCATGACCATTCCCATGGTGGTTCTGGCAGCAGGATGTATTTGTATCGGTCTCTTCCCCATGCTGACGGTTCCACTCCTAGAGAAGGCTACTAGAACCTGGGCAACTATATCGGCTCCGGAAATAACATCGATCTCCACGATGGTCCCATTGCGATGGATTACCTTGATGGGGCTGATACTCCTGGCAGTCATGGGGAGTTTCCTTCTAATTGTAAGAAAAGTTCGACAAACCAAAATCTCCGGCGTGGTCGGCACATGGGACTGCGGCTACTCACAACCAACGAGCCGGATGCAATACACAGGCTCCTCGCTGGGGCGAACACTGGTCGATCAGTTTGCTTTTGTTCTCTGGCCTAAAAAATACTTCACCTCTGTTCAAGGTTTATTTCCTATTAGAGCACACTTTAAGAGCCTGGTTCCTGATGTCATTCTGGACCGTCTCGTGCTGCCGCTGTTTCACGCAGCCGGGCGGTATCTGCCTCTGCTGCGGGTGTTTCAGCAGGGCCAGACACAAGTTTACGTGCTCTATATCCTCGGTATTCTGATCGTGCTTCTCGTGTGGGGGATATTAGAGGTTCAACTATGATTGAAAAACTATTGGATGTGGCATTGCTCCTGATCATGCCCCCTCTCCTCCTGGGGGTGATCAACAAAACGAAAGCCTGGTTCGCGGGTCGCAACGGTCCCCCCCTCCTTCAGCCCTATTACGATCTGATCAAACTCGCTCGTAAATGTATGGTGCTCAGCACCACAACAACCTGGGTGTTCCGTGCCGGCCCCATTGTTACACTCACCTCTATTCTTCTGGCCGGACTGCTCATCCCCATCGGAAGATCGGATGCTCCTATCTCGTTTGTCGGCGATATGATCCTTTTCGCTTACCTTTTCGGACTCGCCAGATTCTTTACAACAACTGCCGCGATGGACACAGGTTCCTCCTTTGAAGGCATGGGGGCAGCTCGCGAAGTTACCTTCGCCTGCCTTTCGGAACCGGCGCTCTTTTTCGCCATCCTAGTGCTTGCGAAAGCCTCCAGTTCACTCACCTTGACCGGTATGCTCCATGGCCCGGTGGAAGGATTTTCCGCCGCGGTGGCAGCCCCTTTGATTCTCGTGTCGTTCGGCCTTTTCATCGTCCTCTTAGCCGAAAACTGCCGCATTCCCGTGGACGATCCCAACACACATCTCGAACTCACCATGATCCACGAAGTCATGGTTCTTGATTACAGCGGACCTCTTTTTGGCGTCATTCTCTACGCTGCCGCCCTTAAACTCTTTATCCTCAGTACCGTGTTGCTACACATCATCGCTCCGTTTCAATCGGGGCTGCCCTGGCTCGATTGGATCCTGTTTGTGCTAGAGATGCTGGGGCTTGCTGTTGTCATCGGCGTGGTCGAATCCATGATAGCCCGCCTCCAGATGCGCCGTGTTCCTTACCTCCTTATCGCCGCTTTGCTCTCCTGCGGCTTCGGGTTCCTCCTACTGGTTAGGTAATCATAATGACAAACTTACTTAATGCTGTTCTCGTGATTGTCCTGGTAATAAACTTGTTCACTCTGGGCACCAGCCGAATCCAGGCTGTTATCCGAATTGTCGCTTCCCAGGGGATTCTTTTGGGCCTTCTCCCCCTCTTAGTCCATCAGCACATGAAACTCCCCATCCTGCTAATTTCCTCTGTTATCATCGCGATTAAAGGAATTGTCATTCCATCCATCATGATGTTGGCGCTGAGGGACGCTCAGATCAAACGCGAAGTGGAGCCTTTAATCGGCCTCCTCCCTTCTATCATTCTCGGCGCTGTCGCGACCGCCTTCGCCATCTTGTTAGCCAACCAACTCCCCCTCGCGGAACATCATAACGACGCACTGCTTGTCCCTACATCGATCGCCACGGTACTCGTTGGCTTTATCCTTCTCACAACACGATTTAAGGCTATTAATCAGGTCGTCGGCTATCTCGTGCTCGAAAATGGAATATTTATATTTGGCATGCTGCTGGTGGAGGCTATGCCCTTCATCGTGGAGATGGGCGTGCTGCTTGACCTCCTCGTCGCCATTTTCGTTATCGGCATTATCCTCAACCACATTAACCGTGCGTTTTCCTCCCTGGACACACGCCGGTTGGTTTCACTCAAGGAGTAATCATGGCGTTTGTAATGATTCTCATCCCACTTTTGATGGCCGCTGTTGCGGCAGTCATTCCCTCCGACCGTTTGCGGCCGTGGCTGTTGCCAGTGACAGCGGTCTTGCATTTGGGGATGACGGTTCTGGTTCTGGCACGTCCTGATTTGACGATCAGTAACGCATGGCTTGTGCTTGATCCGCTCGGCAAGATATTTCTGCTCGTCGTCAGCTTACTTTTTTTCTTTTGTTCGGTCTACGCGGTAGGCTACCTCCAGCATAGTAACAAACGTTCCAATCGTGTGTTTTGTGCCTGTTTTATGGCATTTTTGGGTATCATGAGTTTGGTCATATGGTCGCATCACTTGGGTATTATGTGGGTCGCGATTGAGGCCACCACCCTTGTAACTGCACCGTTAATTTACTTCGAACATACGCCGCGGAGCATTGAAGCCACGTGGAAATACATGGTGGTATGTTCCGTGGGCATTGCCTTAGGACTTCTAGGTACGTACTTCATCGCCTATGCCTCCCTGCATGCAGGGATCGAATCCACTCTTACATTCGAGGGCCTTCTTCAGTATGCGCCCCAATTGTCCAAGCCCTGGCTTCACGCGGCGTTTATTCTGCTTCTCGTCGGCTACGGCACCAAAATGGGGCTGGCACCCATGCATACTTGGCTGCCTGAAGCACATAGCGAAGCCCCGTCGCCGGTTTCCGCGATGCTGTCTGGGGCTTTGCTGACTTGCGCGTTCCTGGCGATCTTGCGGATTTACCATATCTGCCTGGCTGCAGGAGAAGAGGCTTTTGTTTCCCGCCTGCTGGTGTTGATGGGCCTGTTCTCCATGGTTGTAGCCGGCGTGTTTATGGTCGGCCAGCGAGATTTCAAACGATTGCTCGCCTACTCCAGCATCGAACATATGGGGATTCTTGCGATAGGCGCCGGCATTGGAGGACCGGCGCTATTCGGCACACTGTTGCATGTGGTGACTCACGGCGTAACCAAAGGCGTCCTTTTCCTCTCCGCCGGCAATATCTATCACGCCTACGGCAGCAAGAACACCGAAAAGGTCTTCGGCGCTATACGCAGGCTGCCCCTTTCTGGCGCCCTGTTCCTCACCGGCTTTCTGGCGGTCACCGGATCCCCCCCGTTCGGTCCCTTCATCAGTGAATTTTCCATCCTCAACGGGGCGTTCCAAGCCGGACGATTCTTCACCGGAGGAGCGTTCCTTTTCCTCCTGCTCGTAGTGTTCATTGGCATGGGGGCAACCGTGCTCCATGTTGTGCAGGGACGCGCACCGGCGGAGGTGCGAAATACCCCTTATCGCGACGGACTCCTCACCGGCGCGCCACCTGTTATCCTCATGTTGCTCGTCTTAATGCTGGGCTTGTATATCCCCGCTCCTCTAACCGGATTTCTCAATGATGCTGTGCGTTTCCTGGAGGGACAACCATGACCCAGAATTATTACAGCTTTGCCCAGATGACAAATGGTCGAGCCGTTTCGCTTGAAGGTATCCCGACACTTCCATTTGACGGATTTAAGCAAGCGATTCTCGATGGCGTGGCAGCCGGTCAGCGGGTATCAGCAATGTTCGGCGATTCAATCCGGCAATCTGAGGTTACACAACTTTATGTTGTAATGGCCGATGATGAACAGAATCAGCTTTATGTGGGTCGAACTTGTATCGAGGGGGATCAATTTCCTTCCCTTACGCCGCATTGTCCGCAACTCCATCTGTTTGAACGCGAAATTGCTGAACAGTTTGGATTAAAGCCGGTAGGCCACCCCTGGTACAAGCCCATTCGCTATCACCATTCCTGGACTCCGCGGGACGCATGGAACCGCTCCTCCCACCAACCCATCCCCCCTGGCGTCACCGAATTTTACCGTGTCGAGGGCGACGAAGTCCATGAGGTCGCCGTCGGACCCGTGCATGCCGGGATCATCGAACCCGGACATTTTCGATTTCAATGTAATGGGGAACAGGTCTTCCATCTAGAAATCGCTCTGGGATATCAGCATCGAGGTGTCGAGCAGGCCATGATTGCCGGACCTCACCCGCGTTCCATCCACTACGCTGAAACTCTTGCCGGCGACACCTCCGTCGCCCATGCAACTGCCTATTGTCAGGTTTTGGAAGCGCTCGCACATTGCCAGAACACCGCCAGGGCCCAAACTCTCCGAGGCATTGTCCTGGAACTCGAACGACTTGCCAATCACGTCGGAGACCTCGGCGCGTTAGCAGGCGACGTCGGCTTCCTCCCCACAGCCAGCTATTGCGGACGAATTCGCGGCGACTTCCTCAACATGACCGCCCTCCTCTGTGGCAGCCGCTTCGGCCGTGGCATGATTCGACCCGGAGGCATCGGTTTTGACATCGATCAGTCGCGCGTGGATAAACTACTCCGTCAGCTCGATGCCGCAGAAAAGGATACCACCGTTGCTGTCAATTTACTTTGGGATACCCCTTCGGTTATGGCGCGGTTTGAGAACATCGGAGCCCTTCCTGATTCTATCGCGGTTGAACTGGGAATTGTGGGACCCGCTGCACGCGCTTCGGGACTGGCTCGCGATATCCGAAACAACCAGCCTTCCGGAATTTTTCGTTTTGTCCATGTTCCTGTTTCCACCTGTGACACGGGAGACGTCTTTGCCCGTGCATTTGTTCGCTGGCTTGAAATTCAGCAATCCATCAAATTCATCCGAGATCAGCTTGGAGCCATCCCAGCCGGAGCGCCCCTGGTACCTGTGAATTCGCTTTCGCCTTCCAGCATTGCCGTCACTCTTAATGAAGGTTGGCGAGGCGAAGTTTGCCATGTAGCCATCACAAACGAAGAGGGACGCTTTGCCCGTTATAAAATTGTGGATCCATCATTTCACAACTGGACTGCTTTGGCCTATGCCTTACGCAGCCAGGAGATTTCCGACTTTCCATTATGTAATAAGAGTTTTAATTTGTCTTATTGTGGACATGACTTGTGATGTTAATAATAATATTTGCGAGCCTCTTAAGTGCAGATGAGGAAATAATATGCTTAAAATAATTCTCGCCCGATTGCAGCAGGGGCATCAAACAATAAAATATCCCGACGGACCTCCGCCGAAATTGCCTGACCGATTCCGCGGACATCCGATGATAAATACAGCCAGATGCTCTTCCGATTGTAATGCCTGTGTCCAAGTCTGTCCGACAGGCGCCATTGCCGTTAAAAATAATCAACCCTGCATCGATTTAGGCAAGTGTCTTTTTTGTGCTGATTGTGCGAATACTTGTCCGCAGCATGCCATTAAATTCTCAAATGACTATCGTCTGGCTGCTCGTCAGCGTCAAAATATGCTTGTGGTTAATAATCAACCTTCTCGACTTGATGATGTTGCGATGGAAAAAAATCTTAAAAAACTGTTTGGTCATTCGTTAAAACTGCGTCAGGTCAGTGCTGGCGGTTGCAATGCTTGTGAGGCTGATACAAACGTACTTAATACTCTGGCCTGGGACTTAGGCCGTTTTGGCATCCAATTCGTCGCATCCCCCCGGCATGCTGATGGATTGTTGATTACTGGGCCGGTTACACAAAATATGCATCTGGCACTGAAAAAGACTTACGATGCAGTCCCCGAACCAAAGATTGTCATTGCTGTTGGCGCCTGCGCAATTTCAGGAGGCCCATACATCAATCATGAACAGGTTGAAAATGGAGCCGATACAGTCGTACCAGTGGACCTCTTTATACCCGGATGCCCTCCCCATCCACTGACGATACTTAATGGCCTGATCCGTTTTCTTGGCCGTTCGGATGTCGATGCAATTAAGCCTGAGTGTGAAAGATAAATTTAATAAATTGTATTTGAAAATCAGAGGATAGTAGTTTTAGAATCTGCAAACTGTGGACAAATATTTTTATGTTGGAGTTAATAGATGAGAGATTATAATCTTTCTAAAAACATCGATGTCTATGAAGTGCAATCTCTTCTTCTTCTGGAATCACTGTTTAAATATGATGCAGTTATACAAAATATTGAGGAGAAACCTAAAGTCAGGGTCATTCTCTTAGTGTGGTTTAGCCATTTTTTATGCAGCGAAAAGGGCGTAGGAAACGGTTTCGA
>CAYOHX010000165.1:0-11204 GCA_964403875.1 uncultured Anaerolinea sp. | reverse complement strand
AGACCGTCTTTTGCAGGAGAAAAGTGGCATTTTGCTTGTCCCAACTTACATGTAAAATTAAAGCATGGTAAATAGATCCGAACTTAATCACAGAATTTCCGAGATAGAAGCTGAA
The DNA here is from genome assembly GCA_964403875.1 of uncultured Anaerolinea sp. GTDB lineage: Bacteria > Chloroflexota > Anaerolineae > Anaerolineales > Anaerolineaceae > Anaerolinea. The sequence continues at coordinate 11,089 of CAYOHX010000165.1, read as the reverse complement.
TTGTCCTCCTTGGATTTTCGGCGCAGTCAATTGATCAAAGAATTAACTGAACTACGTCAGAAATCGCTCCAATACGGTTCACCTTCTCAATTTTCACTAGGCTTGCAAAGTTTTACGGTTCACAACCAATCTTCACAAGAGAGTAAGATTCGGCTCTTTCGGTCCCTATTCCGAGGGCGAGATGATCTCTTTCCGCGCAGATTCGAAAACTCAAGAACAGGTAAATCCGGTTATTCACCTGTTTGTCGTAACGAATGGGCCGCTGGAGTCTGCCAAAAGCCTAAGATTGCTTGCCAGGAGTGTAATTTCCGGGCGTTTGTCCCAGTCAGTGACGAAATTATCCGGAACCACCTTCAGGGGAATGACCCTCAGGAATACGCCGCGAAAGATTTTACGATAGGCGTCTACCCTCTATTGTCTGATGAAACATGTTGGTTTTTGGCGGTTGATTTCGACAAATCAGCCTGGGCAGAAGATGCCCGAGCATTTCTTGAGACTTGCGCCATCTATCAAGTACCCGCATCGCTCGAACGATCACGATCCGGAAATGGCGGGCACGTTTGGATATTTTTTGAAACTCCTATACCAGCATCAATAGCCAGGAGGCTCGGGACTTTTCTGCTAACCAAAACCATGAACCGAAGGCCTGAACTAGGCATGGATTCCTATGATCGTTTATTTCCCAGCCAAGATACGATGCCGAGGGGCGGTTTCGGCAATCTAATTGCTTTACCTTTGCAGAAAAAGCCTCGCGAGCAAGGAAATAGCGTATTTGTTGACCAAGAGCTCAATCCTTACTCGGATCAATGGGCATTTTTGTCGTCCATATACAAGATGAACAAACCCGAAGTAGAGCTATTGTTTGGCAACGATCCAGATGAAAGCGAAATAACCGGAGTTCGAGCAGTTGTATTGGATGAAGCTGAAAATGAGCCATGGAAACTGTCACCATCCCGTAAACAAAGAGAACCAGTAATACCAGGTCCTTTACCAGAAGCCATCTCTATTGTGATCAGCAATCAACTTTTTATCGAGAAAGAAAACCTCCCATCTCCCTTACGAAATCGCCTGATCCGGTTAGCTGCCTTTCAAAACCCAGAATTTTACAAAGCCCAGGCGATGCACCTTTCTACATTTGGAAAGCCGAGGATCATCAGTTGTTGTGAGGAATTTCCAAAACACTTGGCTTTGCCCAGAGGGTGCCTGGATGATCTGTCCACGCTCTTGGATGAGTTAAAAAATCCGGGCACAGATACAAGATGAACGTGTTGTCGGGCAACCTATCTCATTATCTTTTCAAGGGAATTTACGACCCGAGCAGCAGCTTGCCGTGGACCAGTTGATTCAGCATGATATCGGTGTGCTCTCGGCCTCAACCGCTTTTGGCAAAACGGTGATAGGTACCTGGATGATTGCTGAAAGGAAAATCAACACCCTTGTAATCGTCCACCGCCGGCAGTTAATGGACCAATGGGTTGGAAGCCTGCAAGCATTTTTAGGATTAACCAAAAAAGAAATCGGATTAATTGGTGGTGGAAAACATAGACCGAATGGAATGATCGATGTGGCGATGATCCAAAGTCTGACGGACAAAGGCAAAGTCAATGATATGGTCGGCAATTATGGTCAGGTTATTGTTGATGAATGTCACCATATCTCGGCGACTAGTTTCGAACAAGTGATCCGGCAGGCAAAAGCCAGGTTCGTTATTGGATTATCTGCTACCGTCACCCGACAAGATGGCCACCACCCCATTATCTTCATGCAATGTGGCCCCATCCGATATCGTGTGGATGATCGCCAGCAAGCCGCTGCGCGTTTGTTTACCCATACAGTTATTGTTCGCAGAACAAACTTTGTGCTGCCACGTCGAATGGAAAACACCCCAGAGCCGGGCATTCAAGAAATCTATGCGATGCTCACAATAGACATGGTGCGAAATCAAATGATTGTTAATGACATCTTGGAGGCAATAAAGGCCGGACGGTCTCCAGTGTTGCTTACTGAGCGCCGGGAACACCTCACTTACTTTGCTGATGCTCTAAACGGTAAAGTCAAGAATATAATTCTTTTAGCCGGTGGCCTGGGACAAAAACAGCGGAACGCACTCATGGAGCAATTGAAGAATATTCCCGATGACGACGAACGCCTAATTATTGCTACGGGACGTTATTTGGGCGAAGGGTTTAATGACGCTCGCCTTGACACATTATTTTTGGCCTTACCAGTAGCCTGGAGAGGAACAATTGCTCAGTATGCGGGTCGGCTACACCGCAATTACGAGCGCAAAAAAGAGGTGATCATCTATGACTACGTAGATGATCAGGTACCCGTGCTCGCAGGGATGTTTGGGAAAAGAAAGAAGGGTTATAAAGCAATTGGGTATACGCTAACCTTGCCGTAAGAAAAGTGGATAATCTTACAGATGAGTCTACTGAAAACCCTCAAATTCAAGAACGGATACGGGATTCCCACTTGGGCAGGTTTTTCGGCGTTTTAATGACGTTCAGCGAACAATTTTTGTTATAGTTGATAATGACATTACTTTTGCACAGAGCCTTTGGTAAAACGAACTTTTTTCAGTGGACTCATTCACTCTTGTAAGAAACCGGTCGATTGATTTGGAACGAAACAGAAAATTTGCTAGATATAATCAAACAGATCTAAAGAGCCAAACTATGCCTTACGAACCATTTTATGAGCGCTTCAAAGAAATTGCCATGAGAGAAACGCGCAGTATCACCATTCGTAACAACCCCGATCTGCCCGATGATGAATACGGTTTTCTCGAACTGTACTGTAATGACGAAAACTGTGATTGCCAGAGAGTGTTTTTCAATGTGGTTTCCCGCAAACGCGGCAAAGACGTAGCGGTCATTGCTTATGGATGGGAAGACAGCGAATTTTACGCTCGCTGGTACCGGCGAAATGATCCACAACTTATTCAAGAAATGCAAGGGCCTATTCTAAATCCCACCAGTCAGCAATCCGAATTAGCACCCGCACTACTGAGGCTTGTTCGCGATACCTTACTGAAAGATCCAGCATATATCGAACGGCTTAAACGCCATTACCGGATATTTAAAGAAAAAGTGGATCCAAAACATTTCAAAACTCCGGGCGTATCAGGACAACAGAACGTCCGAGCTGGCAAAAGTAGAAAGAGGTGACATGAGACGCGAGGAAGGACCGACTTACGAAGAAGTAGTGCAGCAGATTTTGTCGGCGGCCGGAGGCCCGGTTGCAGTGGACAAACTGGTGGACGGAGTTTTAGCACTGAAAGCGACCGCCTCAAAAAATCCGCACCAGTTGGTAAGAAACAAACTGCGCGAATTTGAAGGTGGAGTGCTAATTTATTTGGACACCGATCATGTGCTGGCTGTTCCTTTGGCATACAAAGGAGCACGATTTCGCATTCGACTGAATCAAGAAATGATCAACCGGGAGGCCATCCTGGCAGACAAGTTTGATCATTTTCTCCCGCGGTTATTAGAAGTAGACAATATGATGCTAATGGATAGAGCTGGGGGACCCATTCCATTCAAAATTAAGGTCACAACCCGCGAGGAAAAAAGCCCGATTTTTGGCGCATACACGATCGAAACAAGATGGATCGTGCTAAAGGAATGGTTCCGGCAACAAAAAATGGGACCCAAGGATCATCTTCTGGTAACGATAGAGGATTGGGAAAGGGGCACCTTCCGCCTGGAGCGCGAGCCATTGGAAAAACAACGATCAAAACAGATCAATGAGACCAATCAGATAGTAGCAGATATGCTCTACACCATGTTAGAAAACGCCAGGTATGAGTCCATTTATCTATTTAAAGCCCTTCCAACACTATATGCCCAGCTACCCGATAAAGCTGGCTGCCCGCCCGATCATTGGCATTTCATCCTAAGACAGGATGAACGGATGAAGACGGATGGCTTTGATATCCGTTACGCAGAAAGCCACACCCTGTGGGATTCTCTCAATGCAAATATGTTTAACAAGGAAGTTTCACCAAAGGCGAAGCCTGAAATGAAACCTGTAAAGAGATCTCAAAAGGAAGTCTATCGTTTTCGCGCTGCTTTCAAACATCGACCATCGACCTGGCGAGATATCGAAATTCTGGGAGATCAAACACTCTTCGATCTAGATAAAGAATTACGAAGTTACTTCAATCACGATACTTCTGATCACCTTTCCTGGTTCTGGAAATTGATCACCCGCGGTACCGGGAAGCAGAAACGTTATCGTGAAGTTGATATCGGGAGCATCAACCCATTCGAGGAGGGGGAGGCAGCCGGTTTTCAGGTTTCTAGCCTAGGTCTACAAGTCGGAGATATGCTTAAGTATGTCTACGACTTTGGTGATTGGATCGAACATACCCTGACCTTAAGATCTATTAGCGACCCGCAACCGGACATTAAGTATCCGCGTGAAGTGGCACGCAATAAACCGAAGCACAAGTACTGCACACGCTGCAAGGAACATGGCAATCAGACGGTTGCCACCTGGATTTGTATTACCTGTTCTGAGAAACAAGGTCAGGAAGTGGTGCTGTGCGAAAAATGCATGGGGTTGGCAAAACACGAAGAACATTACAGTGTCGAGCTTGTGTATTGAATTGTTCGATGTAGCCGCGCCAGGGCTGAGGTGATCAATGCACAACAAGATTAAGAAAATTCACTGCAACTGCAAGACTCACTGCCAGAATCGGCGCTGTGCTTGTCTTAAAAACAATGAACCTTGTGATGAACAGTGCGGATGCCACGGTTGCCAAAATCCACTCAACGGTGTAGATGTTCAACATCTGTCCATTTGTGCTATCCAAAACATCTCTATAGTAAAGGCATTGACAGAGGACGAGTTGAGCAAAAATTACCAACTGCCATGCGAGCACGAAACCGTTCCGCTTCGCCTGCTGCTTGACACCTACTCGTGTTCGCAGTGCCAAGAGCCCTACTGGTACTCGTTTTGCTGGGGAATGGTTGTGGAAAAGAATCAAACCTGGCACTGCGAAATATGCAACCACTGCCGTGACTGGCGCGAATGGCATTGCACGCGTTGTAATCGCTGCACTTATGGAATCAGCTTGCCATGTGAAGGTTGTGGGGAATATCATTCTATCCACGGTTTTGTGTAAAAGGGGTCATCATCTCTGCATTGAATGATTCATTCAATGCTCATGTAGCTTTGTCAGAAGATCCCCTATTCCTTTCAGAGCTACCCGGCAAACGGAAACCGACCGCAAGAATAGCAATTCTCCACCTTCCCCAAATATCATGATCGGAGCACCTCCAGAACAGGGAGGTCAGTAAATGCCACATGCCCTATGAAAATTCATAAGGCATGTGGGATTATTATGTATGGGAATGGAAGATGAGACTTGGCCCCCTATATATAGAGGGAAATTCAACTTTCCTAATTTTTACCCTCTATTTGGCTATACCAAGTCCCAGGGGTCGGAACTTATACCGATAGTTTTGATTTAACGAATTTCTTGCTCGTCATTGTTGTATAAAATTTCCAACAAGCAGCTTCTTAACTCGGCTGTTTGGCTTGATTTCCACAAAGCCTCTTCTTTGATTAAGAAAAAATATGTAAAAGAGAGGGACATAGAAAGGGTTAGAATCCCTTGCCAAGTATCCTTGGTCAAGAAACGGCCGGTTTCGGAATAATACCGGGAGCGCAAACAAATTGAGTTAATGTAACTGTCATTGCGTTGCCCGGTATACATGAAGTCGCTCAAGTTCCCGCCGCTGCTCCAATGCTCCTCACCGAAGGGCAGGTAGCGCGTCTGGCTCAGCGCCGCGCCGGCGGCATCGGTGGTCAGGACCACGCTGCCTAGGTGATTGGTATGGAAGTAGTATACCGCACTCCCCTGGCTCATCGCCACGCGCCTGCCGCCGAACAGGTAGTACTTCGTCTCGGTTTGCACAGTGACGGGATCTACCGATACCCACTGCGAGACGTTCCCAACCCGGTCTCTGGCGCGCACCGAGATGGAGTAGGACGCTCCATTCTGGCCGGTGAAGGAGGCGCTGTGTTTGGTCGTGTCCACCGAAGGCAGCATTCCGGGCTGCATGCATGCAGCCGCTGCACGTGTATTGCACTTCGTAGGAGTGGATGCCCGAATCCCCGTCCGCGGCATGTCAGGCCACGTCGAACTGCAAGGAGGGGTTGTCCGGCAGGTTCACCGCCGCGATGGTCGGGGGTGTGAAATCGCTGACGATGTTCAGCGGGACCTCGGTCGTATGGCCCAGGTGATCCCGCACCACGATGGTGTAGCTGCCCACGACGGCCCAGGCGGGATCCACCGTGTAGGTGTGCTCGTAGGGCAGGTCATCTGTGAGATAGTTTACGATGTTATCGTCCAGACGAGCGAGTTATAGCCGCAACGAATTGTTGATTATTCGAATTTGGTTGCCAGCGGAGGTGGGGGAGATGACAAGGTGATTCCCAACCAAACCGCTGTTCGCTGATGGCTCGGAAGCCGGCCCACCCTGGAGTCTTGCTACCCGAATTCGGCTCGTGCGTACTGGAGGTGCTGCGCCATCAGCCACGCCCAGGGATCGCTGACCTTCTCAGCCGATTTCCAACTGGTAGCGGCCAAAAATCCATGACCGTGTGGGTTTTAATCACAACGGGTTATTGATTGTGAGAGTGCGGTCGCCGGCGGAGGTGGGGTGAAAACAGGAAAATGTATCTGGCGCGATTCCAGTTTCTACCTTATCTTCACTCATATTCGTGTCCGATTTTGGTTAGCCACTTAAGTGTAACGCCTGGCATTATCTTTTCTCTGTTGGGTGGTTGATTCGTGCGACTCACTAGGAAGATGATCCCCAGAACCAGGAATTAATTCTTGATTCTCTTATCCGTTTGCCTTACCAACTCTTAGCCGAATTGATCATCTTATAAATCCACCCCGGTATGTGATACGCCATATAATCTGCTCGCTCTTGCCCTTTAGACAACCAACGAGAAGTTCACCTATCTTTGTCGCTTTTCCGGGCCAATTTTCGATCAATATCCCGCAACAATTCAACTATCTCTTTTTGTGTCTTATAAATCCTATCGAAGTTGATGAGAAAGAGAGGGAAAAATACAATAGCGAAGACAATCAAGAAAATCGGATCAGACATAACTTATACTCCTGGAGTTGGTACAAATTGAGCAGACAAGAAAGGAAACGCATACGCTAAGGATAGTCCCTCCAACTGAATTGCAATGGGATCAGGTTGCGGATCAGGATCTGGGTATCCAGACCGAACTCTTACTTTTCAGATGGTAGATGCTTATACGATTCAATAATCCGACGCATTATTGGCCATACCTCCCTTCGGTAGGTTAGGTACGCTTCTGGATCATCTTTTTCTTGAGTATATCCAAACACGAACTCGACCCCATCTTTTTCTAGATAGAGAACGGCCAGTTCCTGTACCGCCTGGTTGTTCTTTCGTAACACCGTAAATGTGACTTCATAGGATTGCCCATCAATCGTGAGCGTCTCCCTGGCTTTGGCCAGTTCGTAATCGCCAACACCCCCAGGGCTGATCACCGCACCTAACTTTTTTACCAGGATGTCATAAGCGTAAATGCCGATCATCCAGGGTTGGGCCTGGTCGGATGAGTCGGACTCTCTCATCCAGATATTCAGGCTTTCTCCATAATACTTTGCAAGCAGTCTGGCAATTTCCTCGTCCGGCACGGCTGGTCCTAACAGGCCGTGCCCAATCCACCCAACCTCAGGAAATTCCCCTGTGACTCGGTAACTCTTTGGCGCGCTGATTTCATAGCCAATGATCTCATTCCGATAGGTGACCCAACCGTTTTCCTCTTTGATAACCCTCATGGACGCGGGTGTCGCTGTTGCGGCGGGTGCCCTTTCAGGGGTTGCGGATGGCGGGAGTGGTGTTGTAAGTGTTGAAGTGCGCGTTGCTTCGGGGGTAGCTGATAGTGGGAGCGGGATGTCCGTTGGCGTCGCTTGGAGAACAGACCGAGTCTGCCCTATGGGCGTTTGACTCCTGGGCATGGTTGCGGAAGGGAGTGGGTTCGGTGGAGCAGGAGAGATGCTACTACAACCTATCAGGATCGAAACGCTCAACAGTAAACATAAGGTAATTTGGTATCGGTGTCTCAAGATTTATTCCTTTAGGTTTGATCACAACGGTAATCGACCTGGTCAAGGACATTTATATTCTTGACCAGGTCAGGCTTACCCATTTCATCTCTTCAATGTAATTTTGTCAGATCCTTTATCAAGGATGAGCAACATAGAAGATATAGCCACCAGGAGAGGATGTCGCATACGAATTGTTCCGTTCACAACTCAAGGCACACCATATCATTTCAGAACAGTTGATCATGCTTACCAGTAATTCCACTTTTGTTAAGGTGCTGATCTCAATTGAATTCTAAACTCAAGGTAGTTTTTTTATTAATGATTATCGAATAGGTGTCACTTTAGTTGAAAACGGAGATTGATATTCGGCTTGTGACAGATCAATTGAATTAAGAATTGTTGACGCGTTCAAAGATGTATAATCCACACTCTTTTTAAAAACCCATACAGGTGCGTGATCATATACAGTAAAAGCCTCTTCAGCGGCAAAGAGGTTAAAGTTAAAAACCGGTAAACTAGGCTGGCTCCCCCAAGCTATGGTTCCGCCTGCGTCGGAGATTTGTAGAGGGCCGATCTTCAAAGGCGCTTGAAATGATGCAACTTGATCAAAACCAAGTCGGCCGTCAAAGAGTGTTCGATAATATTGAATCGTCATTGGGTACATTTGCTGTAGTCGGCAAACACTCCACAGAGCTCGTTGGCTTGATAGCGTTATGTAGTCTACCTGCTCCAGGTTATTCAGTATGATTTCACGTTTGGAATCGTCATCTGTCCAACGAACTGGCATTGTTATGCCACGATATAGCCCACCATAAGGATCATATCCATCAAGAGGCACAGGAATTCCTTCATCCCAATCTTCCGCTGCGATGGTGTTTTGGAATATGGCCAGCCCTTCGGTAGAATCTGTACTAATTGTCACCAGATAATCCAGGTTGGATGTTATGACTCCTTCACGAAATTCGCCGCTGACAATATCACCGCGCAGTTTTATTGACGGATAAACCAACATGGATACTTGCCCAACAATTTCCAACGGGTTTTCAAGAAGGCTAATTTTTATCGTCAGATTGGCTGAATGATTAGAAGGATTGAGAATGTGCGGGAGCGTAACGGAGGTCAATACTCCTTCATTCCGTGTATTTAGGGGTAGCTGGAGCGGATCGGTCGAACTAACTACCGTGCCGTCCGCAATAGGTACTGGTATAGCCTTGGTTTGGTTGCCAGATACTAGCTGTAAGTGAAGGGGACCTGGAATGTTCTGTATTATCCAACGGGTCGCACGTACTCGCGTGTTGGGTTGATAATAAACAGCCTGGGTGAATGCAGATGCCCAGGAGAAGGTGCTGATAACCACCGCGATTAGTAAACATATGCTAAGAGTTCGAGGAATCAAAGCCCGAGACCGCGGATCATCTTTTATATGATTTACGAAATTTAGTAAGCCCCAGGCAGCTAATAAACATAAAAATGGATAAATGGGTAAGAAATAACGGATCGATTTAACCCAGCGGGTCGCCATAAAAAAGAAAAAACCGCCCGCCCAAACCACTGGCAAAATGTTTTGTCGCCAACTGGCCCTACCCTTCAGAATTTGCCAGACAGCTCGGCCCCATCCAAACCAGGAAGCCGCCCCCAAGGGAACCCCCATTCCCCAAATCACAAGGTTTATGAGCGGGAAGAGGATCATGGGGCGATCCGCCCATTGCTCAGAAGGTGGACCTCCCGCTTCGCCCTTACTCTCCGCCATGGAGACTTTCATACTTTCCGTCCAATCTGCGTTGAATTGAAGAGTGAATAGGCTTGTGTCACCAACGGAAGATCGAAAACTCATCGGTTGTGTAATACGGAATGTTCCAACAGTTGCAATGTATGAAACTAAGATTAATACCCCGGCAGTGATAAAAATTTTGTTGATGTCTGACCTCTGTTTTAGCTTGAGGTCAGCGATGCTGACAAAGGACGCAATTAACACCAATCCTGCAAGAGGGAGAAGATTGATTTTAGAGGCTAATGCCATCCCCAATGCAATCCCAAATAAGATGTAGGATGTGAATACGGATTGGTTTATCCGGTAAGGAGCAAAGATTTTTTCGCCATTATCAGGTTCGCGGACAAGCGGAGGCGATTGTGAGATTCGAACAGCCGCATACAATACCAACGTAGAAAAAAACACAGCATAGTTATCAACTGTCATGAAATGTGACTGTTGTATTTGCATAACAGCTAATCCGGAGAACGCACACCCTAACAACCCAACCTTGAGGCCATACAATCTTTTCCCGATCAAGAATAAAAATAAGAGGGTACATGTATCAACGAACGCCGACAGATACCTTCCCATCATCCTTAACTCGTTATAACCGGTGTTGCCAGTTATTTCAGCCAATCCCCTTATCAAGATCAACGGCCATTGCCCCCAACGCATTCTGTTATCAGGTCCATTGTGTGTTAATTGCCCGACAAAATCGTATTTGTTGTATGGACTTATAGGAGATAACCGTGTATTGAAGTACTCATCGAATGATTGGGGAAAGGATAGCTGAGTCAGAGTGTTAGTCAATCCATACTCGTCTGGATGTAAATTTGTACCTGAATTCCAATTCATACCGAGGAAGCGAAAGGCTATGCCAGCTACAATCAATACAAATAAAAATAAATTACAAATATTTGAGAGTAAATTTGTTTTTTTCATATCGAGCAGAACCTAGAAATCCATCCGTTTTTATTCGGATATGTTCCGAAGAGCATTGTATCATTTCTGTTACTATAGAAAATAGAGTTCCTAAAAGACCCACATACTAGCGGGCTAGTTTACAAAATATTTCCAAAGCATTCGAGTTGTCAACAAACCCAGAGTTTTCGATCCGCAAATCCTTGTCTATGAGAAAAAATGTTGGAGTAGCAGAGACTTTATATTTTGCCGCTACTGATTCTTCCCAGTTAAGTACTTTAAAACTAATATTCTCCGAACCAACA
>CAYOHX010000164.1:0-11282 GCA_964403875.1 uncultured Anaerolinea sp. | reverse complement strand
CTCTGACCGCTGGCGCTCCGCCTACTTTTCCCCCAGAAATTGAAACGCACCCGGGAGAGATTTTGTCTTGCGTTTCGGCCAGGATAAGGTATAATACCCGGCGCGCCACCGTAGCTCAGCTGGCAGAGCAGACGTTTCGTAAACGCCAGGTCAAGGGTTCGAATCCCTTCGGTGGCTCAGTGTATGAGTTTCGGCCCTTTCACCCAAATCCAGGGAACCAGAAAGGGCTTTTTTATTGTTCGACGCCCCCGCGACAATTTTGCAACAATTAAAAAACCTTCTTGAGACAGCCGCTTGATAAGATTACCCAATCTTATTATTGAGCGATGGCGTGGGACGGGAGTGAGTTCCGCGCCGCTCAAAGGAAGGTTTCTATGTTGGAAAAGATGAAGGCTTTTGCTGTAAACCGACCGTTTATTTTCGCGGTCATCGTAATCCTGTTTTCGTTCGTCAGCACGGAAATCCCGTTGCAGCGCTTGTTCGAGTCAACTATGAGTCAACAAGCCGCGCAATATGTGTCGCTTATTGTGCAACAAGGATTGGTGGGCCTGGCGCTGTGGTGGCTTCTGCGGCGTTTTGGGTGGGCACGCCAGGCTGGATTTACCCCTCCATCTTATTGGCGGGCGCTGTGGCTGGGTTGGCCCCTGGTCGTATACAGCTTGCTCAATGCTTCCGACTTTATCACTGGAGCCGTCAAGATTGACACGAATCCGAGTGTATTGGCGCTCTACGCCCTGGTCAATCTGTCCACAGGTTGGGTGGAGGAAGTCATGGGGCGAGGGTTGGTGCTTGTGCCAATTCTGCAAAAACGGGGCTCAACGCGAAAAGGTTTGGTGACCGGGGTGTTGATTTCTAGTGCTTTGTTCGGTCTTGCGCATCTGGCAAATCTGATTATGGGACGCGCTCACCTGGTGAATGTTCTGGCGCAGATTGTTTACTGCGTGTTCTTCGGGGTGATTTTCGCTGCTCTCTTGCTTCGCAACCGGACTATCTGGCCGGTCATGCTGCTGCACGCGGCGTTTGACTTTGCGGGGAACCTGGGTGAACTGACTCCGGGAGCAGTGGTTAATGGTCCCAGCGCGCCGCTGGAGCCCATGATTGCGCTGCTCACGGTATTGATCTTCTTGCCGCTGTTCATTTACGGCCTGGTGCTGCTTCGCAAGGCGCAGCCAATTCCCGACAGCTTGTTGGAAAATTCACGCCTTTCTTGAGGCGCATTGCTTGATGAAGACAGGGTTTACGCGGGAGACAATCTCGGGTTAACCTTGTCTTTTTGCGATGGGGTGGTCGTCGTTGAATTGGAGCAGGTCCCACAGATTGCCATACAGGTCTTCAAAAACGGCAACCAGGCCATAATCCGCCTGTTTGGGCTCGCGCACGAACCGGATTCCTTTGGCGCGCATGGCGTTGTAATCGCGCCAGAAATCATCGCTGTTGAGGAACAGGAAGACCCGCCCGCCCGCTTGGTTGCCGATGAAAGGTTCTTGCTCGGGTTTGGATGCCCTGGCCAGCAGCAGCGTGGTTCCACTGGAGCCGGGTGGCGCTACCACCACCCAGCGTTTGTCCTGTTCTGGCTGGTAGGTGTCTTCAATGAGCGTGAAGTTGAGCTTATTGAGGTAAAAATCTAGGGCTTCGTCATAATCTCGGACGACCAGGGCGATGTGCACGATGGATTGTTTCATAACTGCCTTTTTGCGTAGACGGAAGATTGGTTTTGTGCAATTCTAACACTTGATCGGTTCGGACTGATTGGGACACCCCACTTTAAAGAGCGCTGGTAAAATGAGGATAACTTTAAGAGGGAGGGTGAACAGGATGCAACCAATTCGAGAAGAGGACATCATTGCCATGGAAAAGGGGGTGTGGGATGCCATCACCAGGCAAGACGTGACTGCCTTTCAGGCTCTGGTGGCAGAGGATGCCTGGATGGTGATAGGCGGAATGCGCAGTTCGGGGGCTGAAGAGGCGCGGCTTCTTCCACAAATTCATTTTCCGCCCTGCGTGTTGAGTGAATTCAGAGTGAAAGCGCTCAGCGATGAGGTTGTCTTGCTGCACTATACGGCGACTTTCGGTGGTGAAAACTCCCCCATGTCAGATTTCGCAGGTAGTTATTATGTGAGCTCGGTGTGGCAGAGACGTCAGGAGGGCTGGAAGATGGTGTTTAACCAGGATGTGCGCCCAACCGGAGGAACCGGCCCTCAGTAGAAATTTCACGGCACCGTGGTACGGTGGATGTACCGTACAATGGTATCAGGCAGTTCGTGAGGAGGAGAATCAGCATGAACACGAAACCGGAGAGTCTGAGCCCGCGGCAGTGGGTGCGCCTGGTGGCTACCTATCTGTTGATTCCACTGATTCTGTTCTTGTGCGCAGGGGATTGGGGCTGGTGGCAAGCCTGGGTCTTCACTTTGCTTTTCCTGGCGGCGGGGATTGGCGGGCGGCTGTGGGCCGAACGAAAACATCCCGGTTTGCTGGCCGAGCGGGCGACATCTGAATCGGCGGAGGGGGTGAAGCCCTGGGACAAAGTGCTGGCTCCGCTCATGGCGGTGGGCAACTCATTCCCACTGCTGATTGTGGCGGGGTTGGATCACCGCTTTGAGTGGTCGCCGAGGTTTTCGCTGTGGCTCAACCTGGTGGGTTTGGGGTTGATCGCTCTGGGGTATGCCTTTGGGACGTGGGCTTTGGCGGAGAACCGCTTTTTCTCCGGCACGGTGCGCATCCAAACAGAGCGCGGGCACGCAGTTTGTGACAGCGGGCCTTATCGCGTGGTGCGCCATCCAGGGTATGCGGGCAATGTAATTCCGCTACCGGGGATGGTTCTGGCATTTAGTTCGTTGTGGACGATATTACCGGCGTTGGTCGCGCTGGTGGTTGTGGTGGTCCGCACGAGGTTGGAGGATCGGACGCTGCAGAAAGAGCTGGCAGGTTATTCAGCTTATGCCCGGCGGGTGCGTTACCGTCTGTTTCCCGGAATCTATTAAATTATTGGGCAGGGGGCAACAGAATGGATGCCCGGCCTATGAGAAAAGCAACAACCCACATCATTGGAGCGAACATGAATGTTTACTTGATCCGGCATGGGCAAACAGTGAGCGATTTGAGTATCCATCCAGAAAAGCAGTGTCCTGACCCACAGTTGGATCAAACAGGCGTCGAGCAGGCGACCCTCTTGGGGCAGCGCCTGCAAAAGTTCGCCATTCGGACGATTTACAGCAGCGATCTGGAGCGTGCCCGACAAACCGCGCAAATCCTCCAGCTCTATACGCACGCAAGCATCACATTGAAAGCGGAGCTTCGTGAGATCAACATGGGTGAAATTTGGACGAAGGGATGGCGGGCGTTTCCAGCGTTAAGCGAGGAATGGAGCAAGCATGAGGTCGATTTGCCCTATCCGCAAGGCGAGTGTGGGGCGGATGTGCTGAAGCGCGTTCAGCCGGTGATTGCTGAGATTTTGAAAGAGACGAATGAAAATGTAGCGGTTGTGACCCACGGAGGCGTGATTATGGTGCTGCTCAGCGCGATTTTGGGGATGGGGCAGGAGAAGCGCTTCCAGTTTGTGCCAGTGGAAAATTGCAGTATCAGCACCCTGGTTTATGACCGCAAGCAAGGCGTTTTGAAAGTAGGCCAGGTCAATGATAAAGCGCACCTTGAACGGTGAGTGCGAATCAAAGGCCTTATTAGGAAAGCATTTGCCTGTCAATGGGCACGCGCACCACTTGCCGGAGGGTGGCAATGACCAAATCTTCGGGGGGGATGCGCTGTACCAGGCTGCTGGGAAGCTGGCCCTGGATCATCAGGGAGATCAGCCCGTGGATGAGACCCCACAGGCTGAGGGCTTGTAGTTCGGTGTCCAGGCTGCCAGAATCGAGGATGCCAGCGGCCCGGCAGCGTTCGATGATATCTTTTAGAATTTGCATATTCCGCTGCGAGGTTTCGATGAACTCGGGGAACCCATGCTCATCTTGAATGGCGCCGGAAAAGGTAATTTTGTAATGCGCGGCGGATTGGAGACCGAATTGGGCGTAAGCCCAGACGGCGCCAGTGAATTGACGCAAGGGGTCATTGGGGTGAGCCGCTAAAACCGCCTGGAGGCGTTCGTTGATTTGGCGGTGCCCATCGGCAGCAATGGCTGCAATGAGTGTCTGCTTGTCGGCGAAGTGGGCATAAGGCGCGGCATGGCTGACTCCGGCTTTGCGGGCTGCTTTGCGCAAGCTCAACCCGCCGATGCCTTCCTCGGCCAAGATTTCAATCCCAGCCTGGATGAGGGCGTTTTTTAGATCGCCGTGGTGGTAGCTTTTCTCGGTCATAGAAATGATTATATCGCTCAATCTTGACGACGTAAAGATTTTGCGTTACAATCTTTACAATGTAAAGATTGGCCTTTCTCCCTCTCATTTGAACCCGTTGCTCAATAAAGAGGTTTCCCATGGACTCAATAGAAGAATATAGACGGTTGGTGGTGGACACTGCGCAAGACCTGACCCACAAGGGCTATCTGATGGCCACCGGAGGAAATATCTCCGTCCGGATACCTGGTAAGGACGCCTTTGCGATCACGCCCTCGAATTACGATTATCTTAAAATGATCCCGGCAGATATTTGCGTGTTGGACTTCGACTTGAATGTGCTGGAAGGGGCGCGCAAACCTTCGGTGGAATCATCTATGCACGGAGCCATTTACCAAGTCAGGCCGGATGTGAAGGCCATCATTCACACTCACCAGGTATATGCCAGCGCCCTGACCATGATCAACAAGCCCATCCCGGCTTTGTTTGACGAGCAGGCTCGTTTCCTGGGGCGCAGTGTGGAAATCGTCCCGTACGCCCCCTCGGGGACGGGGATGCTCAGAAAGCAGATTGCCAGGCATGTGAAGAATCACAACAACGCCTATATGATGCAAAATCATGGGGCGTTGGTGTTTGGGCATGATATGGAGCGAGCCGTCCACAACGTGGAAATTCTCGAAAAATGTTCCCTGGCTTACTTGCTGGCAATTTGTAGCGAGCAGAAGATCAGCAAAATTCCGGTGGTGGTGCGCGAGATTGCTTTTTCCAAGCTGCGCAAAGATCAAGCCAGGATCCAACAGAACGAGACGGTGACCAGTGGAGAATAAGATGAGCGAACAACAGTATGCGATTAGCGAGTATCACGACACCAATCAGGTTTACGCGAAACTGAACAACTTGATCAGCCGACCCATGCAGCCGGTCAACCGGGAGAAGATGAAAGAATTCCTGGGGTATTTTGACAACCGCTGTAAACGCTCTAAGGAACTGACGGACGAAGCAAAGAAGTATATTCCCGGCGGGGTGCAGCACAACCTGGCCTTCAACTATCCCTTTCCGATAGCGATCGAAAAAACCGATGGCGCGTTCCTGTGGGACGTGGATGGCAACCGCTATATCGACTTTTTGCAGGCGGGTGGGCCTACGTTGCTGGGCAGCAATTATGCTCCCGTGCGGGCGAAAATCATGGAGCTGTTGGAATCCTGTGGGCCAGTGACAGGCCTGTTCCACGAGTATGAACTGAAGCTGGCTCAGTTAATTAACCGCTTCATGCCTGCCGTGGAGATGTTCCGAATGTTGGGCTCGGGCACCGAGAGTGTGATGGCTGCCATCCGGGCGGCGCGGGCCTACACCAAGAAGAAGTATGTGATCAAGGTGGGCGGGGCATATCATGGTTGGAGCGATCCGATGGTGTTTGGTTTACATGTGCCGGGAACGGGGCGACTGGAAGCCAAAGGTATTCCGTTGGGCGCGACTGCGTCGACGGAAGAGTTTTTCCCCAACAGCCTGGGAGCGTTGAAGCGGCAGTTGTTCCTCAATCAGTTGATGGGTGGAACCGCGGCGGTGATCGTGGAGCCATTGGGGCCGGAATCGGGCACGCGCCCAGTGCCGTTTGACTTCAACCAGAAGGTGCGCGAGCTGTGCGATGAATTTGGCGCGCTGCTCATTTTTGACGAGGTGGTGACTGGCTTTCGAATGGGTTTGGGCGGCGCGCAGGGTTATTTTGGCGTCAAACCCGATCTGACCGTATTTGGTAAATGCATCACCGGGGGATACCCGATGGCCGGTGGGGTGGGCGGACGCACCGACGTGATCATGCGCTTTGCGGCGGGTATCGGCGGGGTGGGCGAGCGCGCTTACGTGGGCGGGACGCTTTCGGCCAACCCCATGTCTTGCGCGGCGGGGTATTATTCGCTGTTGGAGTTGGAACGCACCCAGGCTCCGGTGATTGCCGGGCGGGCGGGCGACCGGCTGACCAAAGGCTTGCAGGCGATTATCGAGAAACACAACCTGCCGTTTGTGGCCTACAACCAGGGTTCGATTGTTCACCTGGAGACCTCGGGGGTGATGCTGCTGGACCTGCGCAACCCGCTGCGGCTGGCAAAGGAGCTCAAGCCGCGCAAGCATATGATGGAAGAAATGGGCGCGGCATATATGTCGCAGGGTTTGATCACCCTGGCGGGCTCACGGATGTATACTTCTCTTGCGGATACCGATGCGGTCATCGATGATGCGTTGAATCGCTTTGAAACCGTTCTGGCGGCATGCGCCTAGCGGCTAGCAGGAGGCAGCGTGGCAACCGACTACAGACTCTATAAGTATCGTTGGCTCGTGCTGGGCGTGTTCATGTTTATCAACCTGACCATCCAAATGTTGTGGATCACCTACGCGCCCATCACGGGACCGGCGGCGGCATTCTATGGAGTAACCGACTTGCAGATCGGCTTCCTGGCGATGTCGTTCATGATCGCCTTTATTCCGCTGTCTATCCCGGTCTCTTGGATCATTGATACCTATGGGTTCAAGCCCGCCGTCAGTATTGGCGCGGTGTTGATGGGGGTGTTTGGTTTGTTGCGTGGCTTTGCCGGGGGCAACTATTCGCTGGTTTTGTGGAGTACCATTGGCATCGCGGCGGCGCAGCCATTTTTACTCAACGCATGGACGAAAGTGCCCGCTAATTGGTTTGCCGTGGAAGAACGAGCCACGGCGGTGGGGCTGGTCACGCTGGCCAATCTGGTCGGAACGGCATTGGGGATGGTGCTCACGCCTATCCTGACTGAAAGCATTTCCATCCCTGAGGTGCAATTGATTTACGGTGGCATCGCGGCGTTCTCTGCGGTGTTGTTTGTGGCTTTAGCCCGCGAAAAGCCCGCTACCCCGCCCGGTCCCGCGGGAAGTGAGGCGCGCGCTTTGATGTTGGATGGGCTCAAGCATGCTCTCTCGGTGAAGTCTTTCTGGCTGTACCTGTTTGTCTCGTTCGTCGGATTGGGCGTGTTCAACGGCGTGACTACCTGGGTGGAAAATATCATCCGCCCGCGCGGATTCACGCCCACTGATGCAGGCACGCTGGGAGCTTTGATGTTGGTGGGGGGTGTGCTGGGCGCGGTGACCATTCCGCCCATTTCGGATCGAAAACGCAAGCGCAAGCCTTACATCTTGTTGGGGCTGTTACTGGCGATTCCTGGTTTGGTGGGGGTGACTTTTGCGGCCAGCCCGTGGCTGCTCTTTGTTTCTGCTTTTGGAATGGGTTTCTTCCTGGTTAGCACCAGTCCAATCGGGATGCAGTACGCTGCCGAGGTGACCCAGCCCACGCCAGAGGGCACCTCGAACGGTTTGATCCAACTGTTTGGGCAGGCCTCGGTAGTATTTGTGTATGTCATGGAAGCTCTGCAAACCCCGGAGGGTTCTTTCACCCCGGCCCTGCTGTTGGCAATTGGATTGGTGATTGTTAGCGCCTGGATCGTCACCCTGTTGAAAGAACCGGTTCGTTCTTAGGCGGGATGCCATGACCAAAGAACATATTATTCTAGCGGTAGATTTGGGTACGTCGGGCATGAAGGTCGCGTTGATTACGGTTAGCGGCAAGGTCTTGGGTTGGGAAGCCGAACCGGTGCGGTTGATTCTGACGCCCGACGGAGGCGCGGAACAATCGCCGGAGGAATGGTGGCAGGCCTTCCTCACGGCAGCAGGCAGGCTGTTGGCCCATCACCGCGAGGAAGCCGCCAGGGTGATGGCGGTGTGTTGCTCAACGCAGGGCGAGGGAACAGTGCCAGTGGATCGTGACGGCCAGGCCCTAGGAAACTGCATTTTGTGGATGGATATGCGCGGGGCGGCGAACTTGCACCGCCAGTTGGGCGGCGGAGTCGAGATCGACGGCGCAAACCTCTTCAAAGCACTGCAATTCGTCCACCTGACGGGCGGGCTGCCCTCGCACACGGGAAAAGATCCTGCCGCGCACATGCTGTTCATTCGCGACACCCAACCTGAAGTGTATGAACGAACTTATAAGTTCTTGAACGTGTTGGACTATATCAATCTGCGCCTGACGGGCGAGTTCGCCGCCAGCTTCGACTCGATCGTTACCTCGTGGGTGACCGATAATCGCAACCCAGACGCGCTCTACTATGACAATGGCTTGATCCGCCTGTTGGGGGTTGACCGCGAGAAGCTGCCAGCGGTGATTCCTTGTACCCGGGTGATCGGAGCGCTGCGGCCCGAGGTGGCCGAAGCGTTGGGTCTTTCGGTGAGTGTCCAGGTGGTGGCGGGGGCCATTGACACCACCGCGGCGGCGATTGGGGCGGGCGCGGTGGAGGATTATGTGCCGCATCTGTATATTGGCACCTCCTCGTGGATGGCGGCGCACGTGCCGTTCAAGAAAACAGATGTCGTTTCCAGCCTGGCCTCCATCCCGTGCGCGGTGCCGGGGCGGTACCTGCTGACCGCATTGCAGGCGACAGCGGGCGGAAATCTGACCTTTCTGCGCGACAACGTCATTTACCACAAGGATGAGCTGTTGCAAGAAGCGGATGTGCCGGACATCTTCAAGGTATTGGACCAGATCGCTGAGCGCGTTCCGCCGGGAGCCAACGGGGTGATCTATACGCCCTGGATATGGGGGGAGCGCGCGCCGGTGGAAGATCGCGCGCTGCGCGCGGGGTTGTATAACCTATCGCTGAACAACACGCGCGAAGATATCATCCGGGCTTTCCTGGAGGGTGTTGCTTTCAATACACGCTGGCTTCTTTCGCCGGTGGAGAAATTCCTGGGCCGCAGCGTGGGCAGCATTCACATCGTCGGCGGCGGGGCGCAATCGGATGTGTGGTGCCAGATCTTCGCGGATGTGCTCCATGTAGACATCAAGCAAGTTGCCGATCCCATTTATGCGAATGCGCGCGGCGCGGCCTGGATTGGGGCAGTCGGTATGGGCGAAATTAGCTTCAATGATATTCCCCGGTTGATAACCTTCAAGAAAATCTATGCGCCGCGGGCCGAGCACCGGGCCACCTATGATGAAAGCTTCGCTGTGTTCCGGCTCATCTATCAGCAAATGAAGCGTGTTTACCATCGAATGAATTCTCGAACTCAGCAGAAAAGGTAATCTTCTGCTGCCTGTCTGATCGACCAGGGTTGAACTCCCCCCAGGACGGGGGAGTTTTGCTTTCCTTCGGGCTATGATGATGACCGAAAGGAAGTAGACTATGAAGAAAACATTTTTGATCGTATCTGTATTTGTGCTGGCTGTGGTGGGTTGCGCTTCCTGCGCCTCCGTGAACCTGGAGCCGCCCGCTGTTCCCGCCACCCCGGTTGCCCCGGCTACCGCGGAACCGGCTACTCCCACGCCCGAGGTGTTCATTGCTTTGACCCAGGCTGTGCCGGTCACCTCCCAACCCACCGAGAGCGCTGGACTTGAGGTGACCTACCCGCCGCTCAGTATGGTTGTGCCGCCCCAGGTTGCTAATGGAGCCAGCGGCAGCGACCAGCCGCGGGTGGACAGTGACGATGCCGCCTGGTGGGAAAAGACTCCCGGCCACCTGCTGGTGAATTTGGGTGATTACTATGTGCTGCAAGGCACGGCGATTCAGCCGCAGATCTATGTCTTCCCGGCGCAAGAATATGCCATGCTGTTACCGGCGGCTTTCGAGGCAGTGCATCGGATGGATAATCTCCTTTACGGCTCGGTCAGCCCCACCGCGGACGTGCTTCCCGCGCTTCCGTTCTTGAATGCGCAGCAATCTTACGCGGCGAACATTTCGATGCTGTCGTTCCAAAACGGCGGCGGCGTGCGCTTTGTGACCCAGTACGCTCAATATCCGGCCCCGGCCAATAACCAGGAATTGTTCTACCAGTTCCAGGGGTTGACACGCGACGGCGCTTATTACATCGTGGCAACCTTCCCGCTGACCGTGCCTGTTTTGGCCGAGACGAGCGCCGCCGATTCGCCCCTTCCAGCGGGTGGAATTGCCTACCCCGATATGGCAGACCCCAACGCTGATTTCGCCAGCTACTACGGCGCCGTGACGGCCTTGCTCAATTCTCAGCCGCCCGAAGCTTTCACCCCCAATCTCAATCAGTTGGACGCGCTGGTGCAATCCATGCTGGTCGCCCCCTAGCCCTGTCCATTTGACCAGTAAAGAACTCCCCCCTTGTCGGGGGAGTTCTTGTAGGAATGGTGTAGTATATATATTGTGTAAAATTTCACAATATTTAAAGGAAGAGATATCTCGACAAGGGTGAGAAACATGAAAAACGCAAGGGTTTGGCAAATCGTAACGCTGTTCGAGCTGGTTGCCGCTGCCGTGGTGATCCTTTTGGATTTATTCATACCTACGTTGGTGGTTTTGGGCATGATCTTCCTCTCGCTGCTCATTCGGCGCGAGGGGTTGAGTTCGCTTGGGTTCAAGCGGCCCCAGTCCTTTCTGCGCATGGCGTGCGTGGCTTTTCTCGTGGCGTTTGGGTTGCAATTCTTCCACGTGGCTGTCAGCATGCCTGTTCTGAACCGGGTGACGGGCACGACCATCGACTACAGCGGATTTTCCAACTTGAAGGGCAATCTGGAGCAATTGGCGCTTTTCCTGGTTCTTTCCTGGACGCTGGCAGGCCTGGGCGAGGAAATAGTTTATCGCGGCTACCTGCAAAAACTGGGCTTTGGCCTGTTCGGCAGCGGTCCGCTGGGCCTGGCGCTGACGATTGGAATTTCTAGTTTGTTGTTCGGCCTGGCGCACACAGAGCAGGGCATCATCGGCGTGGTGCTCTCAACCATAGACGGATTGGTCTTTAGCTGGTTGTGGTTGAAGTTTAACAAGAATTTGTGGGTCGCCGTGCTGGCGCACGCGTTTGGTAATTCGATTGGCATGGTCATTTTTTACTTCACCGGCCCGATCTATGGATTGTGGTAGAAACTTTTCAACGCCCGTCCCATCCTTCCGCCGTGGGTAGATATTCGGGGTCATTGGGAGTTGGCGTGGTGAACCCCGCATTTTGGGGTGTGAGAGCGGC